>DATKXY010000233.1:0-49732 GCA_035528795.1 archaeon | reverse complement strand
GCTTTCCAGGATATGTTATAGAGCCATGCGAGACGCGACTCTCTTTTTCCTGTTTTGACCAATAGAATCCTTGATATTCAAGTAAAAAGACTGGTTTATTGTTAATGACGATAATCAGTCTCCCGATTGAAGCCATAAGTGACGAAGACCGGAGTCCAAAAGCAACGAATCAGACTAAAGTAGCATCTATTGACTTTAGTTTAAAGAATATCGGATTATTGCTTTATTCAGGGTAAAAACGGATGAACGCTTCAATATGTTGAATCAGGGGTATATCGCTATTTACAATATTGACAAAGGGTTCCATTACTTAATGACTTTTAGTCAAGTTGCAGGCACACATTATGCCAAGATATGCGCAACCGGCCGCTCAACAGCCCGGAGGAGGCAAGCTGCCTTTCCACGGCGTCATAGTTCTGAAGATACACGATCATCAGGCACAGAAAAAACCGCTGGCGGGGTCGAAAACACCATAATCGGTTGAAATGCGGCAACAGCCATGGCTGCCGTTTTTCAACAGAAATGGAGAATTTTACAATTGTGCAATTTGTACCTGAGTCATGGTAAGTACCGGATAAACCAACCTTTTCCCGCTAAGGGTCTCAAAATGAAAAAATTGTATTTTCTTCTCATAGTGGCGTATTGCATACTGGCTGCCCTGGCCCAGGTCTCATGGGCTACTTCCGGAGCAGATGTAGATCTTAAACTCCGACTGGAAAAAGGGAAAACTTACAATCTCCGCACAGTTAATGACACTAAAATGACACTGTCCTTGATGGGACAAGAGATGAAGATCAATCAGAAAATGGGCTATGATATAACTTACGAGGTTCAGGCAGTGGACGACCAGGGAAATGCTGCAATTAAGGCGGCCTTCCACTCAATCAATATGGAATTGGAAATAGGAGAGGTATCGGGCAAGATAGAGTATAATTCGGTCAGCCCGGCTGAAGCTGAAACCCCTGCAGCTAATGGCCCAAGCTGCAGGATGGTTCTTTCCAAAACAGGCAAGGTCAGAGAAGTGGAGGGAATGAAAGAGGTAAAGACTCGCATGATGGAGGTTCTCGAATCGTCTGGGGAACAGGAAACAATAAAAGAGATGATGAGAATGCGGTTTGAAGAGATGTTCAGCGACCAAAAGATAGTACAAATGATGGGTGGGGTTTTCGGAATGTTCCCGGACCAGCCTGTAGGGGTGGGTGATTCCTGGTCAACGACCGGCATCACTTTAAAAGATATGCTCAAGACGGAAATGCGTTTCAGTGGCGGGGCTGGTGATCTGGATATTAAAGACATGCCCATAGCGGAAGAACACAACTGGACTTTGAAAGAACGCAGGGACGGAGTCGCGGTTCTGGCGGTCGTGTCTGTAGCCAAGCCCAAACCGGAGGCCGGGGCTACGGAAATGGAGCAGTCGAAGCCCACATTAGATCTGGCAGGCGAACAGAGCGGCAAACTAGAACTTGAAGAGTCAACAGGCTGGATAGTCAGTGGCCGGATGGTTTACCGTTTTTTAGGGGAGCAGAAAATCGAAGACAGTCCGATGGGGAGTATTGTTATACCGCTGAAAGCGGAGGTCACTACAATCTACGGGCCTTTTTAAGTCGGCGCGCCAATGGCCGGGAACGGTACCTTGCGGCAGCACACGGAAATACCCCGCTCTGAAAAGCACGCTTACACTGTGGCTGTAAATGACACATTAGTGGTTATCGAGTCAGTCACTATGGAGGTGAAAAACGCCGGGCGCTGAGCCAGATCCGGCTCCGGTTACCGGGAAGCCGGGTCTCGATCTATCTGGTATCATGTCCCGGGAGTAAATTCAAAAAGATCAGACGCTTTTTCAAATTTTTAACCGGCGGATGCCGCAAACCCCTTTCTCTTTTCAAGACTGATTGCCTGGGATTAAATATAATCAGCCAGGCTGACAGGGATATTCAGAGGTTCCAGATGCGTAAAATCATTTTACTCTTTCTCGCCTTTCTGACTCTCTGCTCTTTTTCGAGTCCTGCTCTCTCCCGGACCTCAAGCAAAGTAAGCGCCGCTTACAGAGGGGATATCAACGAAGACGGCCGGATCAATATCTTTGACCTTTTACTGTTATTGCGGATTCTCTCTTCCAAGGAACCGGAATCGGACAGGCAGCGCCGGATCGCCAATGTGGACAACTCAGCCGACAGCCGGGTGAATGTGTTCGACCTGCTGGGGATGCTGAAACTGCTCTCCGGAGCCGAAAAGCCGCAGACGATTGTTTTTTCCTCTTCGGTTGCCGAAACATGGGCTGTGGGCGATGGGGAGAAGGTGTTTCGAGGCGATCTCAACCACCGGTCAAAAAGCTCGAACAGTATCTGGGACGGCAGCACGATCAGGCTCAAGGGGCTGTACAACGAGGTCCTGGCTTTCCAGGTGATCGTTGTCGCGGACTCCTCCGGCGCCGCGGGTGTGGAGGTTTCTGTCGATCCGCTGACTCACAGCTCATCAGGCAAGGCAATCAGCGCCTATGGAACAGCGGCCTATGGCTCCGGGGGCGGAATCGAGCTTTTCAGTGAGCATTATATCCAGGTAGTGCGGCCTACCAGCCCTTTGTGGTTTTACGGTTCTGAGGCCTCTGCGCCGGAGCGCATGACCGGCTGGATACCGGATCCCCTGATAACCCCGGACGCCCTGCCTGGCCAGGGCGGGTTCCCGCTCGATATCCCTCCCGGCCAGGTTCAGGGTTTCTGGGTCGACCTGTACCTGCCCAGAGACAGGAGCTATCCCGCCGGGGCGTACAAAGGAATGGTCAGAGTACTGGAACAGGGGTGGGAAGTGGACTCGATACCCCTGGAACTTACCCTTCTGCCCCATTATCTCCCGGATGAGAACCACTCCAATGTCTGGCTCTATCACGACAGTGCGGAACCTTATTATCCGGATTTAAGCCCTGCACAGATAGAGTCGATGCTCAAACACGAGGCCCACAGGCACAGGATCGACCTGGTCGGCGGTTTCAGGCCGCACTACTCGCGGTTCGAGAAGGCAATGCTGGACTCTTACAAGCCGTACCTCGACGGGAGCGCATTCACCTCCACTGCGGGCTACGAGGGACCAGGCCAGGGGGAGGGCGAGTATATCTTCCCGGTCGGGATGTACGGCAGCACGGTCATGGAAGACTCGGAGAGCGATGTGCGCCAGCAGTCCGATCTCTGGGTGAACTGGTTCGAGGCCAATGCTCCGAATGCGCGTTTTTTCTGGTACCTGATCGACGAGCCGGGAACTGACATGTTCAACTGGATCAGGGAGCGCTCGGGATGGGTCCATAATAATCCGGGGCCCGGGAAGCGCCTGCCGGTTTTTATCACCCGCGAGTATACCCTGCTTCTTTCCGAGGAGATAGATATCTGGGCCGGAGGCCAGGGAGTATACACCAACATGCTGTCTTATCTCAGAAACAAGGGCCGGGACCACTGGTTTTATAACGGGTTCCGCCCCCGCTGGGGCTCAACCATTCTGGAAGCCGAGGCGGTTGATTTGCGCATGAACGCCTGGGCCAAGTACCTTTATGATGTCAACACCTGGTTTATCTGGCACGGTACCCATTGGCGCCACAATCACCAGGGCCCCAGGGCTGGTCAGCCCCAGCAGGTATTTACCGATCCGGTGACCTTTATCAGCGGACCCAACTCTTTCGGCAACGGGGACGGGATAGTGTTCTATCCGGGGCATGACCCGTTTTTCCCGCAAGAAGACCGCGGCGTAAACCGTCTGCTGGGCTCGATCAAGCTCAAGAACATCCGCCGGGGACAGCAGGATTACGAGATCATGTGGCTGGCCGAGCAGAAAGCGGGCCGCGACGAGGTGCTCAAAATAGTCCGTTCCGTGGTGCCGAAGGCATTCAATGATGTAGATAAAAAAGCCGCAGTCCCCTGGTCCCAGCGCGGGGATGACTACGACCAGGCAAGGGCCAGGCTTTTAGACCTTTTAGAATAGCAGTTGGAATATTTATTCAGAGAGCAATCCAGGTTTACTTATATCCCCGGGCCCTTGCTTCTGTAAGTATGGCCCCGGTTGCGCTGGCTCCCACTCTCGTGACACCGAGCTTCTTCACCCTCAACAAGTCGTCCAGTGTCCGGACCCCACCGGCTGCTTTTATCTGGATACCGGGCACGCAGTGCGCTCTCATCAATTTCAAATCGTGGTCCGTGGCCCCCTGATATGCATACATCCCGCCCTCTTGCTTCACGAATCCATATCCAGTGGAAGTCTTGACAAAGGCCACCGAATGCAGGCTGCACAACTCACAAAGCTTGATTTTATATGCGTCATTATCGAGGTAATCATTTTCGAAAATCACTTTCAAGACGGCCTTTCTTTTTATAGCCACGTCATTTAAAGACCGGATTTCCTGGGAGACATAGTCCCAGTCCCTGCTCAGCACTTTTCCGATATTCAGGACAATATCAAGCTCGCTTGCTCCGTCATCGCAGCCCAGCTCGGCCTCCCTGACCTTGATTTCAATCCTGCTGTTCCCGTGCGGAAAACCGACCACGGTTCCCACAGCCACCTCCGAACCCTCCAGAATTCCCCTGGCCAGAGGAACGGCGTAGGGTTTTATGGACACAGATGCCAGGTTATTTTTCCCGGCGAACTCGCATCCTTCTCTGAGCTCTTGATCCGTAAGGGCGGGATGGAGCAATGAATGATCGATCATTTTCGCTATTGCATTTAAGCTTTCCGGCATGATCATCCCCCTTTTTATAGCAGTTCAGGCAGTTATCGACCTTTCAATATAATAGAAAGCAAGCCTGGAAGCTATTCAGCGGAAAAGATAAGGTAATTAACCGAAGCGAATAACTTATCATCCTCAAAACTTTAAGAAACTTTTCCAGATTTGGCTGCAGCAGATACCGCCCGGTCGCCTCTCCCTCTTCCTTCACTAAAGATACTCGCCGATCGGGTTATATTTTTCTTCCAAAAGACCCGGATGATGTTTAAATAAATATTGTCTCGATTCAATCGAAAGTTTTTGGAAAAATATTTCAAGCAAAATCCCATGTCCAATCAAAATTTATTTTGCCGGGAAAGGAAGCGCCATGTTACGCAGGGACTTTCTAAAATCTTCCGGGATATTCGGCATCGGGGGAGTGATAGCTGGCAGGGGAAACAATTTTCCCGCCGGTAAAGACCAAGAAGCCTCAGGAATTCCCAGGGGTGGACCCAGGGGAGCATTGAAAAAAACAATCGAGGCCGATGTGGTTGTCGTAGGGGGTGGAATGAGCGGTGTTTGCGCCGCCCTGGCCGCGGCCCGGAACGGGGCCTCCACCCTGCTTGTCCAGGACAGGCCGGTACTGGGGGGCAACTCTTCCAGCGAGGTCAGGATGCACATTTGCGGGGCTGAAAGCTCGGGTATACCGGACTCAAGAGAGAGCGGAATAATCGAGGAGCTGCGGCTTGAAAACCAGGTGAGGAATATTCAGCGCTCGGCCTCGATGTGGGATCTGATCCTCTGGGAAAAAGTCAACTCTCAGCCGGGCCTGACCATGCTCCTGAACACCGTGATGACCGGCTGCCGGACAGAAAATGACCTTATCCGCCAGATCGACTGTTATGCGTTCCGCACGGAGACAGCTTACACTGTCCAGGGGAAGGTGTTCGTGGACTGTACGGGTGACGGTACACTGGGTTACCTGGCCGGAAACCCCTTCCGTCACGGGCGGGAGGCAAAAGCTGAATTCGGGGAGTCCCTGGCGCCTGAAAAGGAAGAGCCTTATACCCTGGGCTCCTCCCTGCTCTTTCAGGCGCGCAACATGGGCCGGCCCATGCCTTTCACTCCTCCGGAGTGGGCCTACAGTTATCCCACAGACAGCGACCTGGCGCGCAGCCACGACGGCCTGGAATACGGCTACTGGTGGATCGAGTGGGGCGGGATGCTGGACACTATAGCCGATGACGGCAGGATAAGGGAAGAACTCCTGAAAATATTGTTCGGCGTGTGGGACCATCTCAAGAACCGGGGAGACCATGGAGCCGAGAACTGGGCTTTGGAGTGGTTCGGCTTTCTGCCGGCGCGCCGTGAGAGCCGAAGGTTGATCGGTCAATACATCTTGCGCCAGGACGACCTGACCTCCGGGAGAATTTTCGAGGATGAGGTGGCTTACGGAGGCTGGCCGATCGACCATCACCATCCCATGGGTTTCGATTATAAAAATGAGGATGACTTCTTCTTTCAGCACAGGCTCGAAAAACTGTACTCAATCCCTCTCAGTGCGCTTTATTCTGTTACGCTGAAAAACCTTTTTTTCAATGGAAGATCTCTGAGCGCCAGCCACGTGGCATTCTGTTCTACGCGGGTAATGGCCACCTGCTCGGTTATCGGCCAGGGGGCGGGCACCGCGGCGGCCTATTGCGCTGCCAAGAACCTGACACCCGGGATGTTATCAGGTGAAGATATAGAGGTTATCAAGCAGAATATCCTGAAACAGGACGGCTACCTTCTGGGAACTCCAAACCGCGACCCGGAGGATTTCGCCCGCACGGCCAGGGTATCCTCAGGCAGCGCCCGGAAAGGCTATGAGGCACAGAATGTCACGGATGGAGTGGCCAGGCCGGTGGAAAACAAGTCCCACCAGTGGCGTTCGACCTCGCTTGAGCTGTCGGACGCCCGGCTTGAGCTCGATTTCGGCAGGATGAGATCACTCAGGGAACTGCACCTGACTTTCGACACCAACCTCTCGCGCCACATGACACTGACCCACCAGGACAGCTACCACGCCCGGATGATCGAGGGGCCGCAGCCCGAGACTGTCAGGGACTACCGGATCGAGGCCTTTGACAGCGGGAGCTGGAATACTGTGGCAGCAGTCAGCGGAAACTACCAGCGTAAAAAGGTTCATCTGTTCAAAGACCTGCGCTGCCGGAAAATCAGGGTCCAGGTCGAGGCTGCAAACGGCGTACCGGAGGCGCGGGTTCTCGAGCTGCGCTGTTACGGATAACAGGTATGTCCAGCGAGCGGCGAGAGACAATCCGGATCTGTATAAGCCCAAAACCTCTCTCCGGTAATGTCCTGTCAGGGAGGAAAATCAATGGCAGGTTTAAAACAGCGGGGCTGAAAGATGGAATCACAAGCTGGAACTAATCGAGCTTGAGGTGTTTATCTATTTTCCTGAGCAGGTCATCGTAGTTGATCGGTTTGATTACATAATCAATGGCCCCTGCCTCGATAGCCTTTTTGAAAGACTCCTCTTTGGATTCCACAGTCACCATGATTATCGGTACTTTTTTCAAGGACTCGATTTCCCGGAGTTTCTTGCATGTCTCGACACCGTCCATGCCCGGCATCCGCACATCGAGAAGAATCAAATCCGGCAGGACTTCCCGGGCCAGCTCCAGGCCTTGCTGGCCGCTTTCGGCATCGTAAATTTTCATCCCCAGAAAATTTAGTTTGGTTTCCAGGGTCTTGCGCATGAACTTGCTGTCGTCAATAATGAGCAGTTTCATCTGAATCTAAACCATTATTTTATTTGGCTGGGGAGAAGAAACACAAGACGAAAATAAAATGATTTCCGGGATTTATCAAAAGAAAATAATAACTGTTTCCTGCCCGAGTCAGGAGATACTTTTCATCAGGCAAGAATCATCATCAAGGAGAGCGTCAAGAATGCCGGCTGATTTATGAATCCTGGTCCAGGACAACCCCAGGCGCGAAAAAAAAGCAGCCATATTACAGGCCCTTAAGGGCCTGACATCGACAAAAGTTTTGTCGATGAGGAGTAAGAAGGCGTAGTGCGCTCCGGAGTTACGGCATGAAATAAAAAGTACGGTATATAAATCTGATTTCTTGACATACAGGCAGCGAAAAGATAGTGTTAAAGTGACTGGGAGATTATCATCTCAAACAGTAGCCTAAAAATGTCCAGCTTTGCTTTTACTTAATCGAAAAAGGAGGCTGAACGTTATAACGGTGAACCAAACGCAAAAATCTTTCGACTAATGGGAGGCTACAAGCCTGGCGCACATTCGCATCCTGGAAGCATCAAAACGAAAAGATTTAATAAAAATGGAGGACCGAAATGAAGTCTTCACAAATTCTTTTATTGATTTCGGTTTGTGCGCTGTTTGCCTGCACTGCCGGTGAAAAAAAGAACGAGATCGAAGGAGTATGGGAGTTGGTCTCAGCGAAATACACTACACCGGATACGACATTCGAACGCACGCAAGCCGACTGGACCGCGATAAAAATCATCACCAGTTCCCATTTCGCAACTGTCGGCCAGAAGCCGGACCGCCCGAAGTTCGGCGGGGAAATAACCGATTCTGATTATATTAATGCTTACAATACCTTTTCCGCAAACGGAGGCACATACACGCTCGAAGGGGATACTTATACCGAACATTTGAGGTTCTTTTCGAATCCCAATCGTGTAAATGAATCAGCCTCGATTAAATACCAGTTCGATGGGGATCAGCTGATTCTTTCTACAGAGGCTGGTGATGTGATCTGGAGGGAAGTCTGGAGTAGGGTGAAATAAAAAGTGACGGACTATGGTTAATCTGGCAGTACAGGGTTACATGATAACCGGAACAGGTGTGGTTTTTTACCGCCAGGAACCGGTTCTGGCACCGGAGAACTCCCTGAGTCAAAAACTGGCAGAAGAACAACTGAAGGTGAATTCCGCTTTATTAGTTTCCGACAAAAAAAACGCGCCTCCCTCCTGGGGTACGCGTATTTTCCTATAATCATTATTGACCCGTGTTAATAAGCCCTGCTTTAAGCTTCTATTCCTTTTTCTCCCCTTCTCCTTTTTCAATCAGCGCATACGCCCGCTTTTTGATCTGGTCCAAGCGGAAGGCGGCGATGGTGTAAACCTGCTCGTCACCAGGCTTCCGGCAGTAAAAGAGGTTGTTCTCCAGCTCATTGCCCACCGAAACCTCGTAGGTTGTACTGTCTTTAAGCTCAACCCTCACGCTGAACGAGGGCGGATCAAGCCCGAGCGCCTGGGGCGCAAGGGTCGAGTCCACAAACCCGGAGGCGCGCAGCGTGCTCAAGGTCCCGATTATTTTCTTAATCTCAGCGGAATCACCCGGCGCACCAAGTTCGGGTTCGAGCATGACCCATACGCGGCTTGTATCCTTTTCGATGACAACTCTTTCATCGGGATGGATAAAACTAAGTTTCCAGGCCTGGCCTGGGCGGAAACTCATGAGGTTGTGGTCGCGCCACTGCTCGGGGTCAGTGCCGAGCATACCACCGAAAAATCCCTGCACCTTGAAAACCTGGTCTGAACTTTCACGGCGCATGAAAGTGTAGAAATCGCGCTCGTTGACCCTGCCCCTCTGTGCGGCCATTTGCTGGGACTCGAAACCGCCGAGCTTGCCGATCAGTATGTCATCGAGCGCCACATCGCCCTGGCCGTAAATGCGCACCCGCGTGCCGCCTGCACTATCCACCTTGTATTCCGCATGTTTCTCGGGGTTGTGGCTGACAATGTCCGCGGTATTGACCTTGTTGAAATTACTCAAAGCGCTGAGAACCTGTTCACTATCGGCTGGTTTTATACCTGCCGGAGTCTTGACCTGCCAGCCGGTGGTACCGTGCAGGATAATAATCTGCTCCTGGCCGCGGGAAATCTCAATCCGGTTTATCTTGTCCGGATTGAGGTCGACTTTTAATGAGATTTCGGGGTGCGGACGGCTTGTGTCGTGTCCGGTGAATCGGATCACAAGCCAGATTGCCAAAAGCACAATCAGTACGATTAAAGGTTTTGCGAGCCTATTCATAACTCTCTGCCAGGGTTGAAGTTTGAAATCTCTCCGGGAGGCTGGCGCACCCGGAACTCGGACTTAAAAAGAACGGGAGCGGATCATCTTGTCGCGCCGCTTGAGATAGAAGCGCATGGAACCGAAAAGAATCACTAAGATCGGGACACCCACAATGTTCAAAATGCGCAGGAAATTTTTCATTTCCGCGCTCAAGGCTTTAAGCGGCCGATCTGTTGTCGGCCTGGTGCGGATCGATATCAGCTTATCCCCGATAGTAAGATAATCGATTGCATTAAGGATGAACTCCAGGTTCCCCGGGTAGAGATACTGGTTCTGGAGGAAAGCGGAGCAGGGGATAACCATGATTTCGGTCTCGGCGGTGGATCTATCGATCGGTGTTTCGCCTTCCTTTGCCAGATCGGTGCGATTTCTGAAAGCGCTCGTAAACCAGCCGGTAGCCAGAATTGCCAGGGGAATCTCATTGCCTCCTCCCAGAGGCTGGAAGCGGGGCGGAGCAAAGCTCTGTGCGGCATCGGTGGTTCTGGCAAGCACTGAATAGGTCACCGTACTGTCCGTGTTTACCGGCGGCTCGAGAGAGCCGGACCAGGGCAGGGTGAGCTCAGAAAGCCTTGCCACCACGGGGTGCTCGCCGAAATACTTCTTGGTAATCCTGAGAAAGAACGGATTGGGCCGGTTGATAGTGAAAATCCCCTGGGAAACTCTTTCATTGGAATGAGATTTGTCATCCCGCACAATGTTCCCGCTCATGCGGAAACCATAGCTGGCAAGCATCTGGGACAAACCATGGTTGACCTGCCGCGGCACGCGGCGCTCATCCACTACCAGGTTGTCGATCAGGAAAATGATCCGGCCGCCGCGCATGATGAACTGATCCAGCGCAAATTTGACATCCTCCGGAATCGAATCTGTTGGTCCGGCCAGGACCAGGGTATTGATCTCCTCCGGCACCTTTTTGCCTTCACCCAGCTCCACCGGGTCGATCTCGTGGAGCTTGCGCACCTCCTGGGCAAAAAGCCGGTAGTCACCCATCAAATCATGGCTTGTGTTAGAGGTAATAAAGCCCAGATGTTTCGGCTGGGTGGCAGTAACCCGGTAAATGCGGCTCGTAAGCTCGTACTCCAGGTCCTGGGTGTTCTCCACCATGGGAATTACCTCGGTCTTCTCGCCATAGCTGATAGTGATACCGAGATAACCGTTAATCTGCTGGCGCTCATCTTTCTCGATTATGGTCATGGTTACCGGCATTACCCCGAGACCGGCGAGTTTCTGTTTCAGCTCCTCGTCTTCTCCGGGATCGATACGCTGGTAATTCACATTTCCGTGGGAGTAGATATTATACTCCTGGAGCATATCGTCCACCTCTTTGGGCAGCCGGGAGATCTGCACCGGAAGTTTCTTGGAAAAATAAGCCTTGACCGAGATCACATCATCCAGGTCTGAGAGGATCTGCTTGGTTGTCTGGCTGATGGAGTAAAGCTTGTTCTGGCTTAGGTCCAGCCGTCCGAAAAAGCGGTTAGCTAATGCATTGACAATCAGCACTATCGCAATAATAATCAACACATAGACAATATTTGAAACTTTATCGGTCGCTTTTTTACCATTCATAGTTCATCCCTTGAAACTGGTCCCTGGAAATTCAGACCCAGGTCCTGTTCTCTACGGTGTTAATATTAAGATAGATGAATACACCGATCACAGAGAGATAGTAAATAATATCCCGGGTATCGACTACTCCCCGGCCCAAGCTTTCGAAATGGGTGCCGAGACCGAGATAGTTGAAAACGGGTACGAAAATATCTGGGACGAGCATCAGGAAAAACCACTCGCCTACAATAAGCATGGCGGCGCTGATAGCGATAGCCAGAATGAAAGCCACGATCTGGTTCTCGCTCAGAGCCGAGGCAAACAGTCCGATTGCCAGATATGAAGCGCCCAGGAGGAGACATCCGAGGTAGCCGCAGATAACCATGCCCCAGTCGGGATCACCCAGGGCGCCCACCAACAGCGGCACATTGAAAGTGAGCGCGAGCATGACGAGCAGGAAGAGGAAGCTGGCGAGAAATTTTCCCAGCACCACCTCTTTTCCCTGGATCGGAAGGGTAAGGAGCACCTCCAGGGTACCCATCTTGCGTTCCTCGGCCCAGAGACGCATGGTTATCGAGGGCACCAGGAACATGAAAATAAAAGGCATCACACCGAAAAACGAGCCGATATCAGCCTGCCCGACCACGAAAAAGGCCCAGAGGTAGAGGAAATTGACCAGTAGCAGGAATGCCGTGATAAAGATATAGGCAATCGGTGAATCGAAATACGCTTTGAATTCTTTCCTGGCGATAGTAATGACGTTTTTCATCTTTTCTCTGCAGTCTGTTTACGGGTTAAAGGTTTACCGGTCCAAACTCGAATCTCAGGCGGTTGTCAGCTTGGCAAAGACCTGCTCGAGGCTCATCTTTTCGAGTTTCAGCTCGCGTAAGCTCCAGTTTTTCTCCACCACGAGCTTGAAAATCTTTTCTCTGATATCTCCGCCCTGGCTCTGGATTTCCAGGGAAAGCCAGGTTCCTTCATCCGCAGGTTCTCCCCCAATCTTGCGGAACTCTCCGACAAACTCTACAGCGCGCAGGGCCTTAAACACTTCTTCTTCCGGCCCTTTAACGCATACCTGGAGCACCTCTGTGCCCTGGGCTCTCTTAATCAGTTCATCAGTGGTGCCGCTGGCAATCAGCCGGCTGTCATTGATAATCAGGACCCTGCTGCAGGTGGCGCTGACTTCCGGCAGGATATGGGTAGAAAGGATTATCGTTTTCTCCCGGCCGATTTCCTTGATCAGCTGGCGGATCTCGATAATCTGATTGGGATCCAGCCCGCTTGTCGGCTCATCGAAAATAAGGATCTCGGGATCATGCACCATCGCCTGGGCCAGGCCGACCCGCTGTTTGTACCCTTTTGAGAGCTCTCCAATATCCTTGTGGAGAACATCTCCCAGTGCGGTGATCCCGATTATCTCCTTGATTCTCTTCATCCGGTGCGCTCCGGGAATCTGGCGCAGTTCGGCAATATAGCTCAGGTAGTCCACCACGTTCATCTCGGGATAAAGCGGGTTGTTTTCCGGCAGGTAGCCGATGCGCCGCCTGACCTCCAGCGGATTTTCGTGGATGTCGTATCCGGCCACATCCACAGTACCCGCAGTGGGCTTGAGATAACAGGTGATCACGCGCATGGTGGTTGTCTTTCCCGCTGCGTTTGGTCCGAGAAAGCCGACCACCTCGCCTTTCTGCACTTCAAAGGAAACCGAATCAACAGCCAGTGTCGGTCCGTAATACTTGGTCAGATTGTCTACTTTAATCATAGCCTTATGGGATTTAATATTTAAAAGGTTCAAGTCATGGACCGGCAGCGCCGGACCAAAAACGACACGAAATGGAACGGATAGCAAGGTTTCTATCAATTAATTTTTTTAAATCTGTTGTCGGGCTGTCTGCAAGATATCCTTATCCCGGCGCAATCCCGCTTGCCTTTTCAGGGTTTGACCAGCCTGTAGACCCGGAAGTTATCATAATAAGCGACTTGTTTCTGGGTGTGGCGCAAACCCAGCTTGCCCTGGGTGAAATTCGGGCCGGTACCCTGGCAGGGGAACTCATGCAGCCATTCTTTCCCTCCGATACATCCCTCTCCCTTGTCGATAAAATCGTGAACCAGCTTGCCATCCACCTCGAACCTGATACGATTGTCCTGGTTGTAAATAACGATGTGGTGCGGCTCAAGGTCAGCGATAGGGATCGGATCGCTGTTCGAAGCCAACAGGTGAAAGCCGTATGATTTGCGCAAATTGCTCACGCCCGAGTTGAAACGGTGGTAGGAGATATGATAACCGTTCATCCTTCCTTTGACATACTCATCGTAAACCCCGGAACGCTCGTATGAGAATAGATCCTCGCCGCCTCTGCCATGGGCATGCCACCAGACCATAGACAGCCCGTAAGGGGTCGCTGATTGATAGTCGTATTCAATCTGGATCGGTCCTCTGAAATGCTTCCTCCACCAGATATTCCCTTTCTCGACCCCGGTCTCAGCGGCGGCTTCGAAGCGCAGCCGCCCGTCTTCTATCCTGGCCTGGACATCGCCCTCAATCAGCCAGTCGCCCAGGTTTCCGGAAAAGTCCTCCCGGGCGAGGAGCTCGCTCTTTTGCCAAAGGCTTTCCTTCGCAGAAAGCTGGTTGGCGCAGGCAATCAGGCCCAGCACAAAAAAAAGCGACAGGATTCCTGGAACCGGGCGCTCCATTTCAACTCAACCTTTTTCAATCAAAGTATAAAAATTTCCGCGGATTATTTTCCGGTCTTCCTGCCTATCTCAAGAAAAGGCCATTATTTTTCCAAGGGCGTGAAACCGAGCTCTTTCTGAATCGGGCGCATGGCCCGGATTACAAAATCGACATGCTCGGTGAAATCCTCTCCCAGCCCGGCTGCAGACTCCAGCATCTCTTCGCGGTTTACCGCCCGGGCGAAACCCCTGTCCTTCATTTTTTTCTTAACACTTTTTGCGCTCAGGTCATCGAGCGAACGCGAGGGCCTGACAACCGCCACAGCCATGATAAAGCCTGTAAGTTCATCCACTGCATAGAGAGCTTTCTCCACGCGTGTCTCCCGTTTCACCCCTGCCCTGTCCGCATGGGACATTACAGCTCGCACTGCGGTTTCCGGCCATCCACGCTCGCGCAGTATCCCGCAGCCCACCATCGGGTGCTCATCCAGAGAGGGATGCTGCTCATAATCGAAATCATGGATCAAACCGATCGCGCCCCAAAAGTCTTCATCTTCGCCGTATTTCCGGGCATAGGCGCGCAGCGCAGCCTCAACCGCTAGAGCGTGGCGGATAAGGTTTTCGCTCTTGGTATACTCGGTCAGCAGCTTATAAACTTCTTTCCGTTCCGTGAGCGACACTCCTTTGTCAATAAAATAAGCTGATCCGCCCGTTCTTGCTCACTGCTCAAGCAAACAGCGTGCCGGAATGGTTCCGGTGCTTGTCTGGCACTAATAGTAAGCAATTCCGGTGGTCGAGTCAAGATGAAAAAGGAAGGGATGCCTTATTTGAGGTAGAGTGGGTCTCTTTTTGGGGTAAAGCAGCGCTTTGCCGTCTTAGACAAATTTCTGTTTATTTTTGTCCCATAGTCCGGAGGCGATGCGGTTGTCCCTCGCAGCGTCCAGCAGCCTGCGCCTGGGGCCGAAAGTACGGAAAAACAGTTCACTGTTTTTCCTGCCTGAGGCCAGCCAGTCGTAGTCGTAATGGTCCAGGCGGTGGGCAATGAGGTGGGTGACACCGACCAATTGCGGAGTGGAAACCGTGATCCAACCGTGCTCGCGCAGTTTATAGCCCAGGTAGACATCTTCTGTGCCGTAGGCCTCGAACTCTTCTGCATCGATACCGCCAATGTCCTCGAGCACACTCCGGCGCACTATCAGACAGTAGCCGCTGCACCAGGCCACCGGAGCGATGATTCCCGGTATATACACGCACTGGATATAGTGATCATTCTTATCGTGAGTATAAACAATGGGAAAAGCGCCGGTTGAGCCGATATTGGGATCATTTTCCAGCGTATTGACCATCACACTCAGAAAATCCGGTCGCTCGACCTCTGTATCATTGTCCATAAAAAGGATAAACTCCCCATCGGCCAGCTCCAGCCCTGCCTGTCGGCCGGAGGGGATCCCCAGATTGCGTGGGAGATTAACAGGCTGGAGCCTCTTATCTTTCCGGGCCAGGGAGAGGAGCAGATCCCGGGTTTTATCCGTTGAGCCATTGTCCACGGCGATAACCTTGAAATCGGGATAATCGGTCTTCTGGAGCAGGCTGTTCAGGCAGCGTCTGGTGTAATCGACCTTGTTCCAGCACAGAACGATAATCGAGACCCTGCCCTTTGGCGGTAAGTGGATCTGGTCCTTGATCCGGGGAAAATCTTTAAGCCGCATGGTTCTCAGGCTTGGGGCGAGCGTCCGGGCCAGCAGATTGAACCTGCCGTAAATCTCTTTGGGATCGAGTTCGGAAATTTTTTTACCCAGAAAATCCGAGGGCATGTTCAGGTAAAGGTTGTCCGGGTCCCACAGATTGAATCTGCTCATCACGGCGTTGATCACCCGGATACCGTCATAGGAAAGCCCTTTGATAAGGTAGAAATAGGCATTCCACCAGGAGTAAGGTTTCTGGTCAATAGTCACCAGCACCTTGTTATCGAGGACCATTAAATCTTTTTCCTCTGGCGCAGAGATGATCTGCTCGGCGAACTCCGACAGCCCGTGGATATCGCAGCCCAGAAAGAGCTTGAACTGAGGGGAGTTCAGCAGTTCTTGCCAGTCATGGACATAAAGGGATTTACAGAGGAGATCCGGGCGGGTTTCCACGGCAATGAGCAACTGATTGGCGGAAAGCTGTCTGAATATTTCGAAAAGCTGATAACCGAGTCCGATACCCAGCAGAATAATCAGGCGTTTACCGCTGATATCGATCCTGCGTGATGATTCCTTAATCAGGATCTTGTGTCTCTTCTCATCCTGTACGAGATATGCGTAGCGGCCGTCCTCGCAGTGATAAAGCCCGTCAAGTACGCCGCTGACAACTTTCTGATTGAGCCTGTGGTGAACGCTCGGATACCGGAACCTGATTAACTTCAGGTTGGTAACAAGAGTGGACAAATCAGTCGACATGATTCTCACATTTTCGTTTTTACTGGCTCAAAAGTAAGTGGTAGCGAGCGGATCTTTCACTTTATTACCTTGAGGCAAGCCACTGAGCACCCCAAAAGCAAGCAAACCAGGTCGAACCTGGCAGGCTGCTCCTGAATCAAGAGGCATGGAAACGGATTAAGGCGAGATACTCTCCCCTCCGGAAAAGTTACCTATATTATATTATCGGATGATTGGCCGATTGATTTAGATTTAAAATCACAGAAAGGAATGCTGGAAGCAAAAAAATAAGATTTGAGTTATTTTTGCGGTTTGACTGGTAGAGCGAGCTTACCCGATTTCCAGTTTAATATGGGAGAATCTTCCACTGGTAATAAATGGAGCGCGTTCTCGATTCCGTGCACTGGTGGATAAGATAACAGGGCAACCGACCTGATGTTTCGCACTTTCAACAGACTCAGGCAAAAATATGCAGCAAATGCTGCCGGATCTGAACCCGAAAGACCATATAAACAGCTAATAAAAATTTCCATAAGGGGTTAACGATGCTATTTGAGGTTATCCATCGCATAAAGGGTTAACGGATTTGTCTAAACTTATCCACAACATAAGGGGTTATTGGATTTTCCTACAGTTAAAAGGCTGGTTGATAATTTGACACCAACTTGCGTAATTAACTTAATTTATTACAGTTATAAAATACCGATTAAACCGTTGCAGGCTTTACCGGGCCCTGTCCGGGCCTGTGGATAAATTGTGGATAAATATCGGGAACCGCCTGATTCACATAAGGCTGGAAGAGTTTTCTGCACTGCCGGAGCTGATCGGTACGGGTCCATTTTCGGGTACAGCTCAGCCCGGATTGAGCACAAAGCTGACTGACCCGAGTACGAATGGAATTTGGGGACAAGAAACTACATTGGCCGCATATAACGAGCCCCTGCGGCGCTTTTTCAGGCAAACAAAAGCCCCTTAAGCGAAAGTATCCTGCCGGATAGTGAATCTACCAGGCGAGGCGCAAATAATTCACACCTCTCCCCCAGCCTGATCTCTTTTCATTGCCCGGATTCAGGCAAGTGTCCACGGAGCCCTGTAAGGCCGGGACAGCATCTTGTTGGCTTCAGGATCGTCAATGAAGCGTTCAGCCTTGACATCCCAATGCAGGCCGCGGCCCAGCCGGTAAGCGAGGTTGCCCAGATGGGGTGTGCTCGAGGCGTAGTGCCCATCCTCGATGTCCGAAATGAACCGCTTGCGGCTGCGCACGCATTCGAGATAGGCTTTCACATGCGTGCCATGCTGGTCGCTTCCGCCGCTTGAGACAGGCATTGTGCTGGCTATGCTCTCCTCGCCTTTATCCAGCATTTCAGGATTCAGGCTGTAGCCTTCCCGGTTGACATAGAGGGTCGCTTCCGTACCGTGGAACTCTATCCCGTAGTCATGTCCGGAAGAAGAGTAGCTTGCTGCCACCCGGCTTTCATAGGTCAGGACAAAGTCCGGGTACCGGAAAGTGGCCACCAGGGTGTCCGGTGTATCGCGGTTATCGAGCAGGGCGAATTTACCGCCTGAGGCGCTTATGTATTCCGGGCCGTTCACCTTCATGGCCCAGTTGACAATGTCGATCAGGTGGGTTCCCCAGTCGGTTATCCAGGCGCCGGCGTAATCAAAGAACCAGCGGAAGCTCGACCAGCGTCCTTCAACCGGAGGTCCGAAGCGGTTGACATTGTACGGCCGCATGGGAGCCGGGCCAAGCCACATGTCCCAGTCAAGGTCCTTGGGCGGGTTGCTGTCCGGCGGGTTGCCGATTCCCTCAGGATACTCATTGACATAGTTCCAGGTCTTCACCCGGGTGATCCGGCCCAGCCGGCCGTCCTGGACGATCTTGACCGCCCGCTGAAAATGCTTGCCCGAGCGCTGCTGGGTACCCACACCCACTATCCGCTTAGTTTCACGGGCCACTTCCACCATCTTGCGTCCTTCGCTCACTGTAACCGAAACCGGCTTCTCCACGTAAACATCCTTGCCGGCGCGGCAGGCCATTACTGCCTGCAGGGGGTGCCAGTGATCGGGTGCGGCTACAATCACGATGTCGATTTCTTTCAAATCCAGAAGCTTGCGGAAGTCGCTGAATGTTTTCGGCTGCGGTTTCCCGTTATCCTGGAGAGCTTTCAGGGCCAGATCCATATTGGTCTTGTAGCAGTCGCACAGCGCCGCTATCTCGACCCCCTCATTCCCTGCCAAAGCCGTCATGTTCGCGCGGCCCATCCTCCCCGGGCCGATAACGCCGACCAGCAGCTTGTCATTGGCTCCGAGGATCTTCCCTTTGCCTGCCGCAACCGCAGGGGCTGCGGCTGAGAGTCCTGCTGCGGCTACTGCCAGGGCGGCTCCGGATTTGAGAAGCTCGCGCCTGGCAATCTTTTTGGCGCCTTTTTTCTCGCTCATGGATCTTCTCCTCGCAATGTACGTTGAAAAAAGTTCGGTTACTTATCCTTTTTTATCGCCCAAAGCATTCCACGCAAAGTCGTGGTCTTGAACCCCTGCGAATTCATGGATTCCGGGTTGTGCCCTAAAACTGTGTGGAAAACCCGGCCCTGGCCATAGGTCTTGGTCATGATTATGGGATAATCGCGCTGTTTATCCTTGCTGAACGCTTCGGCGAGCACATGGAAGTCCGAGTATCTGGTGAGATCGCGGTACAACTCATCTGTTATCGGAAAATCCCCCACGCCGCGGGTGATAAAATGCTCCTGATCCACAATCTTCACGGTTAAAGGGCCGAAATGGTCGTGCCCGGCCTGATGGGTATCATCGATCCGCCAGAGCAGGCCCACCATCTCCTCGAACTCTTTCCAGCCCGGAAAGGAGTTATCGGAGGAATGGATGATCCCGATACCCATCCCACCGGTTACGAGCTTTACCAGAGCCTCCTCCACTGGAGCGGGCCAGCGCTCATCGCTGTTATAAACCATCGCTATCCCATCGTAGCCTTTCATCCCCTCGGTGGTAAGCACCCAGGGCTCCTCGGTCATCACTACGAGGAATCCGCCATCTTCGAGGATCTTCCTCAAGGCGGCGCTGTTATCGCTCCAGTTGTGAAACCTGTCCACGCCGGTCAAGAGAAGGAGTTTCCCTAGCGGAGGTTTCTCTTTCGACTCCTCATTTGTCTTCTGGGCGCTTAGAGTGGCGGCTGTTAGCAGGCAGGCTGCCGCGATGAGCCCAAAGGAAAATTTGCCGAACGGCATCTTAGAGCTCCTTGTTTAAGCTTAATGTGGATTTATTCACCGAACGCTTCATCGAAAACGCGTGAAGATGCCGGAAAGTCCAGGTTACGCACAAAGGCGCAGGCCTCTGCGGCGCCGTGTTCGCGATCCATGCTTGCATCTTCCCATTCCACAGACAGCGGGCCCTTGTAGCCGATTTCATTGAGCGCGCGGATTATTTCCTCGAAATTGACATCCCCGCGGCCCAGGCTGCGGAAATTCCAGCCTCTGCCCGGCTGATCGAAATTGAGGTAGCTCGAAAGAATGCCCGAACGGCCATCCAGAGTAATAACTGCATCTTTCATGTGCACATGATGGATGCGGTCAGGAAATTCCTGGATGAAACGCACCGGATCGATGCCCTGCCACTGAAAGTGGCTCGGGTCGAAATTGAAGCCGAACTCCCGGCGATAGTTCAGGGCTTCGAGGGTCCGCTTTGCGCTGATTATATCAAACGCGATTTCCGTGGGGTGTACCTCGAGAGCGAACTTAATCCCTTCCTCTGCATAAACATCCAGGATTGGGTTCCAGATGTCGGCCAGCATTTTGAAACCATCTTCTATCATCCTGGCCGGCACAGGCGGGAAAGAATAGAACAGGTGCCAGATCGGCGAGCCGGTAAATCCATTGACCACCCCGACACCGAGTTTTTTTGCTGCGCGCGCAGCTTTTTTCTGGGTCTCGATCGCCCAGGCCCGCTTGGCTTCCGGGTCTCCATGACACTCCTGGGGAGCGAAAGCATCCGACCTCTCGTCATCGTTCGGGTCAAGCGTGAGCTGGCCTGAGAGATGGTTTGAGATCGCCCAGACCTTGAGATCGTGCCTGGCCAGGAGCTCTCTCTTGCGCTTGCAATAATCGGGCTCGCTCAGGGCTTTGTCCAGCTCCATGTGATCTCCCCAGCAAGCCAGCTCAAGACCGTCATAACCGAACTCTACTGCCTTCTCGCACATAGTGGCCAGAGGCAGGTCCGCCCACTGGCCGGTAAAAAGAGTGACCGGTCGTGCCATATCGCTCCTCCTTCTTGGGATAACGCCCTTTAAGAAAACTGCAAAAGAATTGAACTTATTGCCTGACAACCTCGCGGTTCGCATTGTCAAAATTTCTTGAGCGGCGTCCACTTCCGGTCGGAACGCCCTGACTCGAGCACTGTCTCGATAAAGGCCATGCCCTCTACGCCGTCCTCGACACCCGGATGGTCGAGGCATTTCTCAGGCTTCATACCGCTTTCAGCCGCCCGGATACTGGCCACTCCACCCATGTAAATATTGGCGAAAGCCTCGATATAGGCCTCAGGGTGCCCCGGCGGGACGCGGGTGGCCAGCCTGGCCAGGTCGCTGAGGTAGCCGTGGCCGCGGCGGTAGATCTGGACCGGCGCTGCGGGAGGGTAGACATAAAGGTAATTGGGATGTTCCTGGTGCCAGTGGATAGCGGCCTTGTCGCCGTAGACACGGATATTAAGGTTGTTTTCCTCTCCGGAGGAGATCTGGCTGGCATGTAAAATCCCGCGCGCCCCGCCGACATAATGTATGAGCACGTTGACATCGTCATCCAGCAGGCGGCCGGAGGCAAAAGTAGTCACATCGGCGCAGAGCTTTTCGATCTCCAGTCCGGTGATATAGTGAACCAGGTTCGAGCAGTGCGAGCCGATATCACCCAGGCAGCCGGCAGGGCCGGACTGTTTGGGATCAGTGCGCCAGACAGCCTGGCGGACACCCTCGAGCTCCAGGCGCTTCAAGAGCCAGTCCTGCGGGTACTCGACAATCACTTTCTTGAGCGTGCCGATCTGGCCCGCAGCCACCATGGCCTTTGCCTGCTTGACCATTGGATAGCCGGTGTAGGTGTGGGTTAACACGAACACCTTGCCGCTTTTCTTTACCAGTTTGCGCAGCTCGAGCGCCTGTTCGAGACTGACAGTCATCGGCTTTTCGCAGACCACGTGGAAGCCGGCTTCGAGGAATGTCTTGGCGATAGGAAAGTGCATGTGGTTCGGGGTGACTATCGAGACAAAGTCCATCCGGGTCTCCGGAGCCAGAGTGGCTTCCTTTTCGGCCATCTCCCGGTAGGTACCGTAAGAGCGCGAGCTGTCCAGGAATAGTTCTTTGACACCGAAAGCGCGGCCTCTTTCCGGAACCTCGTCGAACGCCCCGCAGACCAGCTCGATCTGCCCATCCATCAGGGCTGCCTTGCGGTGCACGGCCCCGATGAAAGCGCCCTCCCCGCCGCCGACCATGCCCATCCTTACTTTTCTGTTTTTGATTGAGATTTTATCCTCTGTCATAGCGAGCAGACCTCATGAAAAAATTGGAGAGAAACGATTCCACCGGAATGCAAGATAATTTTTAATTTTGAAGGCACTTTCAAGTTAGAAACAAGGAGGGAGTTTGTCAACCGGAAAGAGCCAGGGTTCAGGGAAATAATAAATTCCGGCTGCGCAGTCGACTAGCACTACTCAAGGGTAAGAAGCGCGCCCGGAGAAAGTATAAGTCCATAACCCTTCCAACTCATGCGAAAAGTATTGACAAGGCACAAGTAAAAAATTATTTATTACACGCTCCAGAATTCCGGAGATTTGCTCTTTTTTTGAAAACATTCCCCAGTAGCTCAGTTGGTAGAGCAGGTGGCTGTTAACCACCCTGTCGCTGGTTCGAGTCCGGCCTGGGGAGCCAGATAGGTGTCTGAGAACGCATCTCAGGCACACAAGATAATAGCCCTGTTTCAGGCGGACGCCCGTACAGGGCTATTTTTATGCTGTCTGGAGCAAGGATAACTTTGTGGAGGGATAGGCTTAGGAGTTCTTTCTGTTGGTAGGGCTGAAGGTGGTCAAAAACATCGGTGAATTTGTTCAAGGCAAGCATTACCAATTCTTGATTGACGGACTCTTGTTCTATCTCTTCAATCATCTGCTCTAAAGACTCAATGCCGGTCTCTATCTCCTTTCTTCTTTTGCCTAACTGATCCAGCTTGTCTTTGAGGAAGAGGCTGCTGTCTTCGCTTGCCAGGGAGACCCATTTATTCATAATGCCATCGGCAAAATTTTTAACTTCAGTAAGCTCTTTCTGGAGAAGCGTCTTCTGCTCTTTTAGTTGTGGGAGTTCCTTCTGTAATTTTTCGTTGGTGGATTTGACGATTTCCGCCATGATGTTCTTTTGGGAAGAAAGTTCCTTGATCCTCTTTAGGATAACACCCTCGATTTCATCTGCCGGCACCTTAAATCTACAGTCCTTATTTTTGCATATGTAATAATAGTACCTCGCCCCTTTGGCCCCGGTGCCGGATCGCCCTTCCATTTCGTTACTGCATTTATCACACCACAGAAGCCCGCCATTTAAGATATAGTTGTGTTTAACGGGTTTTGCCTCATTGTGTTTTGAGACGCAGTTTTTCTTTAAAAGTGCCTGCACACTGTAAAATTTTTCGTCATCTACAATCGGCTCCCAGACGGCATCCACAGCCCGATACCGCTCACTCTCAAGAAACGTTTCCTGATTCTGCGTTCTTTTCCTTTTATTAATTTCTTTTTTTCCTATATAGGCATAGTTGGTCAAGATATGCTGGACAGAGGAGTAACAAAACTCCTCGGCAGGATGAAACTTATCTCTCCGTGAGGCGTATTCTTTTGTCCTGAAGCCATGCCTGTTTATTGTCTTTGCAGTCTCAAGAATTGAGCCGCATTGCAAGTAGGTATCAAAAGCAAAGTTGACAAGTGTCTGTTCTTTCTCGTTGGGTATGAGGTAGCCCTTTCTATCGGGGTCTAAATCGTATCCCAAGAGTTGTCCACCGTTCCAGAGGCCCCTTTCGGCTCTTGCCATTGTTGCGTCTTTGTTTCTCTCCGAGGTTTGCTCCCTCTCAAACTCTGCCAGAGCCATCATAATCGTTATAAAGAGCTTTCCCTGGGAGGAAGTGGTATCGTAATTCTGCTTGAGGCAGACAAACTCCACATTATACTTGTTCAGAATTTCAAAAAAGTTGAGGAAGTCCTTGACAGATCGGCTGATTCTGTCTAAGGAGGTGCAGATGATAGTATTGATTCTTCCCGTCCTGACGTCCTCAAAGAGCCTTGCAAATTCCTTACTCTTAAAGGAATCCTTACCGGAGACCGCCTTCAGGATATACTTCTCAACCTCAACCCATTGCTCCCCGCAGGCAATATTCTTATATTCCACATGCGCCCGCAATCTTTGAAGCTGGTTTTTAAGAGAGCCTTCCTTATTCTTTGCCTGTCTGTCCGTGCTTACACGGATAACAAAGGCGCATTTTTTCATTTTTTGGCCTCCCTTTTTTTCATAGAAGCCCGACGGTCTTTATCTATCAAATCCCTAATCAAAGAACCCATTGATACACTTTCGTTTTTCCGTTTTAACTCCAGTACCTTCTCCTGAAGGTAAAAATATTGCTCATTGGTGAGTTCTATAGTTGTCTTTCTCATTGGCTCGCCTCCATATTAAAGATAAAGTCATTTCTCCATAATTATATAAATATTCCTTTTGAAAGTCAAGAAGTTCTTCAAGAATTTTGATCCTCAATTTCTTCCTCCGCCTGATTGCCCGCTTCTTTAGCATTTTCTAGGATACATTTTATCCTTTCAGTCCGATCCGAGTTTTCCCTCAAAAGTCCATTCTTTTTGAGATAGGTATAGACTCCCTCCGAAAGAATTTCCGTAATCCTCTTGAGTCTCTCTTTTCCTTCAGTTGTTTCTATATATGAGATTTCAACCTTTTTGAACACGGCAGGTTTCCCTCCTGCCGTATACATACGGAATATTTATAAAATCTGTCGGCGGTATAAACAGAGACAAACCTCCGTGATTACCTCCGTGATTACCTCCGTGAGCCCTCCGTGATTTACCCAATGCCTCCAGGAACGTAACGTTCTATAAGACCCATCTGAGACACCTCAAAAACTTAAGGTCGAGGTATCTCTATGAGTCAGAATTACCAGGGACTTTTTCAGGATTGGGAGATTGCGGTTGCTAAGAAGCTGGTCGATGAATTTCAAGGAAAGTGGACATGTCTTGAGCAGGAAGACTTTGACGATTTATTACAGGAATGCCTTACCAAATGGTTCTTTACCAAGGATGACTATAATCCCTCAAGGGAAACAACTCAAAAAACCTTTATGGGTCGGATTATTCGCAACAAGCTTACCGACCTTGTCCGGGAACGAGAAGCGGATAAAAGAAAAATAAACTACCTCACTGTCTCTCTTGATGAGCCTGTAGGAAACGATGAGAATGCTCCCACCTTAATTGACAAGATTGACGAGTGTGTTATCGCTGATGCTCCCACTGATCCCTTTTTGGAAATTCAGTTAAAAATTGACCTGCCAAAAGTTCTCAAGAAACTCGCCCCGCACCAAAAGAAGCTCTGCCGCTTGCTTGGGGAAAAAGGTTTCACTGTCAAAGAGGCAAGCGAATATCTCAAGACCCCTCGAAGCACCATCTATGGCGAGTTAAAGCGCATCAGGACAATCTTTATGAAAGAGGGCCTTGAGGACTACATCAAATAATCATCCGACACTTTCCCCAAACATTCCGTATATATGCCATGTAAGGGACGCCAGTTTGACTTAAACAAGGAGAAGAAAAATGCCAGCCGTATGCCGATTCAAATTTCCTGAAGGATTGGACAGGAAAATTATAGAGACCCAGCTTGCCCTTGCCATCATTGCCGCCGAGTGCACCTTTGGTCAGCCCAGGGTCAGGATCAGCGCCGCTTACTGTTTTTCAAGGGAAAAACCTCAGGTTGCCGTTGACGTCTCTACCGATGTGGGTGAGCATATCGCCCAGGTGTTCACTGGTTTGATGATCCGCCAGCTCGGTGAAGACAAGTTCACTGTGGACAGGGTAAGAGGCAAAGAATAATGATAAGAGGCAGTTCAATTATGAAAGATTTAGATTTTAAGAGTTTGATTGAAAGGGTAAGAGAGCGGACCGACATTGTGCAGGTCATCGGTCAGCTTATCACCCTTGACCACAACAATAAAGGCATCTGCCCTTTTCATGCGGAGAAAGCGCCAAGTTTTTCCGTAAACCCTAAAGAGCAGTATTTTCATTGTTTCGGGTGCGGGGCCGGAGGAGACGTTTTTAGGTTTATTGAGCTTTACGAGAAGAAGCCTTTCATGGAAGTTCTGTCCGATCTTGCCCAGCAAGCGGGGATTTCTGTCTCTGCTTTAACTCCAGAAGATAAGCAACGTTTGAAGGAAAATCGAACGATTGAAGACCTTCTCACAGAGACCGCCAGGTTCTACCACCAGAGCCTTAATAAAGAGGTTAGGGACTACCTCACAAAAGAGAGGGGCTTTACTGAAGAGACCATTTCCCGCTTTCAAATTGGCTATGCCAACGGGAGGTTACGGGAGCACCTGATAGACAAGCGCAAATTCCCGTTAGACGTTTGCCTTAAAGCCGGGGTTCTCAAGAAAACGGACAGAGGAACGGTCCAGGATTATTTTTATCATCGGATCATATTCCCCAATTACAAAAGGGGGCGAGTAGTTCACCTTTCAGGCAGGAGTTTTGACAGACAGGAGCCTAAATACCTCCACCTCCCTGGAGAGATGCACTACCTTTACAATGAGGACGCCCTATCCAGCAAAGCGGTCTATATCGCCGAGGGGATACCTGACTGCCTATCTGTTATCCAGGTGGGCTATCCCGCCGTTGCCATCCTTGGTTCATTCAGCTTCAAGCCCGAATATCTTCATAAGTTTTCGCACTGCGAGACGGTCTATCTTTGCCTTGACGGCGATAAGGCAGGGGAAAAGGGTGCTCTCAAGATTGGAGAGCTAATTGGAGAGCGGGCCAGGATCGTCCAGCTTCCCGAAAGACTTGATTTAAATGATTATCTAAAAAATCACACAAAAGATGATTTCAAAGGTCTTGTTGCCTCTGCCAAGGACATCATCAAATATGAGCTGAGCCTTATTCCCGCAGACACGGACAAGACCGAACTCCCTCGGCAGCTTGATCCTGTCTTGATGAAATTAGCCAAAATGGAGAAGGCAAAGGCAGAGGCGTATTTGAGCTACGAGGTCAAGCCCCGCTTCAAGCTGAAGAAGGATGATATAGACGGGTATAGGATCATAATCAACAAACATCGGAAGACGGAAAGCGACACAAGATTTGGCCAGTCCTCTAACTCTGATACCGAGCCTGTTTATACCGCTTATTTTGATGGGCTGGTGGATGTCGTAGAGCATAACAGCAGTCCTTCCTTTCTCATCAAGGAGGGCGACACGCTCTCCATTCTACCCCAGGTTGAAATGGATGGTTTCATCTATGTCCCGCCGCCGAAAGAACAAATCCCTTGGCTTCTCCCTCGTGGAGAAGAGGTTCTAACCTTCTATGAGCTTCAGGAGGTGCTTTCCCCAAGGGAGTGGGACGGAGCACTCTACGATGACCTTTTGGACTACCACAAGGGTATCTCCGAGCTCCCAGGGGAGGAATACTATGACCTGATTGTAGCCTGGGATTTCCATACCTACTTATTGGAGGCTG
The DNA here is from genome assembly GCA_035528795.1 of archaeon. GTDB lineage: Bacteria > Gemmatimonadota > Glassbacteria > GWA2-58-10 > GWA2-58-10 > DATKXY01. The sequence continues at coordinate 22,547 of DATKXY010000233.1, read as the reverse complement.
TTCAGTATTCTCCGATCATCTGCCTTTTTGCTGTCCCTGAGCGGGGAAAAAGCCGCACGGGAAAGGGGATGATCCATGTTGCTTATCGGGGCATCCACGTTGAATCACTGAGGGATGCCTATCTGGTGAGGGTGGCCCACAACCTCCGAGCCTCCCTTTTTTTTGATGTCAAAGACATCTGGAAAAAGGCAGAGAAAAACGGGAGTGAGGATATTCTGCTCCACCGCTTCGAGAAGGGGGCAAAGGTGCCCAGGGTCTTATTCCCAGAACGAGGGGCGCACCGGGATATTGTCTATTTTTCGGTTTTTGGGGCAACGGTGATCAGCACCAACGAAGGGGTGCACCGAATCTTGGAGACCAGAGCCGTCCACATCAATATGTGTGAGACAATCAGGCAGTTTGAGAACAATGTAACACCGGAGCTTTCTTTGCCGCTCAAAGAGCGGTTGATAGCCTTTCGGGCAAGACACCTTGGTGAGACCCTTGCCGACATCCCGAAGCCTGCCGCAGGGAGGCTGGGGGACATCCTCAAGCCCCTCCAGCAGATTATCCGCCTGGTCAAGCCGGAGCGGGAGCCTTCATTTTTAAGATTGATAAGGCAGATTGAATCGGAGAAGCTGATTGAAAAGGCGGACAGCCTGGAGGCTCAAATCCTTATGGTCCTGATCGGCCTGGAAGATGAAGTAGAAAGAGGCATCCTCCCAGTGAAAAAGATCACCGATGCCTTCAATGAGGGTAAATCCGAAAAGAGCCAGGTGACCTACCAGAAGGTTGGCCGGAGGCTTACCGCTATGGGCTTTAAGAAGGCCAGGGCCAGCGATGGAGCCTCCACCATCATCTGGGATAAGGAGAGTATAGAGCGGATGAAAGAGACATACGGATTGCGGAAAACATCAGAAACATCAGATAAGTCAGATACTTCAGGCCGATAGAGTGATGATACTGACGTTTCTGACGATACTGATGTTTTTCGGAGCCTATTTTAGGGAGGTATCTCCCACTATGGATATACAAGCACTTAAAGAAAAGATTGAAAGCCTTGACCCAAAGGCACATAAGGCGTTGAGGGATGTTCTGACCTCTGAATATAACCGCCTTGCCGGTGGAAAGGGAAAATCGAAGCCACAAGGTGAGACTGCCTCTGATCCTTTTGCGGAGATGTTTGAAAAAGCAGCAGATGAACTTAACAGGCGGTACATCGAGGGAACACTTGATTATATCCGAAAGAACCATCCTAATCTCTGCCAGAAAACCAATGAAGCAGAGGACAGGCTAAACGAGGTCTGGAAGGCAGGTCTTCAAGCAAAGGCAGGAATTGAAGAGTTTCGGGAGGTGCTAAATCAGTGGTATGTCCTAAACCTTCGGGGAATTAAAACTTACAGCAAGGAGCAGGGAAAGCAACTGCAATAATTAGCAGGAAGGACTGCAACATGAAGGAAAAAACCACATCTATAGCAAAAATTGAGGCGAACAGAAAGAATGCTTTAATGTCAACAGGTGCGGTGACAGAGGAAGGCAAGGGAATTGTATCAAAGAATGCGGTCAAGCACGGCGTATTCGCAAAAGACTTGATTATCGCAAGCGGGGACGGCAGGGAAAACGAGGACGAATACCTGGAGTTACTGCATAATCTCACCGAAAGCCTTAACCCTTCCGGGCAGATGGAACACTTGCTTGTTGAGAAGATCGCTGTTGACTTCTGGCGGTTACGCAGGGTCCTGCGGTTTGAGACCGGAAGCATTCGCAAACATCTTGATATGGTAATTTATGACTATTACAACAAGACCGACTGGCAAGGCAATAAAAAAAACCAGACCAATGACGAGCTTGTCGGGGAAATTGACCAGCGGAAAGAATATCTCGACTGGAATAATGCGTATATTAAAGCGTTAAAAAAAGGCGTTGTGAGCTTTGACAATCCCACATGGTCTGGCGAGGGCTTAGAAAGGGACATTGAAGAAGATTTGATTATGGTTGCCGAAGCACTAAAAGAAAAGGCTATGTCAGAAGACGAATGTATGCGGTTTGAAGAAGGCAAGCTTTCCTTTGACAAATTGAAAGCAATATTCAAAAAAGCGGGCTATTCGGACAAAGACATTGCCGATGGACTTATCTGGCAGTTGAAGAAAGAGAACGAGGACTACAAAAAACAGATATATGACCTTGAACAAAAGAAGCTCAAGAACAGGATCGCCGAAGAAGTCAACGTCAAAATATGCAGTCTCCCCGCTAGCGATGACGCTGAAAAGGTTATGCGGTATGAAAAGTCCATCCAGAAGTCCATTTTCCAGAATCTCGTCATTTTGAAGAAGCTTCAGTCCTTGCCGTAACCGTAAAATGGCTTTGTTTTGCAAGAAAAATATTTGTGGGGCCTACAAAGGGGGGACAGTCAAACAGGCACTTGATATATTGACGGCAAGGTTGTAAGCCTCTTTTAAATTTCCATTTCCCTATTGATTTAGGAAAAAATCAGGAGAAAAAATTTTTCATGGGCCGATGGTCGTATTCAAGTAGATGGACGGTTGAGGAGTGCAAGTCCATTTCGACGAAATTCCTCAACAAGCATCATTATTTTGACGGCGGTGTCCACTGGGGCGGGATGAGCTGGAGCCGGGGCGGTGAAAAGACAGGAAGCAGCGATTTTGTCGTTTCGACGGTTGAAGGCGATGAATATATCCGCTTTCAATATACGCAAACGGACAGGCACACCGGCGAAAAGAGCGAGCTTGACTATAAAGCAAGGCTTGTATGGACGCCGTGTTATTTCGGTGGACGGCGGTGGTGGTTTATTTGCCCTCTTGTGGTCAATGGCCGGGCCTGTGAACGCCGGGTCGGGGTGTTGTATTTAGGCGGAAGTAAATATTTCGGGTGCAGGAAGTGCTATAACCTCACCTACGAAAGCTCAAAGGAAAGCCATAAATTTGACCGTCTGTTTGCAGATATTGCGAGGGACATTCCTGGAGCAACGCCCGATATGGTGAAGCGATCTTTGGCCAGGAAAGGCTACAAATGAATGAAAAAAAATGAAAACATCAGTCACCTTTAGGATGTTCGACTTCGTTTGTTTGTCCGCTTTGAGTTACTAACTGCTTTTGCTCCTGAAATCCTTCTTTTAATTCACTCCTTCTCCTATATATGATCTTCTACTTATTTCTTTGGTTTAACTACATCTATTCGTATCTCTGAATGACTCCCCAAAAAGTGAAAATTTCTTTTGACTTACTTAAGGTGATATTGATATACTTAAATAAAACCATAACAACTTCATCATGTCCATTATATGGCAGCTAATTGAGAAGGACCTGAAGAAGTGAAACGAATGTAAGGTTGTCCAAAAATTTAACAGACACGATGCTTGCGGAGTATTAGGTATGCAAGTCACGAGTATGCTGAAATTGTTACTTCTAAGCCTGTTAATAATTTCCTCTTGAATTTTATTATTCTGATATACCAATACAGCGTCTAATTCCCATTAGTCTTTTTGTCGGTATTCTTGAGTGAACCATCAATCAAAGCGAATTCCACCTCTGGGAGGCCGCCAACATCCAGCGTGACCCGGTGGATGCCGCCGACTTCAAGGCTTATGTCTTCCCGCTGCTCTTCTTCAAGCGCATCTCCAACGTGCACGAGGAGGAGAATCGGGCCGCGCTGGACTAATCTGGCGGCGACGAGGAATACGCCCGCTTCTCGCAATTTTGTAGAATAGGGGCTCGTCCGGAGGTTCTAACATGGGTGAAAATAAATCACAACTGCAAAATCCGCCTCGAGGCCACAACCCTCACGTTGACAGTTTCCTGACGATTTACAGCCAGAGCGACCGCAGTACGGGGGGCACACGTGGATACGACCCAGAGACCTACGTCGAGACCAAGCTCGACAGGAACCTTATACCCCGAATATTTAGCCCACAAACGAAGCTCGTTATTCTCACAGGTAACGCCGGCGATGGAAAGACAGCCTTTATTGAACGTGTTGAAAGCCTCGCGGAGGACCGGGGCGGCGAGATCACAAAGCGCACAGACAATGGGTGTACATTCGACCTCAACGGTGTGACCTACCAGACACTTTATGACGGAAGCCAAGACTTCGAGGGCACTGCCAACGATGCCGTTCTCGCCGCATTTTTTCAGGAACTAGAAGGGGACAAACATCCTGAAGGCTCTTTTACTAAAATCATTGCCATCAACGAAGGCAAGCTCCGGGATTTTATCCTTCATAAGTCTCAGTATCGCTGGCTCGGCAAACAGGTCCATTATTACCTGAATTACTCCAGCTTCAAGCCGCATGAGTCGCTCGTGTTCGTAAATCTGAATCTTCGCTCTATTTTGGACACAGGTGGTGAAGACAGAAGCATCTTTGATCTTTTGCTGGACAGGTTCCTCACTCCTTCCTTCTGGGAACCATGCACACCCGAGAACTGTGACGATTCCGACTTTTGTCCGATTCGATATAATGTGAGATACTTTTCAGACTCACAGCGTGGCCGGAAAATCCGGTGCAGGCTAAAACACCTTCTCCTGGCCATCCACTTCCGCAAAATGCGACATATCACGATGCGTGACCTACGCTCAATCCTTTCTCTCATCCTTTTCGGTAAATTATCTTGCTCTCAAATTCACTCAAAGCTTGCCACCCGGGATTTGCAGATTAATGAGTTCTATTACAACGCTGCTTTTAATGGAGAGGAAAAGGATCGGATTGCCCAGCTTCTCTCGGACCTCGATGTGGCTCGGGTGAGTAACCCCAAGCTCGACAATTTCATCCACTTCCACTCCCCGGATAGTCCGGAGGTTCTCGATCTCTTCTTACCGGGTGAAAGGATTTACCGGGCCGACATGCCTCATCTTCTCGCGCTTTACGAGAATCGTCCCCAAGGGACCCAGGATGTCGACCCAGGTCGACATTTGAGCGCCCAACTTTACCACGCATCTATGAGACGCAAACTTTTCTTCGAAAGCGATGAGGAAAAGATGAAGACCGCCGGATTGCCCTCTTGGAAAGACCTCTTGCCCTACCGCCAGTTCGACCGCTTTTTACAGGTCATTGAGGCTGGTAAAGATTCCGATGGAACTTTGCGCGATGAACTTACCTTGGCCATCAGTAAGTCCGAGAGAATTTACAACGAAATGGTCGGCAGGGAGCATCTCTGCCTCCGCACCTCGGGGTCCAAGCGGACGCAGACCAAATCTTTTTACGGTTTCGAGGCTTCGGATTTCGAAGTGGTAGTGAAAGATGTCGGCGCTCAGGCCGATTTCCTTGAACACCTTACTAATTGTCTATACTACCGGCATTCCGATAAGACCGTGGAACTTGAGATCCCTCTAGATTTGTTTGAGATTCTGTGCCGAATCCATGACGGCTATGTTCCCACGGCCAGCGAGATCCGTACCTTCTTCCTCAATCTGGAGATGTTTAAGCGCCGTGTCACAACAAAGCGGTCCGATCGTGTATTTCTGACTGAGGATGACACGAATCTGTTCGAGATCAAGAGCGACCCGTCCGCGAAACTCGTCATGGCAAAGCTGGGAGGGTGATACTGTGGCTCTGGACAAAAAAAACAAAGCCTTCCGATTCGCGAAGATAATGCCCATCGACGCTAACAACGTCATTTTCGAACAAGCCTTCGCTCGATTGCTCATCCTCATCCGCACAAAGGGACTGCCGATTACAAGCACAACCAAGGCAGAGCTTCACCCTAAGGACCTTGTGGAAATTATCACTGAGGACAAGGAGCACTTCCAAGGGATAAAGGACGACCCACAACGGAGGCAGCTCTTGGAGCACTGGGTCGCTAACGATTTCACGACATGCGTCAAAGTGGGGCATGGTCACTCCGGCGAAGCCCGCATCGCTAGCATGAAGCCCATCCATATGAGCACGATCAAACTCCTCGATCCGCGTATACGTAGCCAGGACCGTGACGTGAGCGTTTTTCTTTACAATATCTTCCGAGACTCCGGCCTGATTATCGGAGAGCACGAAACATTTCTTCCCTTTCTCACTCGTGGAACCACGGATTTTGGGGATTACGACCTTAAACTCCACGAGGCTGATGCCAAAGACCTGGACATTGAGACCCTATTTCTCCTTCGCCTCTTGGAACGCTTCAGGGTGGATATGGCCAACCGCAACAAAAAGGTTTTCGAGCATGAATTCCTTTGCCTGGCCCAGAAGCAATTGATCCTCAACGACACTTTACGCCTGCTCGTTTACAAGGACAGTATCCCCCGTCGGGAGTTGATCCAATACCTTATGATGCTTCTCTCATTTCATACCGCTCTCTACTGTATTAAGACGTTTTCAATGGTTAACAGCATCGTGGACACTAAGAAGTTCCGGTGCAGCCGTTGCAAGAGCATTAAGTTCGATTCCCTCAATGACCTCTACCAATGCGATCACCACCCTGACATCTTTGTGGACCTGACCAACGGTCAGAATGAAACCTGCGATGAACTTACGAAAGATAACGTGGCTCGTCACTACGCGGTCATGTACCGGTACTTCCGATCACACTATAAACTGGCCAAACTTGATGAGTTCGCCCGAACCTTTAATTACTCAGGCAGTCTCGATGAGTTGATCAAGTTTATGAATCACAAGGATCTCGACGGTTACTTCCGCGTGAAATTGAGTGAAGTAACTGCGGTCGAAGAAAGCGAAGAGCAGGATCCGGAAATCCAGGCAATCCTGAGTTTACAGCTTCCACCATTCGATGCTTATATTGAGATACTTACACAGAAGACGTTTAAAACTCGAATGCGTAATCATAAGTCGATGATGGCTTCCCTCTGCGGCCTCAACAGAGACGATGGCTTTCTCCACGGCGGTCGAGGTAAGAAGCGCAAGTATGTCCTGGGTAATCAACTTCTCGAATTGCTTGTACAACTCGCAGTAATGGACCACCGAGCAGGAAAGTTCTACACCAAGCCCATCACTATTTCAGACTTCATTGCCTGGCTCCGTAATCGCTATGGTATCTACATCGATACTATAAAAGAGCAGAGCGATTGCCCCGAAGTAGCCTACGCGCTAGAATCGAACTACTCGTCTCTCAAGGATCGACTCCGCCAGCTTGGGTTCTTCACTGATTTATCGGACGCTTCAATTTCTCAAGTCATCCGTCCGCGTTTTCCCATCAATACTGAGCTGGCATGAAAGGATCGTGAACGATGGCGGTATCCAAAACCGCAAGCAAAGAAGCCCCTACTGGCAAGATCATCGACTTCATTGATGGCAAGCTCAGAAAGGACTCCGACACCGAACGCATTCGCCAGGATTTTGAGCGCACCCTGATCGAGGAGTACCGTTACGACCGTTCAGACATTGCCGTGGACGTTCGAATAAAGGTGCCAGACGGCACTCGCACCGTTCAGAAAAAGGTCTCTCTTGTCGTACATCGTTCCGATGCTCACGAGAAGAACGACGACTCAGCCTACGTTCTGGTTCAGGTGGTCAAGCCGGGCACACAGCCGACCGATCCGAAGACCGGAGTGGCTGACCTGGAGCGGACCCTCTATGCTTGCTCAGGGGCGCTGTTCGGCTGCTGGACTGATGGCACGGAAACCCTCTTCTTTCAGAAGAAGAAACAGAAGTTCGATCAGGACGTTTTCCCGGTGAACGACTTTCCCCGCAAGGGAGAAGACGCATCCGCCATTTTTACAACCGACAGATCGCGGCTGCGCGTCGCAACCGGCAATAACCTGCTCGCAGCATTCAAACGTTGCCATGACTTTATCCACGCCAACCAGGGCGGCTCAAAGGAGCAAATATTCTGGGAGTTCCTCAAGATTCTATTCGCCAAAATCGAAGACGAACAGCACGAGGGACGTCCACGCTTCGCCATACGCAACGCAGACGAAAGGAACAGTCGGGCCGGTCAACAGGAAGTCAAAGACCGCATTGACATCCTGTTCAGGGATGTGAAGACAAGGAAAGAGTACAAGGGCCTTTTCGACGACGCCGTGGAGGGTGTTCGCTTCAACGCTGATGTCATAGCATACATCGTTGCCCAACTGGAGAAATACGACTTCCTCCATTCCTCTGTGGATGTTAAGGGTATGGCCTACGAAACCATCGTCGGTCCCACTCTGGAAGGCGTGAAAGGCGAGTTTTTCACTCCACGCAATGTGGTTAAGATGACAGTCAAGATGCTCGACCCGAACCCCAGCGACCGTATCCTTGACCCCGCCTGCGGTACCGGCGGTTTCATAGTCGTGGCCTTCAACTACGTATCGGAGAAAATCCACCAGTCCGAGCGAAAGACGTGGATGGAACCGGACAAGCCAACTCTGGACGAGGAGAAGCGACTTAACGACAAAATTCACGAAGTCGGAAAAAGCATCTTTGGCCTGGATTTCAACTCCAACTTGGTCAAGACCGCCCAGATGAACATGGTCATGAACAACGACGGTCGCGGCGGCCTTTTCTGTGTCAATTCATTGCTGAAACCCTCCGTTTGGCCTAAGGATGTGCAACGGGTTATTGAACTAGGCAGCATGGACATCGTCATGACCAATCCTCCTTTCGGCACAAAGATTAAGATCGAGGGACAGGAAATCCTGGAGCAATACGACCTCGCACATATGTGGCGCAAGGAGAGTGGTAAGTGGGTTATGAACGGAAGCCTTCGCAATGCCATGCCTCCGGAAATCCTCTTCATCGAACGTTGTGTCCGGTTCCTAAAACCAGGAAAAGGGCGTTTGGGCATCGTTCTTCCGGACGGAGTGTTGGGTAATCCGGACAATGAGTACATCCGCTACTGGATCATGGCTAACTGCCAGGTCTTGGCGAGTGTGGACCTGCCTGTGGAGACATTTTTGCCTCGTACCGGCACCCAGACAAGCGTTCTGTTACTGAGGAGAAAATCTGAACAGGAGAAGCTTGCTGAGAGCTTGTCAGGAGCTACTCCTGATTATGTTGTGTTCATGGCGGTAGCGAAAACCGTAGGTAAAGATCGGCGCGGAAATATCATCTATGTTCGGGACCAAGACGGCCGCCAGATTGTCTTACGGGAACTCTATGAGACTTACCGGGATAGCAATATCCTTGACTTCAATCCCACTGTCGAGCCAAACGGCCGTGTAGTGGACGACGAACTACCCAGAATTGCAGCTCTTTATCAAGATTGTCTAGCGCGGGGCGGTACTGTCATATGAAGCCCATTTCTATCGATTTATTCGAGTCCGTGGCCTGGCACCTACCAACCGCGACCCGTCTGCGTGAGACGGGCTATAGACTAGATGCGCAGTTCTTCTCCAAAGCTGCAGAGAAAGCGCGGAACTCGTTTATTGGTGACTCAACGCCAGCACTACCCCTAAAGGACCTTGCTGACATGTATGCACTGTCTGATTTCTCACTAAGTAGAATCCCGGCTAAGGAAGACCGCGGCGTTCCATTCTTCACGTTCTCCGACATTTTAGAGTGGGACCCGGCGCCAACGATGTATCTCTCCAGAAAGTATGAGGTCAACCTCGACTCGTATATTGTTCAGGAAGGCTGGATTTTGCTTAGCCGAGCCGGAACTATTGGCAATACGATGATTGTGGGGCCAGAACTTGCGGGAAAGGCTATTGCCAATCACGCGATCAGGATAGTACCAAAGAATCATGAATTCGGGTTTCTAATCTATCTTTTGCTTTCCGGATCGGTCGGGCGGCAGGTCATTTCCAGTCTCTCATATGGCGCTGTTGTCGATGTCATAAAGCCTGCACAGCTTGAGAATATACCAATTCCGAAACTCGAACATCTCATTATGAGTAGACTCGCATCTATCGTGTCTCAGTCAATGGTGGCAAGGTCACAGGCAATTGAGTTGCTAAGTCAAGCGAAAAATCTTGTTATGAATTGCAACTACTTGAAACAGCTATCAAATTATGAGCACTTAGAGCAGCAGGCTCAGCCAGAGCCAGAATGTTTCTCTATTCATTCATCATCCGTTACGGACGGAAACATCTCCGGTTCTGAATACCGCCTCGACGCCCATTATTACAACCCTACCGCCAAACAAGCGGTGGCCAATATAAAGAACTGCGGGGCCGAGGTGAAGACAGTCGGCGAGGTGGCGGAGCGTGTCCTTATGGGTCCACGATTCAAACGTAACTACGTAGAGTCTGACCACGGTGTTCCGTTTCTGTCAGGCAAGAACATTGTACAGATTAGGCCCACTAACCTGAATTACCTGTCGAACCTCCAGATATCAGATATGGAGGAACTGATCGTGAAGCGAGGTTGGACGCTCGTCACCTGTTCGGGGACGATTGGCCGAACATGCTTCGTCTGGGAAAACTACGAGGAATATGCTGCATCGCAGCACATTCTGCGTGTCATCCCCGATGAGTCGAAGATCGACTCCGGATACCTTTACGCGTTTCTGTCATCGCGTTACGGGTACGAGCAGATTCTCCGCTACCGCCACGGGTCTGTAATTGACGAGGTCACAGACAAGCAGATTGAGCGCGTTTTAGTCCCGTGTCCCTCCAGGAAGGACCAGGAGGCAATTGGCAACATAGTCCGAGAGGCGTATGAGAAGCGGGCAGAAGCCATTCGGCTTGAAGATGAAGCACAGGAAATCCTGATGAACGAGCTTACCAAGGCCCAAGGAGTGAAGGGGGTGTAGCATGTTCGTGGTCACACGTGAATTGTACCACACCGAGATGGCAGCGGCGGTTTACGAAGACCTACGCAACTTCCTTCTTGGCATGGAGCAAAACCACTGCCAGCGGATTGAATTCCTTCCGGTTGAGGTCATGCGTATGACCTGCCAGAAACTCCGTGATGATGATGATCTCAAAACTAAGGACGTCGAAGCCTACGTTCTCGCTGAAAAAGCTCAGGATGCCCACGAGATTGAGAGTGGCGCTTTGATCGAGAAGCGCAACCGTGCTAAATTCGGCGTGTTGGTCGCTTTTATTCCCCAGGGGTTGCGGCTACCAGCCGAGGACTCCTACGATATCCAAACCTTCAAAGCGTATGATCTCACTGGCGTTCTCAAAGCACACATCCGCCGGATGATCGATGACTTCCCGGAAGAGCAGCGTGATATCCTTCGTACCATCTTGAGCCAGCCAAGTGTGAAGCGCTGCTCGGTTGATTCTCTCCTAAAGTATCTCTTGGCCGTGAAGAATGACGGATGCGAGTGGTATGAGGCTGGTGCGTACCTGTTTCACATCAACCTGATCCCTGACCTGGGACTTGTGGAGAAAGGCGTCGAAACCCGAATCGACCGGAACGCCCATTGTGTGAGTGAGCTCTCTAATGCAGACCGCAGTGTACTGATCGCCATCGAAAACCTTGTGAACGAATATGGACTCGACCCTGACCAGAATGGTCTTCGCGCGAATCTTGTAAGTTTCTTGAGAGACCGAAATGTCGTGAACTCAGATGCATGGCTTCAGGAGATCCTGGAAGACGAAGGCTGGCGGTCGAAACTCACGTTCGACAGGTGGAAGTTCAAGGATATCACCAAACCCGGTGAGGTCGAGGTCCACCTGGATCCGCTCCGCGACCCGAAGACCGGTGACGTGGCGAAGGGGCTCAAGCTGGAAGGTCCCAACCTTGTTGCGACCACCGATCCACGGAGCCCCATCCATCTCAAGTGGATCACATATCCCAAGAGGCCAGAAAACCTCGGACACTATCTCATCATGGTCGTCAAGGATACAGCCGATGACGAGGCAGGCGAGGAACTGACGCGACGAACCGTCAAGGCAGGCAGACAGAGCCTGAAGCTCTCGTTAAAAAACGTAGAACTCGAGCAAGGCGAGATGTGCGCTGCCAGGGTGGTGATTCACGCCAAGGACAACGCCGGGGTTATTCTGGATACAGACGAGAGTGAGTCATTCTATATCGAGGGCGGTCTGGTGACCGAAGAAGTGATCAAGAAGGTCAACCGAGTCCGCAACCGGGCTGAAGCGGTGTTTCAATCTGCCTTGAAGTTCCGGAAGACGGTGGAAGTGGATAGCGAGGGCTGGGAGGGAGAACGTCTACGCAGTTATCGGATCAAACTCAAGACCCGCGAGGTTTATCGTGTGGTCATGAATGCCATGCTCTACGATATTCAACACAAAAATATCACCGACCCGCTGACTTGTGGCGCCTGGAAGGCCGACATGCGCAGTCGGGGTGTACTGGAAGTGCAAGATCTCAGCCCCGTCGAGATCGCACCTACCGGAATCAAGACCTTTCAGAACTTCACCGATGCTCGCCGGAACTTGTTCAACCTCTTCTTCTGGAAAGACGAGGCCGGTGTGGTCGAGGTGTTTGATCTTCGAGAGTTCAAGACCGAAATCCTCGAGTATGTGGGAGCATATCAGGCGATGTTCGACGAAATTCGGACGCGTTTAGAGAATGTCACGTCTGATGGACAGATCAACAATCTGCTGAATGCCGCTCATAGTTTGAGCCGCATTGACACCGTTCACCTCACAGTCGGGTCCGCTGACGAGAAAGAGGAGGTCGTTCTCCTTGCTCCGACACATCCGTTACGAATGCTCTGGGTTCTGCAATACCAGAAGCTCCTCTTCAGCTGGGCCGAAAAACTCAATGATGTCTCGGAGGATGAAGCAGCACGCCTGGTCAATCCCGAGAGTGTGGATAAGATCACCTCCCTCAACATCCCGTCCGCTATTGCCTTCGGACAGAACGAAATATACATCAACAGTGACAACGTTGACCTCTACTGGAGTGTATTGCCCAAAGGCACAACGACGGACATCAGGAAAGTTGTCAGTCTCGTCTTCCGGTTGTTAGGCCAGAAGGGAGGCGGTGAGATCACTTCCATCACGCCCATTCAGTTGGCAGACAAGGTGTGGCGTTACCTGAAGCATCATCCATATGTCTCGACGTTACGGCTGAATGTGATCAACCCTGGAGACGGCCAACTCATCCTTAACACCATTCGCGAAATTCAAAAGTCGGGGCAGTTTGACGACCTGAACTACGACATTGCATTCTTTGGAGACCTCCGCTATGAGGTCATGGGCAGCGCTTTCGACGAGATGATGGAGGAGATTGTACTCAGCGAGGGTAGTCAGCCCGATGTGGATGAAGCCCTTTTGCGCCCTAACAAAAATCCCCTGTTTCCGAAGCTAACTTTCTCGAAGAAACGGGTTAAGGAATCCGAGTGGAAAGATACTGAACTGCCCGAGGCCCACATTACTGTCCTGATTGATCGGTTCTCAACGAAGGTCCTCATGCGGCCATCTGAGAACGCTCAGGGCAGCTTCTGCCTCCACAATCTCATCGCCGAATACCGCGCCGATTTCGACATTAAAGGTGAGTCCGCAACCTGGTCTCGAAAGGTGATTCCGAACCAGAACCATGAAATACAGACGGACGATACCTGCGCAGCCGGCATTTACAAAGCCGACGACTCCTTGCTGCGCACCAGCGCTTGTTTCTTCGACTGGGGCAAGTCCGTCGAGAAGGTTCCGGCCATCCAGCTTGAGCTGTCAGACACTGACAAGCAAATCATCAGCAAGATTCACGAGACTTCGGACTGGGTCATCACCATCGACCGGAACTTCGGGATCGAGTACTTCGACAACCCGCGTAGCGCTCCTGGCGTCACGGTGCGAAGCTATTTGATCGACTACACGCCTGAGTTTCTTGAAGGCGTTGGGCATCGCCTCATCGTTTCGACCTTCTGGCTCAGCGAGATAGAGGGTCTGATCCATGACGGCCTTCGCAAGATGGGCATCCCTGGCACCGGGTTCCATGCCGCTCAGATCCTCGACGTGCTAAAGTCTATTTCCGGCAAACTCGCGCTCAAGCTCATCAACAACCCGAATGATGCACGCGAGATCATCGGGCTAGCTCTGACCCGGCTCTTGCTTGAAAGGGATGGCGCTCTCCAGGAGGGGGTACTGATCCCGGTTGACTCTCATACCGACCTGTTTGCAGAGCATAAGCGCCAGCTTAAGGACGTGGACATCCGCATCCATCGCAGCGACCTTATACTTGCACACGCACGAAGCGGCCGCCTCTGTCTCCAGCTGATTGAGGTCAAGTTCCGTAGCGGAGCAGGAAGACCCGCCGAAGAAGTGGCTCTCAAAGAGGAAATTGTTATCAAAAACATCGATACACAGAAGGTTCTGGAAACCCGCTTCGTTCCGCACCCCGAATCAGACCGCCTGGACCGGGAAATACAGAATAAGCAATTGGCGAACCTGCTTCAATTTTACCTTAACCGTTGCAAGCGTCACGGCCTGATCGCAGTCCAGCTTGCGGACAATGTAGATATTCAGGGTGTCATAAAGGCCGTCACGGAAGGTTCGTTCGAAGTGGAGTTCGAAAGAGCCGGCTTCATCTACAACTTACAGGGGGTCAGCAAAGAACCCGAAAACTATAAGTACAACCGAATTCACGTGATCGGCAGAGATACCATCCGTGAGCTGCTGGACATCCCTGCGGATGTTGAAGCCCCGCCAGTTGTCGACATTCTGCCGCCAGAAGCACCGCCCACGCCGCCAACCGGCTCCGAATCTTACGTCTCGGCAGAGGATCAATACAAGCCCACTGCCAAAGAATACATGGACGCGGAAAAGAAGGAAGTAATCCCTAGCAAAGTTCCGGAAGGCGAAGAGGAAACTACCGCGGAGCCGAAGGTCCCAACTGTCAAGCCTGCCGAACGGGCGGAGCCTGTGACGGCTCCGTTGAAAACCGTTCTGCGCATTCCTATTGGATTGAACTACGACACGAAGAAAGAAGTCTTTTGGGACCCCTTCACTGCCACACCGAAGAAACTCGCCAACCAGCATGTCCTGATTGTAGGAAAGAGCGGTGCAGGAAAGACTCAAAGTGCGGCGGCGTTCATGGCTGAACTCTGGAATGCCAAGGTGCCATCGGTTATCTTCGACTTCCAGGGCGAGTATATGGACGCAAAACTCGTTAATGCCAACGATGAGACGTTCCTCAAATGCACAAAAGCCGAAGTGTTGGATGCCGCCGACGGCATTGACGTCAATCCGCTTGAGGTTCCGGACGATCCACACACCGGAAACAAGCAGAACTTCATGAAGGTCGTTTACCAGGTCGCCACCAGCCTTGCGAAGATCTTCGGACTCGGCGACATTCAACGAGCCATCCTGCGAGACGCCATTGGAAAGGCGTTTGTGGTTAACAGCTTTGTCGCCGGAAACAAGGCGACTTGGAGTAACGAGCCGCCGACGCTTTCACAGGTTTGGGAAATACTAACGTATTTGGAACGGAGCGAAGGTGGAAACGTCCGCAATCTGAACCTTAGAATCCAACCGCTCTTTGAGACAGGAGTCTTCATCGAGTCTGGAGGTGCACGGTCGTTCGACCGGATATTTACTCGGACATCCATCATCCGGCTCTCGAACCTCGCGACGCCGGAACTCATGGTAGCTGTCAGCCGGTTCGTCTTACAGAAGATTTATGCGAACATGCTCTCAAAAGGGCCGTGCGATCAACTTCGTGTTTTCGCCGTGGTCGATGAAGCACACAAGCTCTCCTATGACGAGACACTAACTGAACTAATCCGAGAAGCCCGGAAATACGGGGTCGGAATTCTACTCGCCTCGCAGAGCGTAAAAGACTTCGACAGAATCGTATTCGACATGGTTGGCACTAAGATCGCTCTCCAATTAGAGGGCGATGACGCAAAGGTTATGGCCGAGAACCTTGGCCTCACAGACAAGAACGACCGCGATATGGCGCGGACTCTTATCCTCCATCAGCCGCCCCACCGCGCCCTCATTCGTAGTAATCATTTTGAACCTTATATCCAGGCCGATGTGACACCGTTCTGGAAGAAGGAATAAGCCAAGTAATCAGAATCGTTGCAAGTGGTTTGCCCCGGCTGCGGACTTTTTCTCGTGGCGCGGTGATCCCGAACCAGGAGTCCATTGGCGTGGAAGCAATATTGGGGCAATCCGCGTAAGTTTATCCCGAACTGGTGTTGTTTTAAGGGTATTCTTTGGGTACTTTGGACGGGCGGGCCCTAGAAGGCTTTGTTGCGGGAATACCCCAGTCCATCGACCTGCGGGCGACGATTTAAGCGTTGGGAGGAGGATGGAACATGGCTCAGCGCATGGCGCTATTTCATCGCACAGCTTGACGAGAAACGGCAACGGGACTGGAGTGAGTCGTTCGTGGATGTGACTTTCGCGCCCTCGAAAAAAGGGTTCTGCCGTCGGAAAGACCAAGCGCGGCAAAGTAACAAAACTTGTGGTGGTGGCAGACGGCCAGGGCGATAGATGCCTGGATCAAATCGCTCGATGTGGGCTTTTATAGTTTTGATTACTTCTGGCGCAAGGGAGAGCACCCAGAACAAGGAAAGTTTAATCCTGATTTCTTTATTAAAGTAGGCACCGATATTATTGTGGTCGAAATCAAGATGGATAACGATGTCTCCGGTGAAAATAAGGCCAAACTCCGATACGCCAGGGAACATTTTGCCAGAGTCAACGAAGTTGCAGAAAGACCAGAGGTATTATTTCAAATTTCTTTCTCCAAGGAGTTATGACCTGTTTTTCAAAGCCTTGAGGGAGAAGACGCACAGGGATTTCAAATCAGAGCTTGAGGCTAAGTTAGAGGAATAAATACACCGCAGCAGAGTTCCGAGGAATTCTTTTCGATTAAATATTTCGATTTTGTTTTCTTGTAAAAAATTTTTACAAGCGAACCATTATGTTTTATATTGACTTAAAAATCGCCTAAAAGAAAAAAAACATGAAATAGATAAAAAATATTGCTTTTTGATCTCAAGTTTGATAAAATAAAAAATATGGTATTTTTTTTAAGAGCCGCTATATTTAGAATCAGTAAAAAACCGATAATAATAAAGAAGCAGAAATCAAGAAATCCAAGTCTCTTTAATTGTATTTTCTTAATTTTAGCTTTCTCCTTTATATGTACTCTCCTGAAGAAGTTATCTTGAATATCCGAAATAAATATTACTTTCCTCTAAAGGTTATTACTCCTTTCAGGGTAGCTATTGATAAAACAGTTACATCAATATGCTTCACTAGAACAGATCACCAATTTGTTAATTCTTTAATGCTTCCATTAGTTTTGAATTGCAACTTCTTCAAATTGCAGAAATCAGACCAATTGCGAATTTAGTGGCTACAAGCTTTTTGGTGAGAACATATTGACAGTCTCATCTAAGCTGGTTTAAAATATTAAAGGAGGTAGATAATATCGCATTTTGAAAAATTAATTGATCTATCCTGGAAACTAATCGAGAAATCATGAAATGTGTGGTTACTTCTTGGGCTTGCTTTAAAAGAAAAAGGGGCAGGGCAGGCTTTTGTGAACAAGATTTACTAAAGTTTAAAAATTGTAATTCGATTATCGAATTAGAGACGTGCTTCCTTCCATCTCAACCGAATACTTTTGCGAGGAAAAAATGAAATGTCTAGGTTTCACTTCTCATGGAGAAGGTCTTTCAGTTGAAATGTGTGAGGAAGTAATCCAATATCACACCTCAAGAAAAGATGGGATTCCCATTGCAGCAAACTTAGTAGTTAAGAGCACCAATGCTGCCGCACAAAAATACCTTGGTATTTGGCATAGAGCAGATGTAAGACCCATAAAAGTAGCAAATAAAAATGAATGGTGGGATGTAAATAATTTATATACACATCTTCTTTTTAATATTAACAATAATAGAGGTAAATTTGTAGACGAAAAGACAATAAATATTAAGCTCTTTAAAGAAAAAAATGGCAATCCTTTACTCCCATTTGAAGAAACAGAAAACAATTATGTAACCTGTGAATTATTAGGATCAGATGATGTGGAAGTAATATCACCAATAGAAGAAGAATTGATAGAAAATGGATTACAAATACCTACCCCAGATTACATTCCTTATACATGCGTAAAAATTGGTCCATTCACCAAGAAAAATCAATATTATCTTTTCCGCGTTTTATTTAAAATAGAGGAACCAACCTTTGGAAAACTTGTAATAGAAAATACATTAGGCGGCACTAGGATTTATCAAGTTTATGGAGTGGATGAGATTGCGCGAAAAATATTGTGTTTAGATCTACCTGATCTGCGACGCGATTTTTCACTAAAAAAGCTAGAAGAGATTTATAACATATACAATAAGCATTTTCTCACAGGACTTCATGATATAAAGCTTTCGACCAAATTTTACTCCATTGTGGCAATAGACTCAAACGACAGCATTCATTATTATCCTAATAGAATGTACACTGTACTGCTCCGAAAAGGTCTTATGGATTTAAAAGAATTAATATCTAAAGAATTATTCCATCATGAACAACTGATAAATCTTAAAGGCAAGGTATTTTGGTTTGTAAATCGAGCACAAAACCAAGATTTCAGACTTCAATTAGAAGGACCTATGGCCGAGACTAGCCAATTAATCCCGAAAGAAGAATTTTCTACCGTAAAGTGACACTCTCCATGTTTATTACTACATTCTGAAATTAGATTATTTAAACTCTCCTTGAGATAATCTATGATGCCAGAACATAGCAAGTATCCAGCTGAGCGTTTATTTATTGCCCGTTTATTAGATTCATTTCAAAAACGGCCTATTAAAAGACAGATCCGCACCGAAGAATTGGCATGTTTAGCAATTGATGTGCTTAAGGAATTTACTACGAATGCAGATTCTAATTGGGAAGATCAACAAAATAGATATAATGAGTTGATGGGTCGACTGGGCTCATTTTCTTTCTTCCCAACTTTCACATTAGCAATTTTTAAAAATGCTATTGAATTCATCAAGTCTATAACTCCCGACCATGAAAAGATAAAGCCCGATTCCCCCCCCGACTTGATGACAGAAATATCAGCTGCTATTAGAGAACAAATATGTCAGGCTAACAACTATTTTTTAACTGGTAAATATCTATTGTTTTGTAGAGTGGCTGAACCGATTAGAAAAATTTCTGAAGATTATCTTAACCTTAAGTTTTATAACAAGTTATCTGGTAAGGAAAAACTGAATGATGTTTTTAAAGATCTTAACGACAAAAAAGAGCACCTTGAACATGAGCAAAAAAATGATCCAAATTGGACTGAAACTAAAAGGTGGGAACTTTTAGCTGGCTCTGAACGCAGGAAAAAACGAATCTGGAGTGGAGCTACAATCAAATTCTCGGATGAGCATTTGTTTAAGATAGTGCATTATTCTAAAAATAGCCTTATGGGATTCAGCAATCTCATTTTGCAAAAGAACCAGACATTAAATTTTTACACTCATTTTAATAGTATCGATCTTGAGTTTGATGTAAAGGCAGAGATCAACGAAGAAGCTACCGATTATCTGAAAAATTCTTTGATGAAGGATTTAAAAGCAGAGAAAAAAGGTTCCGCAAAAGCTTATAGGATCAATTTGCAGATTGAATTACAGAAATTTATACAAAAGTTTAATCACTTTCCGCATACATACGTATTGAGATTCAAAGATAATACTCCTAACCCTCAATATTATTTCCTTTCTATGTGTAGAGATCTTACTGAACAAAGGTATGAGTTGCAGCATGAATTTTTTTCCGAGCTATTTTGTTGGGACATCAATGTTCCAGCTGTGTTAGATTAGATTCTATTTTATACTTTTTACAAATGCCTGATAATATCATTGCAATCTCTGATCTCCATTTAGGAGCTCCCTCTTCCCTCCTTTCTTTATCTTCCGTTAAAAAAAGATTAATCGAAGTTCTTCTAAATTTTAAAGGTACTACTTACTTTATACTGCTTGGGGATATTTTGGATCTAACCATAGCACCTAATGCTAATGCTTGGATCGATGCAAGAAGGTTCTTTCATGACGTTTTCAAACAATTTATCCCTGATAGAATATATTATGTTCCCGGGAATCACGATCATCACGTCTGGACCATGCTTATAGAACAAAGAGATATTGTTTCTCCACTTAAGGGCTTCCTTGGAGATCAATCTGATACTTCAAGACCCGTAACCACTCTTCTACCTTTACAACTAACTGGATCCTTTAGACCAGAAGATAATACATTTTTCCACGCACTCTTTCCCTTATCCGCCAGAAATAAATTACACATCGTATACCCAACCCTAACTCTGCCTTGTGGAGAAAGACCCTTGATAGCCCATCATGGACACTACTTCGATCCTCAAATCATGCCGTTAGCAAAGTGGGCAGCAGCCAAGTACAAAAAGGAAGAAAAAGTTGAGGAATTCAACTTCGCTTATGTCGATAGTTTATTCTATTTTTTATCTTTAGGACGATTGAGCAAAGAATTTCTAAAAACAACCTACACTTATTACGAGACCATACTACACTATTTTTCAAAATCGATCGGCTACAAAATATTTAAAAGGCCAGTCAATTACATGAGTGATATTTCATCAGGTCGCATCATAGATATGCTCAAGAATTTATGTGAACACAATTCTTACATTTTGATTTTTGGACATACCCATAAGAGGCATATCTACCTTAATAAAATGAAGACAATTAAAATTTACAACACAGGAGGATGGCTTGTTGAAGATTGGAATAGCTCAAAGCCCCACGCTACGCCTGCCATTTTTTTTGCCCAGGGAGGTGTTCCAAATTTAACAATTTTCAAAATCGACGAAAACGAAATAAAAATAGCCGCTGAAAAAGCAAAAAACGTATCTCCTATTAGATAAAAATTGGAGTGCCATCATTTATGACTGTTCGCCTTCAGCGCATTTTAGCCACGAATAGTTTAATCCTTTATGTAACAAGTAAAAAATAATAGGATTAGCTTTTGGGGCTTGTAGCAAAGCAGCCGACAAAAGCTCGATAGCCTTGTCCTTGAGGCATCGGGTCTTGATCCGAAGATATATCTCAAGCCTATTTACGATGGCTTTTGCGAATTGGTTAGTGAGAGAATTGAGCTGGCAAAGATAAGAAAGAAAGTCAAAAAATCAAGGCCACAGCAGGACATAGAAAAGGTCAAGCGAGAAGTGATCCAGGAGTTTATACCCAACGGACCCAAATGCTTCCCTGAGCATTTCATTAATCCTTCAGTTACGAAGGAAAACATGAAAGAGGTTTTATTACCCAATGAGCCCTTACGTCCGGGCCATTACTTCTTTGGCGACAAGAACTTATTACAAATTCTGGTTTTACTTATAAAACAAAGAGCCCTATTGAGGCAAAATACATTATTTATTCCCAGAAACCAGGAGTTAAAAAGGTTTTAATCCCGACAGAAGCTATGCCTCTTTTTAAAACCGTAAAAAACTACGAGTCCTACCTTCGTAAACTCCAGGATGAAATGGCGAAAGCCTTATTGGCCCGTTGCCTGGACCATCAGATGGCAGAACGATTGTTACGCCAAATCCTTGAAGAAAATCGTTTGCCTGAAATAACATAAGCATAATTACATGGAGAAAAACAAATGCCTCGCCACCGAAGTCTAAATTTAAAGAAGTTTATAGACTCGATTCCTGAGCCTCTGCTTGAGGAGTACTTTAAGCAAAGGTGAAAAACTTAATCAAAGAAATTATTGCAATTGAAGCGGATGCTTTGGCCCGAGGTTATGGAATCAAGAATAATAAACGAGTGCGTGCCATAATGGAGCGTACTGCTGTTGACTATTATGGACGGCCCTTACCGAATGACGCTGATGCAAGAGATCCTTTGGAGAATGGACTGCGGTTCATCCCTTCTTTTGAAGAAGCCCTTTCGTATCTTCCTCCAGAAGAGGCTTTAGCAGCATTTGAATCTATCGATCCTCTACTTCTTTCCCGGAGAACCTATCTTATTGAATATTTTGCTGATCCCTCTACTCCTTTTTACACATTGAAGGAACTTGCTAACCTGTGTGAGAAGTTTAGAACCCACCTTGAATATAATCGTGAATTCCTGATACAAACTGGTTTCCCTAAGACTAGTTTTGAGGAATCAAAATGGCTCGACTATTATTTAAGCTATCTTTATTTCGTCAAATTACCTGTCTTCATTCAGACGGACCGCTCGCCAATGCATCAAAAAGTTGTAGAATTAGATGGATTAGCAGAAATAGATGAAGAAGAAAATTTCGTCTGCAAATACTTTTGGGTAGATAGATGTCCGTTGTCGGGGACTCTGCACTGGGGGAAAAACGGTCCATCACTTGGAAGGCAAAAAGGGTCATATGTTACTTTAAACCCACTCAGGTTTTGCTCATATGAAGACGCCCATCTGATCGATGGGTTGAATGAGGGTATCGCTCGAAGGCTTGAGGAAAGTCGTGCGAAATTCTTTAAGCCCAAAATAGATCTTATCGATACTCTCTTAAATTGCATACGATTCCCTAGTTACCACAAGGATATTTGGGAAAAAAGTCTCAAAATTCTGTCCGAAGCCTTTACCCAAGAGGAAATGAGATTTTATCTTGATGTTGACGCTATTTTTGACAAAATGGGAATTGGAAGTTATCTATCAGGTCTTTATAGTAGGCCACTTACTGGAATGAACCCCTAAATCTGGACAAAGGCTAAAGAAAATAAGTACATTGCCATAGGGACTGAAAAGGAGGTTCTCGATGGCAACCAGGCGAAGATTCAGCAATGTATTCAAGCGCATGGTAGTGGAGGATTATCTATCT
>DATKXY010000232.1:0-9922 GCA_035528795.1 archaeon | reverse complement strand
ATCAGAGATTGAGTCATAGTTTTATCTCCAGCCCCTCAGCGGCAGCGTAACATTCTGTCTGAGAACCTTCCTTTTGTATCAAATTCCTGCAAAACTCCAATTGCCGGTCCAGGTCGTCATCGGTCCGGTCAGGGTCGTGGTGGAAGATGCAGAACCTTTTCACTCCGGCCTCCAGGGCGAGAAGAGTGGCGCTGCGATAGGTGGAATGCCCCCAGCCGCGGGTGATCCTGTACTCTTCATCCGTATACTGTGCGTCGTGAATCAAAAGGTCTGCATCCCGGCAGAATTCCAGGTAATCTTTCCTGCTCAAGCCTCCAGGATGGGCATAGTCAAGCTCATTGTCCGTAAGCAAGACGAAAGTTTTCCGGCCCTTGACAAACTTATAGCCGTATCCGCCGTTCGGATGGCTCAGCGGAACCGGGATGAAATCTATGAGGCCGATCGATCCCATCTGCGGGCATTCGTAGCCGAACCTGAAAGCGGCTTTCATCAGGTCAAACTCTATCGGGAAAAACGGAGGGTTCATCTGGTGCGAGAAATAATTTTTGAGCGATCTCTGGGCCTTAGGTCCGCCGTAGACATTGATTTTGAAACGCTCGAAATAAGCCGGGCTGAAAAAAGGGAACCCTGTCAGGTGGTCCCAATGCGCGTGCGTGAGTATCATATACAGCTCGCTGATGGACTGATCCTTGACCAGCTTCTTGCCCAGGAGCCGGATACCGGAACCGGCATCGACAATTATCTCCCCGCCTTCACGGGGAACAATCTCAAGACACGTACTATTGCCGCCGTAGCGCAGAGTGCTTTGTCCCGGAGTGGTAATCGAGCCCCGACAACCCCAGATTATGACATCCATTTCGAGCTCCCTGAGAGTGTGGACTGATAATCCCGTTTTATTCATAAAACTTGCCGCTACTCCAGACCATTATGAACGAAGCCCAACCGGAAGTTTTATAATAACCTTTTGGAATTCAGGAGTCAGGAGTCAGAATATTTTTTGAAATGGTCACCGAGTTTTTTAAACTTCTGACTCCTGTCTACTGACTTCTGACTTCTTGTCCGGTCTGGAGCAAATGCTTGAAAGACCGGAAGCCTGTTTCTTTCTACTAAATTTTGTGAATAATCCAGGATAATAAATGTTAATTTTTTTCTGGTCGGTAATTGTCCTGCCCCTGGGAACGATAGCACTAATTACCGGAGCAGGCAAGAGCTGAATGCTTACTGAGCCACAAAATGACGGACATCCGATCGAATATTTCCTGAACTCTATTTTTACGGAACGAGATAAAAAAATCCCGGATAATTTGAGAATAAATTGCAAACGCCGTACATCCCCGCAAACGCAGGATATACGGCGTTTTAAACTGGAGCCACCATGCGGAATCGAACCGCAGACCTACGCATTACGAGTGCGTCGCTCTACCGTCTGAGCTATGGTGGCCTGAGAGCATTAATGCAAATCATCTTTTGAGTTTTTAAAATACTATCAAGGCTTTTTTTAGTCAAGTTTCGGGCCGGACATCCCCTTTCTATAAAGGCGTTTTTGCCCGGTGATAATAAATTTCCCTGCCGGTCTATAAAACAGGATTCCTGCTATTCTATGGCCTGTAAACCTTTGCCCTGCGCAAAAAGCTTGAACTTCAAATTTATGCTCCCTATCTTTGCTCTGCATTTTATCCGGTCTGTCAAAATTATGACAACCCAGCTTTGCACCGGCGACAGCGCTAATTCAACTTAACCAGGCAGGTGAATATGGCTGACCAGAAGCAGAAAATAAGGCTCGGCATTATCGGCTGCGGAATAATCGCCTCAGAGGCCCATGTGCCCGCTCTCGAGCGTCTTACAGACCGCTTTGCTGTCACGGCCCTCTGCAACCGGACCAGGCCCAAGGCAGAGGCCCTGGCCAGGCGTCTCGGCCTGGGAGCCGGCAGTATCTGGCAGGACTGGGAGCGCATGCTCGAGGAAGCCCGGGTTGACGCGGTGCTGATCTGCCTGCCGATCGAGCTGAACTACCCGGTCAGCCAGTCGGCTGCAGCCTCAGGCAGGCACGTGCTGTGCGAAAAGCCGATCGGGCAGAGTAACGAGGAGGCACGGGCCGCAGCCGGGCTTTCCGGGCGATACGGAGTCACCTACATGGTGGCTGAGGACTGCCATTATATGCCCTCGTACGCCAAGGCGGCAGAGCTGGTCAAACAGGGAGCCGTGGGCCGGCCCGTGGTTATGAGCTGGAACATGCTGCGCTTTATGGACACTGCCGATAAATACGCCAGGACCCTCTGGCGGATCAACCATGTTTATCCGGGGGGCTATGTCCTGGATGGCGGAGTTCATTTCGTGCATGTGCTGCAGATGATGGCCGGAAAAGTGGTCTCGGTCAAAGCGGAGACACTGTCTATCGAGCCATTGCTGGGCAAGGTGGACACAGCCTTCGCGCTCCTCAGACACGAGAGCGGGGTGCTGACAAGCCTCAATATGAGCTGGCACACCCGGGACCAGTCGGACAGCATGCTCAGAATTTTCGGGACCGGGGGCAGCCTGCTTGCAGGTTCTGATAAAATTATCCGCGTGACCGCAGAGGGAAAAACCGAGGAGGTGCCTTTTCAAAACGAGGATGATTACTACATTCAGCTGATCGATTTCCACCGGGCGGTGACAACCGGGGAGCCGCCGGCTGTGAGCGCTGAGATGGCGGCCCACGATGTGGCGGTGATCCTGGCCATTCTCGAATCAGCGGAAAGAAACAGGCCGGTCATGATTTGAGCGGCAAAAGGTAATTTATGATAAAGAGGAATAAAAATACACCTGAAAATTATTACTGATTCCTGGTATAGCAACAACTTGAAAGGGCGGTTTGCGGACCCCCCTGCGGTCCCAATGCATCAAGCTAAAGGGTTATTGATCCTGTCCCTTTAAAACCGGAACAAACCGCCAGGCCTTATTCCGGTTTCTTTCCTTTATCCCGGGATTACTTTTCGTTTTTACCTTCCCCTAGATCCAGGGTACCCTCATCCACTCCAGGACCTTCCTCTTTTGCCTGGGGCTCCTCAGATCCGGTTTTTCCAGGTTCCTGAGGGTGTTCCATTCCTGGAGGCGGCACTTTCACCCCTGGCGGAGCGGTGGCTTGAGCGCGAAACTCCTGGCCTGGATAGGTATTCACTGCCGGGGCATGGGGATACGCAGGAGGCCTTACGGGCGATGGCCCAGGGGGGGGCGCCTGTTTGGTGGCTCCGGGAGCATCGATCGGCGACGGCATCAGCAGCCAGAGCACGATATAAAGAATCAGGCCGAAACCGTAGAACAGGGTAGTCACCACAAAAAACACCCTGAGCGGCAGGATGAGTGCCGGAGCGTCAAACTCGCGGGCCAGGCCGGTGCAGACACCAGCGATCTTTTTCCCCTCATTCACCCGATGCCAGTATCCCTGGGGTGAAAAGGAGTTGAAACCAAAGCTCTTTTTGATCAGCTCGCTGCCGCAGTAGCGGCACTTGATAGCCTCTGCTTTGATCATCTCCGCACAATACGGACATTTTTTCATTTCACCGTTTTCCATTTTTATCCTCTCTTTTTTAACTATTGAAGTCTGTTACAGAAAGCGAAAACTAAAGGCATTGATAAAGCCGCATGGTTAAATGCCGTGGCTTAAAGCCTTCTGTCTCTGAAAACTCTTGAAAAAAATCAGGATCACCGCACCGATGACCAAAGAGACGCCGGCAGCGGAAACCCCAAGTATCGAATGTTTGAGAAGCACTAACAGCGAACCAGGCAGAGTAAAACTGAGAATCGTTCCCAGGGTCGCCGTGTAGAACATGCCAAAGCAAATTAACAGGGACAGCACTGCCAGAACGAGCACCATTCCAGGCTGCCTGACTGGTTCGACCTTGGCGGGCATCAGCAGCATTTCCTCGCGCATCAGACGCTTGGTCTGTTCAACGAGCGCAGGTCTTGGGCCGGGAACACGGTATTTTCCCAGCAGCTCGCGCAACTGCTCTTCATTGATCGGTTGCATTAATCCACCTCCATGCTAGATATCAAAGTTTCATTGGCCTCTATTTTACTTCGCAGCATCAGGTTCGCCCGATGCAGGCGGCTTTTCACAGTTCCCGGCGGCAGCCCTGTAATATCGGCGATTTCCTGATCACCGTAATCATGGTAGTAACGCAGAATGACTATCTCCCTCATCTTGGTTGGCAGGCTGAGCACCAGCTTGCGTATCTGCTGAACCTGCAATATCTTAACCGCATCGATCCCGGATTCCTCCGCCAGGTTGCCTGCTTCCTCAAGCGGCACGAAACTTCTTCTCGAGTGCTGGCGCATGAGATTCCGGCATAAATTCAAGGCGATTTGAAAAAGCCAGGTCGAGAAACGGGCATCTCCGCGAAAAGAACCAATATTGCGGATCGCGCGAATCCAGGTATCCTGGAAAATATCCTCGGCCTCAGCCTGGTTGGACACCATGCGCATAATGAAAGCGTAAAGCTGCTGCTGATAACGGTCAACAACATCATCTATCGCCTCAGGATCGCCCTGTTTGAGTTTTTCCACCAGAATGTATTCATCCTGGAATACATGCCCGGAATCGCGTATAACCATTTGAGTCCCGTTTTGACCCGCTACTGCCAGCTATTTTCTATTTAAGCCTGGTCCTTTTATCGTCATCTTCTGCTAACTATGACAGATTGCTCAGGGATTGGGTTCATTTTTTTTATCCGGAAAGCAGCAGGCCCGAATCGATATTTGCAATAATGTCAGAGATTAATCCCGATCCTGCTTTGGAAAATCTTTCAATCTCTCGTAATGCAATTACTACAGGGAGCATTAAATAGTTTCCATTTGTATTATTGTTTATATGCTTCAGTCTTGGTTATTCATAAAAGTCAAGTCAGCAGGAATGATTTACCAGGTGTCAATTTTTAAATTTTAGGCGCCAGTGGCTCACTTTATGTAACTACGATTGAAATATTCCGAGAGAAAGACTTGTACAACTACCGAAAAGAGGTTTAAGTGCAGCTACCTGG
Source organism: archaeon (assembly GCA_035528795.1). Lineage (GTDB taxonomy): Bacteria > Gemmatimonadota > Glassbacteria > GWA2-58-10 > GWA2-58-10 > DATKXY01. The sequence continues at coordinate 4,907 of DATKXY010000232.1, read as the reverse complement.
GATGATAAAGCTATCCCAGGTGAAACCGGAGGTCATAAGAAGCCCTGAAGTCCGGGGATCCTGTTTTTGGAGCGTGTAGAAGACAAGTAATTTCCATCATCGCCATATTAGATGTACACCGCCCAGGCAGGCCTTTGCGCAGCATTATCGCGCCAGGCGAGCTTGGCGAAGCGGAGTAAAAGACTTAAATGCCAGGATTAACTTTTGTTTCTTTTTGTTTAAAAAGAAATGGTTTTGCTTCTTTTGCCACCAAAAGAAGAAAATAAATTTCCTTTACGGATAGATGCAAACAATTTTATGACCTGAGTAGTAAAATAAACAGATTCTGTATACATATCGAGAATAAATAAAGCCTCCCTAACTGATAAGCAATTTAAAACCTTTTTCTTCAGAATGTAAATGGTTATTTTATCAGCAATAGCTGTTTTTTCCAGTCATTAATCAGCTTCCATTTCAGTTTAAACAGTCCGCTTTCACTTTAACTGGATTTTTCGGACCCAAACTCTAAAATCTATGGAGGTGCAGGTTATGGCTAAATCCCCAGCTACGATTATGCTGCTTTTACTATTCTCCGCCTTCCAGGTTGTTTCGCTGCTTGGGAATCAGCTTTTTGAGCTCCCTTCCGGGGTGCACACCCGCTGGATTTCATTCGAAAACCCGACCGGCGCCAAAGGCCAGGGAGGGCAGGAAAACGAGGGACGCAAAGGCGCTCCCGCGCGCGAGATCAAAGCCGGCGAGACCGTGACCCTGGCAGATATCGAGGGTCCTGGAATTATTCACCGGATCTGGCTCACTGTAAGAGGAAAGCCCGAATCACTGCGGGGCCTGGTGCTGCGCTTCTACTGGGACGATCAGGATTACCCATCTGTCGAGGCGCCGCTGCAGGACTTTTTCGGCACCCCGTTTGCCAGACAGGTTCGTTTCGAGTCCTGTTTTTTCTCGAACCCGGAAGGCCGCTCTTTCAATTGCTTTATTCCCATGCCTTTCAAAAAAAGGGCCCGGGTGGTTGTCGAAAACCAGGCTCCGGTGAGCGCCGGTTCCCTGTTTTTTGACATAGACTATACTATCGGTGACAAACTGCCCGAGGACCTTCTTTACTTCCATGCCCGTTACCGCAGGGAGAATCCCACAGCGCCGAAAAAAGACTTCCAGATCCTTCCGCGGGTCACAGGCAGGGGCCGGTACTTAGGCTGCAATGTAGGCGTGCGGGCGATTGGCGATTACAAGGAGCCTGCCTGGTTCGGCGAGGGTGAGATAAAAATCTACCTGGATGGCGACAATGAGTTCCCGACTCTTGTGGGTACCGGAACAGAGGACCTGGTAGGCAGCGCCTGGGGCCTGGGAGCATTCAACCACCGCTTCCAGGGCTGCCTGCTCACCGCATCAGCCAATGGAGTCTGGGGCTTCTACCGCTATCACGTGGTGGACCCTGTGTATTTCCACCAGGACATCCGGGTGGACCTCCAGCAGATGTCAGGCGCCATGGTGCAGGAAATTATCCAAAATATCAAGCCTGAAAACTACCCCGAACTGGTAGAAGGGCACAAGATTTTCGATCCGAAAGTGAACAAGGAAGGCTGGCATAATTTCGAGGCTCCCCAGGATGTATGCGCAACGGCCTACTGGTACCAGGCCCTCCCCTCACCGAGATGGGAAGCTCTGGAGCCGTACGAAAAGAGGATGAAAGACCTGGAGCTGCCCAAGAAGTAAGAAAAACGGCTCTCAAGCCCAGGCCTGCAGATCGAGAAGCTCGACGGCCCCCGGGAGCGGAAGCTCTCCGGAGGCCGTTTGTTTTGGCTAACATATACATCTACTGTTGTTCAGGGTTGTCCCAGTCTGCCTTATGGCTTTCAGGCGCCTGATATTCAGCCCGTAATTTTCAGAGCAGCAGAAAGACCAGTTATCGCTCCCGCAGCTTTACCGTGATACCCGGGCTGATCAGCTCGGCCACCGAGACGCCGGTAAAACAGGTCTTGCGCAGCACCTCGCAAACACCGTTGAACCGGGAGTTCCGCCGGTCGAGATGACAGGCTACGGTGCGTGACAAAGCCTGCTGAATCTTTTTCTGGTCAGGGTGCCTCAAGAGGTACCAGTCCAGAATGCGCCAGATAAGATTGGTGCGGTTATTGCGCGGGGTATCCTCCTGGTTCCAGGTGCCATCCGGGTTCTGTTTTTCCACAATCCAGGCGCAGATTTTAGCCAGCGCCTTCTCGATCCTCCCTCTCAGCTCCGGGTCGGCGATATGCTCCCAGGCTGTGATCAGCGCTTCTCCGCCATAGATCACATCATGGTAGGCCTCGAAAATATTGCCGGTGTCGACCTCTTTTCTCAGGTACCAGTCTGCAGCCTCGATAGCATAACGCCTGTATTCCTGGTTGCCTGTAAGGCGATAGAGCACAGGGTAAAATTGGAGACCCACATTGGTGGTGGAGACATCCCACACCTGATCGCTTTTTTCCATCCACCAGTAGCCATTGGAAAAGCCTCCCCTGTCCGGACCTTCGGTCACACGCCAGCCTCCGGGCTGGCTACCCCGGCCGAGAACAAGCGGGTCTTCAAGGCAGCCCTCTGTCACATAGAGCGAATACTTCTCCATGACCTCGAGATAACGGGCCTCTCTGGCGGCATCTCCCCAGGGGCAGAGCACCCCTACCCCGAAAAGCACGCTGCCGATATCCGCCATGTTGATACAAGAAGACCAGTCCGCAAAAGTGCGCAAAGCGAGCGCCTCCCTGCCTGTGCCGGTCACCAGAGGCACGAGTACCGAGGGGCTCGAGGTGACAAAGTCCGCCCAGCGCAGGGCCTCCTCCAGATAGGCCGGCTCATCCAGTATCCGGCCCCCAGCCATCAGGGTGCGCGCGCAGTAGGAAGCGATAAAGAGCTCCGGGCTGCCTGTGCCGGTTTTCGGATAGCCTGTGGGCAGCTCGAGGCTCATGTACCAGTCGCAAATATACCGCAGATAGACCTCGAGCGCTTTCTTCATCGGCACTGTGGCTTCGAGCACTACCTCAGCCAGGCTCACCCGCGCTGATTGCGGGTCGAAACCGATTCGCACCGCTTGAGAAAACCTCTGGTGCAGGTTGAAAGAGCCGGCAAATTTCTCGCTTCCCAAAAGAGGATAAGGCTCGAGCTTGAAGCTTAACTTGCCGGGATCGAGCCCAACTGCAAGCGTATATTCTCTGCCTTGTTCGAGGTTTAAATCCGCGGCAGCCAGGTTTCTTCCACTGCTGTCGTAAAGGATTGCGCCCCGGCGCCCGATAAGCAGCCTGTAGAGAGGCGCTGAATTCTTCTCTGCGAAAGCCAGACAAAGGGCGCCTTTGGCTCCCAGGACCAGACGGAAAGCCGTTTCAGCCGGCAAACCGAGATATTCATTCGGCGACAGGAGAGCAGAGCCTGTTTCCTCGCTCCGGACCAGCCTCTTTCCCCAGGGAGCGATGCGCCAGTCTCCGGACAAAGCCTCCCACCGGGCCGGAACCGAACCCTGGTTAAACTCTTCATCCAGAAGAGGCGGGCCACCTGCGCTTTTAACCTGGACCTTGTCGAAAAGCACGGCTGCATTGGCAGTCAGGAAGCTCACCGTGCCTGCGGGATGGTCGCGATCCTCAGCCGCGATGGTCCACTCCGCAGGCTCAGTCTCAGTGGCCGGCCAAATTTTGGCCTTAAGCTCTGAGCCGCGGGCCTCGAAGCGCACCAGATGATCAAGGTCGCTGTGAAACCGGCTCAGAACCCTGGCGAGCTCCACGCGCTCTCCAGCGGTGTATTTCACCAGCCTGTAGAACGACTGTTTCTGGCCCCCGTCCTCCGGGACCCAGGGGGCGTACTCGAGCCTGTAGCAGTTGGCGGCATCGGTTGTCCTCACGGCCACTGACCAGTAAACCCTTCTGTACTGCTCGCCGCTCCAGGCGAAGTTTTTTGTCTGTCCGCCCCAGCGCTCGACCCGGCACAGACAGGTCAGAGTGTAATCTGTCCATGCTTTTCCGGGAGCAAAAAGGATCTGGCGGGTGACCGGGCGGGTGTCCTGTTGTAGAAGGCCCATCTCGCTCGAGAAAACCGCCTTCCAGGCCGGACTTATGCCATCCCACTGCCTGAGAGGAACTCCAGGGCAAGGAATAGCAAAGTCATCCTCGAAAACAACTGCCGTGACAGGCGAGCTGAGATCGAACGCGGCGCAACCTGAAAATAAAGCCTCAAGAAAAAGAACGATCAGAGCCATGCATAAAAGATTCACCTTGAACATTGCCGAGAGTCTCCTTTGGAAATTTGATTGAGCGGCTCCCCGCGCACAGGGGCTGTTCCAGTAATTAATCCGACTTAAAAAGATGCTCTTCAGTGCGCCTTTTCCAGCTAAGGTATGCGAACTGGCACATAAGCGAAAAGCCCGGCGGTTTTGAGAAAAGCCTCCTCAGCCGCCCCGGGCAGGTTCGAGCAGCCGAAAGCGCGGGAACTGAGAATCAGTGAATCGGGCAGTTCTGCATGCAATGTACCGTCAAAGAGCCTGTCAAAATCCCTTCTCGCCAAAAACAGGGCGCAGGCCACAGGGCCGAATTCTTTCGAGCTTTTTGCGACAATTCCCACTGTCCTGTCGAGCTCTTCACCACTTAAACGGACACTATCCGAGAGCTCGCGCCAGTGATCGAAACTGGTAACGAGGTCGACCTCCGCTTTACGCATCCTGACAACAAAGCTGAAATAAAGCTGCTCTTCCTCGAAGACCGCAAAGATCACGCAGCCCGGATCCGGCAGCTCCCTGGTGACAAACGACCTTATCCTGCCATAGGCCACAGGGCCGCGGTCAAGGTTCGGCTCAGGATAGACAGCCACACTGGCATCGAATACCTCGATCAACGCCTGCTGCATGCGTGAGAGAAAGTGATACTGATCCTCATCCGGCTCAGGCCACAAATTCC
>DATKXY010000231.1:0-5358 GCA_035528795.1 archaeon | reverse complement strand
CAAACCTTTATAAGCGGTTGAACGCCGACTCTGTACAGGGTAGTTATGCCCGTCCAGTTGGGCTTGCACCTTTTCGAACAGCGACCGCTCGATTATCGGCTCATGATTGCCCTCATAGGTCTTTCCCTTCCACCTGAACTCACCAAAGCAAATAGCATTTCTCAGTATTCGATGGATTCCTGCTTTATTGATTGGTTTGCCGGATCGGGGGTGTCGGAGGCTTTCAGCTTCGGCCCAGATACAGATAGCCTGAAGGGAGAATTCACCGCTGGCTTATTTCTCGAATATTTGGCGGATCAGGGGAGCACGATCCGGGTCGATTTTGATGAGGTGAGTCTGTCGGTCATCCCAAAGTCAGAAAGTATTCGGCCAGCAATACCCCAGGCAGTGTCAAGGGCCGCGGCCACCGGACTTCGCTGCACGATATAACGGTCAACTTCCTTGGTGACTGTCTTTCCTGTTGTATGCCAGGCATGGCGCGTGGCGTGAGAGCGCCACTTGATCGACTGTGGTAGTTGATTGAGGACTTGGGGGTGGAAGTCCCCTACGGGCCCTGATGGCGGGAACCGTTAGCTGTTGGCATAATGCCGGGTGAAATTCCGGCATTTCTGCTCCAACAAAATAATCCCGTTTCCCGAATTACTTGGGGAACAACTCCCAGAGTTCCTCACGGCTCGCCTGGTGGCCGTACTCGCAGAGCTCGAACACTTCAACATGCTCTATTTTTTCGGCCCGGGCCTTGCCGTAACGGGCCTCGACTATCTCGGTGTACCTTTCTTTCCAGCCCCTGGTTCTCCCTGACCGGCTTTTTTTAAGCCATTCGAAGCGCTCCTCCGGATTCCTGGGCACCTGATCCAGACTGCCCCCGACCCAGGGCAGCCACTCGTACATCTGGCTCGGCATCTGGTGAGTGGCGCGAAGCTTTTTCTCCATCACCGGGGTGATATCTACCGCCACATCAGGAGTAAAGGGATAGGGCTTTTGGAACCGGTCAGCGAAGTACATAAAAATCGGATTATTTTCGAGCCGCGGGGTGTCCGGGCAGATATTGGGTACCACCACCATGTATGCTGCATCCTGCACGATCTGGCCGGTGTAGCGGTGGTCTGGATGGTAGTCGTTGGGGCGATGAGTGATCACAATGTCGGCTTTCCATTCACGTATGGCGCGGATCACGGCCTTGCGCGCCTCGAGATTCGGTTCGAGCTCCCCGTCATGAAAATCCAGGGTGCGCCAGTTTACGCCAAGGATCTCTGCGGCTGCCCTGCACTCTGCTGCGCGGCGCTTGGCCAGGGCACCTCCGCCCTCGCTCTGGTGACCGGCATCCCCGTTGGTTACCGAGACCATCATCACTTTTGCTCCGGCTGCGGCCCAGAGAGCGGCGGTACCGCCACCCTTGCCCTCGGTGTCATCCGGATGGGCGCCGATCATAATCACTTGCAGCGGCTTTCCGGATTTGGCTATTGCCTGGGCCTCCGCCTCCTGGTTATATGCCGTGAAAAAAAGCGCCAGGACAAAAATCACTAACCATGAGAAACTACTTGCCGGAACTAGCCTCTTCATTGTAAGACTCCTTGCCCATTAAAAGGGCCGTTTAAAGAAACAGTTTCGCGCCCCTCCAGTGCGGTAATAAAGCACTGAACAGTCAGACAAATCTACCCCCGAGAGACTATGACTCTTATCAACTCAAGCATGTCAAATATATTGACCCTGCCGTCATAATTCATATCCGCGGCCCAATTTTGATCATCTGATAGAGCTTTCAGCATTTTGATCAGATCGAAGATCCCTGTTTTGCCGTCCTGGTCGAGATCCCCTTTGACAGGCAGGCTGCCGCGGCGCTCGATCAGCTCCTGAGCCAGGATGTTGCAGTAATCCTCGATAGCAGTGTAGCCCGAGGACATGACTGTGTTGTGGTCTGTTCCATCCGAGGGGTTGAGTCCGTTCGCCCTCTCCCATGAATCCGGCAGTCCATCGTTGTCGGAATCTAGAGCGGGGGCCTGGGGTTGAAGACCCGTCATCAAGTCGCCTGATTCATGCCGTCCCCACGAACCGGCGCCCTCTTTTACCTCTGCGATAGTGCGGCGGCTGACTGTATCCCGCGGGAAACATCCGGCAGACTCCAGCACCAGGTTATAGGCCTCCTGCGGGGTGTAAGTGGTCACCACAGGAACCTCGTACTCCATCTCGGCTTTGAGACCTTTATCCGCATAATATCGCAGGCCGTAGAGGCTGTCAGCCTCCGCCCAGGGATCCTGGATCATCCCGGTATAGGTGCCGTTTCTACCCTCGAAATAGTTGTCGCGCAGATAGTAAGAGACATTGCTGACAAAATTGAAAGGGAAAATGTTCGGCTCACTTGGACCGGTTTTGTAATAATTGCCGATAATATTGAAACCGAGATTGTTGGGGACGTGCCCTTCATGGGATAATCCGTCCCGGAAGTCATAGACCACTATGTTCCGGATATCGGAGGGTCCGTGGGCGATAGCCGGGCAGCGCCGCCTGTGGTGGGCGAAAAGGGTATGGTGGAGAGAAATCCTTCCTCCGCCGGGGCCGTTGATCATCCCGAAGTTGTGGGCTACGCCTTTGGAATGTCCTTCGGTATCCGATTCCTCGACTGTGCACCACTGGATAGTCACATCGTGGGCATTGTAAATATCGATTGTTTCATCATTGGCCCAGGAACAGGATACATGGTCGATAACGCAGTTCTCGACCCTGGAAAACTGGATGGCATCTCCGCTGGCCCCGGTGGTGGGGTCGGGTCTGACGCGCAGGAAGCGGACCACGATGTCCTGGAACCTCTCATCGCCGTACCTGGTCATCAGCCTGCCCCTGATAGTGATCCCCGCCCCAGGTGCGGTCTGTCCGGCAATGGTGATCCGGCTTTGATCGATTACTACATCGCCCGGGATAACGCCGCTCGTGTCGAAGATCACGATCCGGGGTCCCTCAGCGCTGCAGGCTTCCTGAAGGCTGCCAGGGCCGCTGGTATTCAGGTTGTTAACCTTGATCACACGCCCTCCCCGCCCTCCTGGTGTAGTAGACCCGAACCCCTGCGCTCCGGGAAAAGCGGGGAGAGAATCTAGCGCCCCTTGAGCATGCAAATCTTTGGGAACGCCTTGTGCCAAAGGGATCAAGAACCAGAAAAGATAAAGACAATACTTTTTTATCTTCATAAATTATTTCTCCGGGAGTGAATCAACAGATAAAGACATTTTTCTGTACACCGATACCTATCTGTTAGAGGTCACCCCCATGTTTCAGAACAATTTGATTGCATTGAGGTAACTTTATATAAATGATGCTGGGAAATACGCTGAGGGGGCACATCCTCAGTTTTCTAAACAAAAAGCCCCTGATTCCAGAATGTTTTGTCAAACCTGGAAAATTATTATATTTCCCGGTCCCCACAAAGGGGACCGGGAAATACATCAGTCACAGAGTGGGGGATTCTATGACTAAAAGCCGAAGCTGAAAGTGAAAAAGTTATCCGCGGACAGCCTTCCTTTGTTCCGATAAGCGTAGCTGAACCTGATATGCATATCGTCGATCTGGCGCTGGATTCCTCCGCCAAAGCTGAAGCCGCGCCAGGTCGGATCATCGCCCAGATAGTTGAATCCTGACTGATCAATACCTTCCGTATACTCATCAGTCTGGACCATCCAACCTAAGCGCAAGGCGCCGGAGAGGAAAGGCGTGAAGTTATAGTTCAGCTCGGTGCCTGCTGTGTAAGTAATAGGTATGTAGCTCGGTCTCCAGAACTCACCGCTGGCCAGAAAGTTGACTTTCTCGCTGGTGTAAAGGTTGTAGGCCAGCGCTATTTTGAGCACTGTGGGCAGGCGGTATGTATGGGTCTGGCGGTAAGCCAGCCGCACATTCCTTTTCGAGAACTGGTACGCGTCCTGCGACCAGTCCATGTAACCTGTGGGCACATCTCCGGACCTGGTCTCAGGACCGATCTCTGTCAACAGGTTGGAGCCCTTCATGGTGATATTTGAACCCAGGTTCTGGATATTGAAAGAGAACCTGATATCACGGTCCGCGAGCTCGGTGTGGTAGATCACGCCTGCATCCACCGCGAAAGCGTTGCCTCCCAGGTTGTTCCACATGTCCTGGTGGACGTACTTGATATTGAGGCCGCCTGTGAAGCGGTCCGAGAGGTTATAGGCGAATGAGCCGCCCACCTGGAAGTCGTAGGCGTTGTAAAAGCTGCCTGTCCCCTCAGGAGTCGCTACAGTGGTGATCTCGATATCCGGGACATCGAGATAGCCGAAGAAACCACCGATTACCAGTTTCCCGTCGCCTATAGGCGAGGCGAACGCGCCGTAGCTGTAGGTGATATCCAGGGAATAATCGACTACGGTCAACATCAGCTCCCGGTTCTGAAGGAAACCGAGACCGGCCGGGTTCCACCAGATAGAAGAGATGTCATCGGCAACGGCCGAATAGGCGCTTCCCATGGCTATTCCGCGCGCGCCCACGGGGATAGTGAGAAACTCGGCCGCCCTTACCCCGACAAAAGAGGCGTTTTCAGGACGGCCTGCGGCGATATACTTGTCCAGCCCGGTATAGTCCTGGCGGGCAGTACCCTGAGCCAGCAGAGACATGCTTGCGAACGCCAGGAACGAGAGGGCCGTGATCAAGGCTCTTATGGCCATTTTTATCAACATAAATTACCTCCGTCTAAACAACTCGGGAAATTAACGATACCGCAGACATTAATTGTGCAAGGTCAGTTGATTACATAGAACTTGCCGGTATACGTTTCCCCTTGCTGGTCGGTGACGTGATACAGATAGAGGCCGCTGGCCACAGTCTGGCCGAAGCGGTTTCTCAGGTTCCAGGGTTCGGTTCCTCCGTGGTTGTCATAACCGGTGAACACTCTCGGCTGGTTGTCCGAGAGCCTGTCCCAATCGGTATAGTTCCCCCAGCCCTGGCGGCTTGAGCCGATATGGTTCAGCACGTTCACCAGGTTGCCGCCGAGCGAATAGATACGGATAGTGCAGCGGCTGGGCAGGTTGGTGAACTCGATCCTGCGGTTGTTGGGCGACAGGTCCAGATAGGAGGAAGCAATGTAAGGATTGGGAACCACCTTGATTTTCTTGAGATTCGCATCATCAGGATCCATAGACATGGCCTTGATCTGGATTTTCCACTTGTCCCCGGGCCAGGGCATGTCCGCAACCTGGGTGAACACTGTCTTATCACTGTTCCAGGTGCCCCAGGCATTGTCAATGGTCCAAACCGTCCCGTTAGCCGGCATTCCATCCAAAACCACCCATACCATGCCGTTGAGCCAAAAGGCGAAGCTATCGTCAAAGTCAGCAGGCAGTTTATCCAGCATCTTTGCCG
>DATKXY010000230.1:0-2930 GCA_035528795.1 archaeon | reverse complement strand
GCGTGACCCACATAGACATTGGAGACATTATCATACATATAGGCCAGTCTCAGGCCGCTGTCAAAGCCCACCAGGTCGTCCTCTCCTGAATCCTCCCCTCCTCCCACATCCCAGTCCAGGTGCTGGGCCACGTAGACTCCGGCGAGACTCTCGGAACCATAAGGGATCCTCAAGGCGTATTGCACAATCACGTAATCGTCATCCGCCTCTGCGCTCCAGGCGTAGCTCCGCTGATAGATCCTCACGCCTAATGGATCGGCGGCTTCATTATCCGAGAAAATTCCGGTCACCTCCAGATCAGCGAAACTGCCGGGAGACTGTACTTTCAGGTTTCCTCCGTGCACCGGGCTGAAATCTCTGTCGAATCCAACAAAAATGCCCCTGGTCGTCTCGTTGAAATCGGCATCAGACAAGGTTGTCGGGCCAGTGGCCAAAAGCAGGGCGCCCAGGTAGAGATGGTCAGGGCTTGCAGCACCCGCATAAGGGTACTTGAATCCTCCCCCTTCAGCACTACCTGTGCCGATCACCCCGTAATTGGTCAGCGAAAGGGCTGCCTTTCCTATAGCGTTGGTGGTGTAACCTTTTTTCGGAGGCTCCTGCTCCTGACCTATTTTAAGCGAGAAAGAGAGCATGCGGGCCAGGCTCCCGGCGAATACCTGAAGGTTGAACGTGCGGGTTACATTCTCCGGCATCTGTGGAGAAAAAGAAAGCACGAAAGGGGCCCAGGAGTTTGATGACTCGCTGCCTGTGGTCAGATTACCGAACGAGGCAGCGGCAGACTCCACCATGACATCCGGGCTTTTGGAGCTCAGCTCGGCGGTTACCGCGCCGGCCTCTGCTCCCAGGTTGACCAGGCGCAGGATAACCCGGGCCTTTTCACCCGGGTAGACCAGGTCTTCAAAATCCGGGATGACCTCGATTTTAGTGATAGTGAAATGCGGCGATTCCGCCGGTTCGACCAGGCTCAAGGCAGCCTCGGCGTTGACCAGGCCCCAGCCGTATTCGTTGTCCGGCCCGCTGGGCCCCAAGTCAGTGGCTGAGTTGCGGATTGCCTCGGTTATCTCGTCAGGGGTGAGCTCCGGGTTGTACTGTTTGAGCAAGGCCGCAATACCGGCGACCAGCGGCGCAGCACCTGAGGTTCCGCTTGCCACTATGTACCCTCCCCCTGAATGCAATGGCTGGGCTGTGAGAAGATCCACTCCCGGGGCTACGACATCAGGCTTAATAATTTGTCTGTCGCAAGGAGAGGGGCCCTTGCTGGACCATTTGGCTACCACATTATTTTTATCAGTCGCACCAACAGCGAAAAACTTCGGATTGCTGGCGGGCCCGACTAACGACATAGAGCCCTCCTCGCCTTCGTTGCCGGCGGCGAATACCGGGGTGACACCTAATGCCTTGAGGTTATTGATCGCCTCGTCATAGATAGTTGGGCAAGCCTCTAAGGGGTATACAGCCCAGGAGTTGTTGAGGATATCCGGCACATCATCGATGGTTTCGGGATCGCCGTCCGGGTCAGCCATCCATTCGAAGCTTTCCAGCACGGCTGCTTTTTTATCGTTCCCGCCCGATAGAAATCCGGCCGCTATCCACTGGGCATCAGGTGCCACACCGATAGTATCAGCCCCATCCTGCCCCACGATCTGGCTCATTGTTCCGGTCCCGTGCCTGGTGCTGTCCATCCCTAGAATATTCATTTCCATGGGGATGCTTCTATCTCCCACAGCGTCAAACCAGCACTCACTGGCCAGGGCTCCATTAGCCCCGCGCCACTTGTCTTTCAAGGCTGGATGGTTACAATCCACTCCAGTGTCGATATTGGCCACCAGAACACCCTTGCCGGTGAGCCCTTTTTCCCAGAGCTTATGAGCGTTAATCTGGCGCAGGGACCAGTTAAATTTCTTAAAAGTTGAAGCCGTTTCAGGAGACATCCGGCCAGAGGATGAATTGGCTGAGTCTTTTCTCTTTTTCTCACACAGAAATTGGATCGCCTTGTTTTCCAGGATCTCGCCGACTTCCTTACTCGAAGCGAGCTTACGGACAGCTTGCACACTTGCGGTTACAGCCACCAGGTTAGTGATCCAGAAAGGTTTGTATTCTCTTACTCTTCCAGCGGTTCGCTCTGCTTCGAGTTCCGACAGCAGGCCGGCCTGGGCAGCGGCGCTCCTGCGCTTGAGCCCGGTCATCACCCGCCTGTGGCGCTCGGCCCGGGAAGCCCTGATACTTTCCAGCTCTCTTTTAAGAGCGTAGATCTCCACTTCCAGGGCAGGCCTGGCCAGGACTGTTATCTCAGAATCGGGTGGGGCCTGGGAGAGCACTTGTTCCATGACAGGAGACAGCTTCCCTGCAAAGGCCATAGAATAAAGAAGCAAAAGAAAAGGGAGCTGAATGTAAAAGGAAGCTCCAACAAACAGGCGAGACATTTTTAACTCTCTTGATTTCAATTCTATAATTTTTTCATCATTCTTTGAATATCGTGGAAATAAGAATTGAGTCGTTTTTTTTACTTCAACAAAACCAGCTTGCGGGTCTGGATGAAATCGCCAGCCTGCATCCTGTAGAAATAAACTCCGCTGGAAACATGGTGTCCGGCCCCATCTGTCCCGTCCCAGAACACATTGTAAGAACCGGCCTCACAGGTCTTATCTACCAGTGTGCACACAAGCTGGCCGCGGATACTGTAAATTCTTAATGTTACCTGCACCACAGGGCCTTCAGGCACTGTATAGATTATGCTGGTCGAGGGGTTGAACGGGTTGGGAACATTCCGGGAGAGTGATAATTTTTCAGGCAAGCCAGCCTTGTCAGTTTTACCGTGGCTAGAGAGGATTGTCTGGAATGCCTCCTTCTCCCCGGCCCTCAGGTCGAGCTGAGCCATGACTGATTTGAGATACTCGACATCTTCCCTTGTCAACCCCTCGACCATATTG
>DATKXY010000229.1:0-55990 GCA_035528795.1 archaeon | reverse complement strand
TTTTTTCCAGCAACGCTGTGCGGACTCGTAGGGGCGACCGGCGGTCGCCCGAACAGGGCGAGGCATGCCTCGCCACTACGTTTACTAAATTTGTAAATTGGTTTAAAACAATACGCTACACTATTTATGAATTCATGTACTAAGTGCTTTATTCGATCCTAAATATATGCTGAAAAATGGCGGGGGTATGGGTGGTTCGCGTACCGCCCCTACGGATCGAATATTTTCATTCACACCAGTTTCGCCGAGTTTTTCTGGATCTTGACAATCGCCTCGGCAATGTCTTCCATATCCTTTTTCGTGCCGAGCAGCACGCTCTGGTAAAGCCAGAGGCCGGTTTCCTCACAAAGCTTGTCGTTTTCCGGGCACAGGTTCTCTTTCCGGTATTTATCAAGCCTCTCCCTGGAATAAATCGCTTGATATGATCTTGAATTTAAGCGTTTTTCTATGAACTGGGCCTTGTTGAGCGGCGGCAATCCATATCCTGTCGAGATGGTCTCGATGCCTTCCGCTGCCAAAGCCGCGACAAATTTCTTTTTGTGCAGGCCGCTGAAATGGTTCCTGTCATAGTTCATCATGTAGAGATGATAGGCATGACGGGTCTGGCCCGGATAGGTTTTGGCCGGGGAGATTCCCGGGATGTCCTCGAGGAGCTTATCCAGGCAGGCGGCATTCTCTGAGCGTAATTTCTGCTGCTCTTCAAGACGCCTGATCTGTCCAAGCAGCACGGCCCCCTGGAACTCGGTCATCCGGAAATTCGAGCCGGAGTTGGGGTATCCTGAGAGGGTGGACATGGTTTCCCCGGCTGGCCTTCCGTTGTTCGTATAGGAGGCGCACATGTCCATCAGGGCCTGGTTCGAGCCGATAATGGCCCCGCCCTCGCCGCTGTTCAGATTCTTCGATCCCTGAAAGCTGAAACAACCCAGATCTCCGATCGAGCCGAGCTTCCTGCCCTTCCATTCCCCTGTCCAGGCCTGGCAGGCGTCCTCGATAACCGGGATATCATGTTTTCTGGAAATCGCCATGATCTTGTCCATATCCGCTGCGCAGCCAGCAATATGAACCGGAAGGATCGCCCTGGTATGCTCGTTGATCCGCTCTTCGATCAGATCGGCGTTTATCATGTGGGTTTCCGGGTCGGTGTCGACAAATACGGCCAGGGCGAACACCTGGAACACCACCTGGGCAGTGGCGACAAAAGTGTACGGCGCCAGGATGACCTCGTCTCCCGGGCCCACGCCGAGAGCGTTCAGGGAGGTGGCGAGGGCGTCTGTCCCGCTGTTTGTCGCCACGCAGTAAGGCACTCCCATGAGCTCGGCGTATTTCTTTTCGAATTGAGAGACCCGCTCGGCGCCGAGACGGCACCATTTATTACTCCTGAAGGCATCGACCAGCATCTGTACATCTGTCTCGTCATAGACAGGCCAGGAGGGAAAGGGTTCTGTGCGGACAGGCGTGCCGCCGAGTATGGCGGGAGTATTTGCCCCGCTGCAATTAACGGCCGTTCCCCCGAGCGCGCTGATTGCCGCAGCGCCGGCTATCCCGGCAGAGGTGTTTTTCAGAAACTTGCGGCGGGTCAGATTTTTGTCAGCCATTTTTCCCTCCTCAGGAAAAAAGACAGAGTCAATAGATCAATCAACAATTGTGCTCCCGCTCAGCTATCCTTCCAGTTCCACCACTTGAGCTTTTCCGGGTCGTGCTCACTATTCGAGGCGTAGTAAACCGCCAGGCGGAGCACATAGAGCATGCAGCGGTCCACTTTTGTATCTTTCAGCACGCAGAGCCTGTGGTAGAGCTCATCAGGGTTCCGGCCTTTCAGGTCCTCGACAGACCTCACGCCTAGGCTGAAAAGATCCTCGGCAATTATTTTCCCGACCCCAGGGATTGTGCGCAGGTTTTTAAAAATAGATTTTTTAGTTGCAGACGGCGCAATAAAAAATTCCGTTATATTAGGACCGGAAGTTTTCCAAAGCTTCGTTGAAGAATCGCATACTTTTTTAATACTATTAACTTCTCGTGCTTTTGCTATTTCAACTTTGCTGCTTTTAAATAAATCGCTTGATACTTGCTCTAACCTTGACAAAGCGATTTTACAATATAAAGGGTCTATTTCGACTCCTATACTATTTCTATCCGCTTTAATGGCTGCTAATATGGTTGTCCCTGTACCGCAAAAAGGATCGAGAACAGTATCTCCATAAAAAGAAAACATACGTACTAAACGGTAGGCCAACTCATAAGGAAACGGAGCTGGGTGTTCTTTAGTTGATGCTCCGGGAATATACCAAAATTGATTGAACCATTCTTTGAAATGCTTTTTTTCTATCATGGAGAAACGGCGTTGTTCATTTGTTGGTTTTCTATAGCCTCCAGGTTTACGCTGCATCAAGATGTATTCAATATCATTCTTTATTATTGCATTCGGTTCGTAAGGTTTACCAAGAAATCCTGATCCACCCTTTACTTCATATGATGCATTAGAAATTTTATGCCAGATTATGGGGTTTAGATTGTCAAATCCAATTTCCCTGCAACTCGTAATAATATCCGCATGTAAAGGAACTATTAAATGACGTCCATATTTCCGACGAGATAAACATACATCGCCAACAACACAAACTAATCTACCACCAGGAACTAAAATTCTATAGCACTCGCGCCATACTTTTTTAAGTTCTTCAATAAAGATATAATAATCTTCCATGTTGCCTAATTGATCAGGATTTTCTCTGTATTTTTTTAAATTCCAATACGGCGGAGAGGTAATGATGAGATGGACACTTAAATCATCTAAAAATGACAAGTCTCTAGCATCCCCATTAACTAAAATATGTTTAGTCTCTGATATCATACTCACTTTTCTTGTAATGATGAAAGGAGAAGTCTAATGGCGTTGTTGACTGATTCTCTTGATTCGGATGCAAAAACCACACAATCTATATTTGGTGAATGAAGCCTGTTTTGTATGTTTACTTGTTCTTCAATAAAAGGATAAAATATTACGGCTCCAAATTTAGATTTCGGAAATACAGATTTCAGCTTACTTGCTTTATTTACAATTTCATCGCAACGTTTGTGGATATCCCTTCTAGCCTCGATTCTTTTAACATCTATTCCCATTTGAATATCACCACTTAAAGGTGCAGCAGCATCTATTTCAAACTCTTCACCTTCATGTGCGAATTTTCTTTTTTTGAAAGGAATGGAGCCATATTTGGTTAAGGCTTTAAGAATTAGTTTTTCCCATCTTCCTTTTAATTTCCGGATTTCTTTATCAATGAAAAAAATTCTATCGATACTGCTTAATGCGTTTATTTCAATATAGGCTGGAAGAAATGGTTTAATATAACCTGCGATCACTTTTGCATGGTCCTCAGTAAGATGTGGGTCATAAGTGTTTAAGTTTTTGATGTTTAAATCTCTCTCAATCGCCCGTCCCGCTATATTGCAACATGCTAAAAGCGGTTTTAAGATTAAAGGTCTTGCAAAAATAGCATTTGCTAGTTCTAATGCATCTATTTCTGAAAAAACAACCACTTCTACTTCTCTGACCTCTATAAAATCTGAGAAGACTTCTCTAATAGAAGCTTCAAGATTCTTTTTTCTGACAATGGCGTCATCTTTAACCAATTTCATATAGTTATGGTGTTTGCCATAATCATTTGGCATTGTAATATCCTTGATTTATAACTTTTTTCATTCCCTTCTCAGCCTGGCAAAGCGCGCCATCAGTTTCTTGGAGACCCCCGAGTCAAAACGCACAGTCACACGCAGGTCATCCAGATAAGCGTTAATATCCGTGATCGTGCCGCTGCCGAAAGCGTTGTGCACCACCCGCTCGCCTTTGCGGTAAGCAGGTTCATCCACTCCCGGGTCCCGCTCGAATGCCGGCTCAGAGCCAACTGACACAGGGGCGGCGGCAGGGGCGAAAATAGGTGGCGCAGGGCCGATCGGCCCCCGGGCGAATTTCCCCGGAGAGCCGGCATAATCCCGGGTGTATCTGTTCAACAATTTTTTATTGCATCTCAGGCTCGATCCGTGCTCCACCAGCTCACCCGGGATGTCCCGCAGGAATTGTGAAGGCTCGGAATCGAGAATTTCACCGAAACGCCTGCGGTTTGCGGCCCAGCTCAAGAAAAGCTTCTCCTTGGCCCTGGTGATACCCACATAGAACAGCCGGCGTTCCTCCTCGAGCGCGAACCCTTTCTCATCTTCGAATGCCCGGCTGATAGGCAAAAGGTTTTGCTCCAGCCCGCTTATAAAGACCACCGGGAATTCGAGACCCTTGGCGTTGTGCAGGGTCATGAGTGTCAGATAGTCCTCTTCAGGGTTGTGGAAATCGATCTCGCTGACCAGCGAAGTCTCGGCAAGCCAGGCCTCGAGGCAGGTGGTGTCGTCTTCGGGCGTGAAACGCTCGCTGAACTCTGCAACAGCGTTGCCCAGCTCCTCGATATTCTCCATCCGGGTCTGGAACTCGATTTTGTCAAGCTCGCTCAATTCGCTTTCATAACCGGAGAGCTTGATCAGCTCCTTAAGCACCACGGCGGCGGACTCGCTCCGGGAAAGCGCGCGCAGGTCTTCGAACATGGTGTGCAGATCCATCACCTTTTGCGCCACATTCTGGGTGATATCCCCGGCCTGGTCGGCATCGCCCAGAACATGGTAGAGAGGTTCCCCGCGCAAGAGGGCGAGCCTGGTAAGCCTGGTCAGGGTAACAGGACCGATCCCGCGCGCCGGGACATTGATAATGCGGTAGAGGGAGCCTGAGTCCTGCGGATTGGCGATCATCTTGAGATAAGCCAGCAGGTCCTTGATCTCCTTGCGCTCGTAAAACCTGAGGCCTCCGATAATCCGGTAGGGGATCCGGGCCTTGCGCATGGCGTCCTCCAGTGCCCGGCTCTGGGCGTTTGTGCGGTAGAGCACGGCGATATCCAGCCAGCCCAGGCCCAGCTCGCTGCGCACCCGGGCGGCGTGCTCGGCGACCTGCTCTGCCTCATCGATCTCATCATGGGTCTCGATAATCACGGACCTGGCTCCATGCTCTTTATTTGTCCATAGCTTTTTGGGCTTGCGCCCCTCATTCCGGCTCACCACGGCGTTTGCCACCTCGAGGATGTTGCCTGTCGAGCGGTAGTTCTGTTCGAGGCGCACCGTAGTAGCTCCCTTGAAATCGCGCTCGAAATCGAAAATGTTGCGGATATCGGCGCCACGCCAGCCGTAGATCGACTGATCGTCATCCCCGACCACGCAGACATTTTGCTGCTGGTTGGTCAGAAGCCGTATCAGGTTGTACTGCGCCCGGTTGGTATCCTGGAACTCATCAATCAGGAGATGGACAAACTGGTTGCGGTAGCGTTCGAGCAAGTCGTCTGAGGTGCGGAAAAGCTCGGACGGCTTGAGAATGAGGTCGTCGAAATCCATGGCGTTGTTTTCTTTGAGCTTTTTTTCGTAGATTTCGTAGATTTCCGCTGTCTTGCCCTCGATAAACTGCCGCTGGCCTTGCCTTACTTCTTCCGGGGAGCGCAGCTCGTTTTTGTAGCGGCTTATAGCATGCCGCACAGAGGCTGGATTAAGCGTCCCCGGCGATTGGGGCAGCTCTTTGATAATATTTTTAACGAGCCTCTGGCTGTCATCCGTATCATAGATCGTATAATTGTGGGTGTAGCCGAGGATCTCCGCATGGCGGCGCAGGATGCGCGCGAAGATGCTGTGGAAAGTGCCGATCCAGAGGCTCGTTTCACCGCCCAGCAGCTTTTCCACCCTGGATTTCATCTCGCCTGCGGCCTTGTTGGTAAAAGTGAGCGCGAGGATCCTATGCGGCGGTGTCCCTTTCTCACGCACCAGATAAGCGATACGGTAGGTGAGGACACGGGTCTTGCCGCTGCCCGCACCGGCCAGCACCAGAAGCGGCCCTTCACCGTGAGCTACTGCCTCTTTTTGCGGCGGATTAAGGTCTCTGAAAAGCTCTTCAGCCATTTTATAACCAGAAAATCCTTTCCTGAATCACTTTCTTTATCGTTCCAGGCAGAGGGCAGGCAGACAAGGAACACGGTGCCTTTCTCCGGCGAACTGTGGGTAAGCACGATCCTGCCGCCGTGGTTCTCCTCGATTATCCTTCGAACAAGGGCCAGTCCCACCCCCCAGCCTTTCGACTTGGTGGTCACACCGGTATCGAAAATATGGCGGCGCACTTCCCTGGCGATACCGGGCCCATTGTCCTTGAAAATAATGTCCACCTCATCCCGGTCGCTGTCATAGCAGGCCCTGATCGAGATGACTCCGCCCCTGCCGGTGAGAGCGTCAATACTGTTCTTGATGATATTTTCAAAGGCCCATTCAAGAAGAGTTGCATTGCCCCTGATCGGGGGGATCTCTTCGATGTCTACCTGCAGGTTGATTTTTGTCCCGCGCTTGGGCAGTCTCGCTCTGAAATAGCGCTCGGTATCACGCAGAACATCGCCTACTTCGATTTTCTGGTGACCGGTTTTGCGGCCGATCAACTCGAAGCGGTTGGCTACCTTGGATAGCCGCTCGATATCCTGTGCGATACCTTCCACTATCGCCCCCTCCTGCCCTTTTAGCTCTTTTGCTTTTCCTGGGACTTTCGCTTTGGTAAGGTCTATTTTCAGCAGCTCAAGCCACCCGAAAAGGCTGCTCAGCGGCGTGCCCAACTGGTGGGCGCTTTCCCGCGCCATCCCGGCCCAGATAAGGCTTCTTTCTGTACTGGCCTGCCTGCGCAGGATCCAGACCGTAATCACCAGAAAGACAATCAGTACCGCTCCCAGGTAAAGAGGGATTGTCCGCAGTTTTACCAGCGAAGGCGGATCGCCGTAGTGGATCACGAACCGCTCATCCAGCGACTCGTTGTATATTCTGTAAGGAGCGTTCTGGCGATCTATCCACCTGATTATTTTATTCACCCTTTCCAGCACCTCCGGGTTTTTAGTATCATAGTCGGTCGGTATGCCGATCGACCACCAGAGCTGGGGATGGCCGAGAGAATCGGTGATCACGATCGGGTGGTCGACCTCGCTGAAAAGCTCGCGCAACACCTCGGTATCAGTACCGGTCTGGATGAAAATAAGCAATCTATCCGGATCCTCGAGGCTGGACTGCGGGTTAAAGACATTAACCATGAATTGGGCTGCTGCCCGGCTCAGCGCATCCTCATCGCGCTCGAGTTCCCGGACTAAGGTCTGGGTATAAAGAAAGTAGCTCAGGAACAGGAAAAAAAAGACCGTGGTCATCAAAACCAAAGACCAGAACGAGAGCCGTGTAGGCAGCGCAAAAACCGGGCGGTGTCTGATTATCTTCTGCTGGGACACTTTGAGCGACATATTAGATTCCTTGCCGCAAGGTTAATTGACAGCCGTTAAGTTAATTGTTCAACGTAAGTTGTATAAACTTATAAATTATCCAAAGCCGATGTTAAGAGCAAGCGAAAAAAACCTTTCTCTATTGCGCAGGCAAGGGAACCTGGTTCGCAATTTTTACGAGGTAAGAAAGTAATTATATAAAGCGCCTGATGAGGTTTATGGATGCTACAACCTAAAGAGAGGCCCGTTTTCGGGGGTCCGGTCCGGGAGCCTTCTGCACCAGCGCCTTCCGCTTGGCCTGACCGACAATGCCAGCCGCGCGCCAGCTAGGGTCTGGCATGCATCATGCTTAATATTTATCGAGTACCGTTCTGTTAAACCATTTGTTAAACAGCATCCGGGTGCGCTTGCAAATGTTAAGCAAAAGTCATAATTTATGTCAAAATATTAAGTTAGAAACAGATGGAATATTCCTTTTCTCTTGAGCGCTTCTGTCCTGCCCCGCCATTCTGGGGACTTGAAGCGTGACTGAAGTGGTGACAATGTTAGCAGAGGAAGCACAATAAATGTTTCTTGATGGATGTCCAGTTATCAATGGAGGTAAAGTTGAAAGGTAATTGTTCGTATCCGGTTTTTCTTATCAGCCTTTTTTGCTTCCTGTCATTTTCCGGTTTGGATGCCTCTTCCGGCGGCAGATTGATCTGGAAATTCACCTCGGCCGATAGCCCTCTCCGTCAAGACAATGGCGCCCATCTCTCGGCAGCCGGCGATCTCGAATACAGTTTTCCATTGGACGGGGCGATTGAATACTCCAGTCCCGGTATAGCACCAGATGGCACAATCTATTTCGGCACTTACGGCGGGTATGTCTATGCCCTGGCTCCTGACAGTACTCTCAAATGGAGATTCAGGACAGGCGGCTGGGTGTTCAAGCCGGCAGTTATAGATAGCGACGGCACGATTTATATCGGGTCCGACGATCACTTCGTTTATGCCTTGAACCCGGATGGCACCTTGAAGTGGAGATACCAGGCGGGCGCATGGATCAACAGCCCGGCTATCGGGGTGGACGGCACCCTGTACGCAGGCACCGGGGATGGCATCCTGTACGCTCTCGACCGCCAGGGCAAATTGAAATGGCGGTATTTTGCCCGCAATTATATCAGCCAGGCCGCTGTGGGAGGCGACGGGACCGTGTATTTCGGTATTTTTTTGCTGGAACAAGCCCCTGGCGGACTGTACGCCTTGAATCCGGATGGCAGGCTCAAATGGCTCTATGACACTCCGGGAGCTTGCACAATTCCGGCTATCGACAGTGACGGGACGGTCTATTTCTGCTCGAGAGACGGGTATTGCTATGCCCTGAATTCTGACGGGTCGCTGAAATGGCGGTTCACAGCCGGAGACCGGGTTTTCAGTTGCCCGGTGATCGGCCTTGGGGGTACGATTTATTTCGGTGCCGAGGACAGGTATTTTTATGCCCTGAATGCGGACGGTTCCCTTAAGTGGCGCTACGAAACTGAAGGAAGTATCTGGTGTGGTGGCACTGTGGGCAGCGACGGGACAGTATATTTCGGCTCGCTGGATGCCAATTTTTACGCCCTCGACCCGCAGGGGACCCTGAAATGGACCTTCCGCACCGGAAGCAATGTGATCTGTCCTCCAGCCATAGATAAAAACGGTATTGTTTATTTCGGCTCCATGGACAATAACTTATACGCTCTGGATACCGGCACAGGCGCTGGCCTTGCAGATTCGCCCTGGCCCAAATACGCCCGGGACATGGTAAATTCAGCCAGGTCTTCTTCCGAAACAGAACCGCGATTGGGCACACTCAGCGTGGACTCGGTGACCACAGCTTTCGACTCGAGTTTTTCGGTCAGCGTGCATTACCAGTCATTTCAGGAAATGTCCGCAATCGAGTTTTCCCTGAGCTTCGACAAGGATGCCATACGCCTTGATTCAGTGAGCCTGGCCGGGAGCACACGGGGCATGTCGTTTCTCGAGCTTGATATAAGTGGAGCGGACACCAGCGGAGTGCTCGATGTGGCCATGCTGGATTTGACCCTGGCCAGCCCGGTTCCGAGCGGGACAGGCATCCTGGTCGAGGTCCATTTTACGGAGACAGGAAACATAGAGCAGGTGGTCGAGCTCGGGCTGTCGAGCTGTTCCGGCTCATCCACCACCGGCAGCCATATTTATCTGACAGGCTTGGGGGGGAAGGTAGTAATCATGAAGTTACTGAAAAGCTGCGATATAAACCGGGACGGAAAGGTCAATATCGCAGATGTAATCTCTTTTCTCCTCGGCAGGCGGGCTGAGCCTGACAACCCTTCCTGGGATTGGAACGCGGACGGGATTAACAGTATCGCTGATATATATGCCCTGCTGCTTGATATCAGGAAAGGCCGCTGTCCGGATGCCGTAAGCCTGCTGGCCTCCTCTGCCGGAGCTTCAAGTATCGGGAAAATAGAAGGCCTGACTAAAGCGGATATCGAGTACCTCGAGCAGATAGCCCCGCAGCTTGGGCTGACTCCGGATGAGGAGGCCGCTTTCAGCCTGGCGCTCTATGGGGATGCCGGGTCACAGTCCCTGCCGAAAACTTTCTCCCTGGCCCGGAACTCTCCCAACCCGTTTAACCCATCGACAGCGATAAGCTACTCTGTTCCTGAAGGGAAAAAGGCGCGGGTCACTCTTAAAATTTTCGACCTGCGCGGAAGGTTGGTATGTACACTGGTGGATGATGAAAAGGAAGCAGGTTCTTATACGGCTTTCTGGGATGGAACCGATCAGGCGGGCAGGCATGTCTCAAGCGGAGTCTACCTCTGCCGTATGCAGGCGGGTGATTTTTCGAAGGTGCGCAAGATGGTGCTTTTGAAATAGATACGGAGTAGGTAAAATATTGTAACGCGCATAAAAGTTTAGACGAGAGGTCATTTCAAATTACTGATCTGCGGGGAAACAGGGGGGATAGACACGTTTGACTTTTTTCCTGGCCTGGTAGGTCCGCACGAGCTCCATAAATATTCCCACGTCCCGGTCCAGGTCAGTCTGGGTGCCGTCGAAAAAGAAATTGCGGATCGGGATATTTTCGCAGGCCCGGCTCAATTTGGGGTAGACAGCCTCGGTCACTATGCCGTTCATGCAGGTAAAAGGCGAAATGTCGATTATCCCGTCGCAGCCCTGGTGATAGTGGAAAACCGCCTTTCCCGCGCTCAGGGTCATCTCGCCCAATGCCCCGCTGTGCGGCAGAAAAGGTTCGGCGCATTCGAAAATCCTGGTGATCGGGGGTTCCTCGTAACCGCGGAAATCCTCCTCGAAAGGGTGATACAGCATGTGCTCATCCTTGTTCTGGATGTAGTTCTTGATCTTTGCCGTGAGCATGGCAAGCGAGAATGAGCCGTTTTTCACCCTTATTCGTTTCTGCTGCTCCATGTTGGAATACCAGACCCACTCGACAACATGCGCCAGCGAGCATTCGCCGCCGAACTCCTCGACCTTGCGGATGGTATTGTCGTTGGTGAAAGAGGTGAGCCGGCAGAAAATCTCGCCCACCACGCCGATCAGCGGTTTCTTGCGCGTATACCTGGCAGGAATTTTGCGGAACCGGTCCCGCGCCTCGGTGAGCACGCGGACAAGCTCGCTCATCCGCTTTTCAGTGGGCACATTCTGCTGTTCGAGCACCTTTTCCAGAGCGGAGATCGAGCGGTTGTGCTCTGCATCAGTATCCCCATGAGACATTTCGTAGGGCCGTGTTTTATGCAGCATCTTGCGCATGATATCCGCAGAGATCAGACCCCACAAGGCGTTGCGCATCAGCACGTTCACATGCTCGCCCAGGCCGTCGTAGCCGTTCTCGCTGGTCGGTGATAAAACCAGCACCTCTTCGAGTCCAATGTCCCTGAGCACTTTGCGGATGTAAGTCGAGTACTGGCCGAAACGGCAGGGGCCGTCGGCAGTGGGCATGAAAAAGGCGGTTTTCCCGGGCACGAAGTCAGGTTTCTCGGTGATCTTGAGGAAGTTGCCCAGAGTGACCCGGGCGGGGAGACACTCTTCCCCTGAAGTATGTTTGCCGCCGAGATCGAGAGTCCGTGCGTCGGATTCAGGGCACACCCGCGCGTTGATTCCCACGCTGCGGAAGGCGGCGGCAAAAGCCACTGCTCCCCCGTAGCTCATCTGCGGGATATGAAGGGTTCGCCCTTTCAGAAATTCGTCGTCTCCGCCGCCATTTCCTGCTCTGTTGATCCCCATCTTCTCAAGACTCCCTTGCTGTCGAGATATGCCTCGCAGCGTGTGATAATCCCGGCATCGTTGTTGTGCCCGTCAAACTGCAGTGAGAGGAACGGTTTGCCCGAAGCTTCAGCGATAAAATGCTTGATATAGGAATCCGGGCCGCACTTGAAATTGGTGATATAGATAATGTGCAGGCGGGGTTTGTTTTTCACGAAAATCGCCGCCTGGAGCACTTTCTGACCGTAATTCCAGAACATGTTGTCGTGGATCCGGGAGATGTCATAGCCCTGGAGATTGAGAAAATCGAGCCCGATCACATTCACGCCGTAATATTTACGCAGCTTGGTGGCCACATCCAGATTAATGCCCCGGTCGTAAATATTATAGGGCCGGCCGAGTAAAATGATACCGTGTTCGTTGTGGCTTGAGATCACGGCCAAAGCCCGAGCGCCTGCCTCGAGCAGGCTTTTATGGAATGAATTTTGTTCCGCAAAGGCACGCTCGACTGCTTGAGCCACTTGACGGGTCTTTTTGCGGATCCCTGCTTTTTTAATCGAGACGCAGATCGAGTCGACCACATCCCTGGTGCCGTGATTGAACCAGATCGTGGGCCGGATTATCCGCTCCTCGTAATCCGAGATGAATGGCGCGGCTGCGGCAACAAAGGGAAGAGTCATGTTCCAGGGACAGTAAAAAGACGGTCTTTCGGATTTTGACCCTGGAGAGGATATCAGGTTCGGCAGGAAAAGATAGTCCACCTGCTTATCGATCAGCCAGCGCAGGTGACCGTGGGCCACCTGGAGCGGGAAACACGGCTCTGAGACCACGGATTCGAGACCGAGATTTACGATATGGTTTGTGGTCGGTTCGGAAACCAGGACCTTAATCTCGAGTTCTTTGAACAGCCTGAGCCAGAAAGGAGCCCAATCGTAAAACCACATCGAAAACGGCAATCCCACAACCGGCCCGCGTCCTGAATCCGGATCGTAATTTTGAAGCAGCAGCTTACGGCGGAATTCGATCAGGTTTTCAATCACCGGCTCGCGATTGCATTTAACCGCCTTGCGGTAACGCTCCGAGCATTTGTCTCCCCAGTAGGAGCGCTCTCCTTCCACAGTGAATTCCTGGATCTGGCAGTAGTTAGTGCAGCCCTTGCAGGTGAACTCGTGGATCCTGTAATCTATTTTCTCGAGGTCGAAACCACGGAAAGAGGTGGTTTGCCTGTTGTTCAGCATTTTTTCGCGGGCCAGAATGGCCTCACCCAGGGCGCCTATCACCCCATTGAACGGGGGCACGATAATCTGTTTGCCGAGGATCAAACTGAAAGCCGCCGCAACCGCGTCATTGTAAGCGGTTCCACCCTGGAAGAATATAACCTCGCCGATTTTACGGCCCCGGACCACCCGGTTGATATAGTTGGTGGCAATCGAGTAGGCCAGGCCTGCAACCAGGTCCGGGAGCTCGGCTCCGCGCTGAATGTAGCTGTTCACGTCCCGTTCCATGAACACAGTACAGCGCTCGCCCAGCCTGATCGGGTGCTTGCTTGAAAAGGCGATTTCAGCGAACTCGTCTTTGATCTTGATCCCGAGTTCGCCGGCCCTTTCCTCGAGAAAACTGCCTGTCCCTGCGGCACAGGCCTCATTCATGGCGAAATCAACCACCACTCCCTGGTCAAGACTGATAAACTTGGAGTCCTGCCCTCCGATCTCGAAGATCGTATCCACCTCGAGATCGACAACGTTGCGGCCGATAAATGTGGCCCCGGTCTTATGAGCCGTTATTTCATCGTTCACTGTGTCCGCGCCTACCAGCTCTCCGATCAATTCCCGCCCTGAGCCGGTGGTGCCGACACCCCGGATGCGTATCTTTTCGCCCAGGTCCCGCTCTATCTCCTGCAGGCCCCTGTTAACAGCTTGGATCGGACGGGCTTCGGTGCTCAGGTAAATTTCCTTGAGCACATTGAATTCATTGTCAATCACTACCAGGTTGGTCGATACCGAGCCGATATCAATGCCGAGATAGGCATCGCGCCTGTCGATTATCTCATCCGGCGCCAGGGCGACCATCCGGTCCCGGAGCAAAACCACGTTTTCACATGACAGGGGGTTAGAATGCGGAAAATGCACCTCGGAGGACACCGCGCTGTGAAGACTGACCGAGTGCGCCTGGGCACTCCCGAAAGCGGCGCCCTCGCAAGAGAGAATCGCCGCTCCCACGGCGGCGAAAGCGGCATGCTCCTCGGGGATAATCAAAGCTCCCGGTTCCCAGCCGAAAACTGATTCGAGCGCCGCTGCCACACCGCGGTTTGCCGCTACTCCACCCACGAAAGCGACCTGCGGAACCGCTTGTTTGCCCTTGGTGATCGCGCTCTTGAAATTACGGGCTACAGCGATGCACAGGCCCTTAAGTATCTCCTCTGGATTGAAACCCCTCTGCTGGGCGTGAATCATGTCGCTTTTGGCAAATACCGAACACCTGCCGGCGATCATCGGCGCCCGCTCGGTGGCGGTTACGATATCGCCGATCTCTTCCACCTTGAATCGCAGGCGGCTGGCCTGCTGATCGAGAAAGGCGCCGGTGCCCGCAGCGCAATCTCCATTGGTCTGGTAATCCGCGATTCCTATTTTACCGCTCGCCTCATCACGCTCAAAAAGCAGCAATTTGGAATTTTCCCCGCCCATTTCGAACAGGGTTCGCACACCGGGCTGGAGCAGCTCGGAGGCCTTGGCTAAAGCCCGGAACTCGTTCTGGGGGGAAAGCCCGAGCATTTTCTTGAGCAGTAAAACCCCGCTGCCGGTAGCCGCCAGATGGCCCTCGGATGAAGGTTCGATAAGCCCGATAAGCTGATCCAGCAGGGCTTTTGTCTGTTTCATGGGATTGCCGGCTATCCGCTGATATCTGGTGACAGCCAGCCAGCAGACCCTGCCGGTTGCCGGGTGTTTTAAATGCTTGACCACCTGAAAAACAGGGTTGTCTGCATTGTTCTGGAAAAAGGATGTGTCAGCCGGGTCGATTGAGAACAGTGCGGCTTTGACACTGATTGATCCCAGGTCAACTCCAATGTGGATAGCCATAAGCTGAAAATCCGAACATACTGGTTAAGAACGCTTGAAAAGCTGGTGAAAAATCTCTCTTTTGACAGAAACACCGGATGCGGTTTGCAGATCCGGTTTCGACTCGAGCCAATTTAGAATCGAATTTCAGAAAAGTTAAGACTTGTGCTTTTGTGTTCAAGCGAAAAACTCGGCTGCACCCGAGACGACTTTCTCGATAACCTCGTTCAGAGATCCCGGGATTAAAGCTCCGGAGGCCCTTTTGTGCCCGCCGCCGCCGAATTTTCCAGCCAACTTGTTGACATCGATCTCACTGCTCTTGCTGCGCAGGCTCACTTTGATTTGCCCGTCGTTCGTCTCACGGAAAAAGAGGCAGGCCTCTACCGGATCAATAGAGCGAATTGCGTTGATATAAGTGTCGGATTCCGCAAAATCAGCGCCTGTTTCCTCGAGCATCTTCCGTGTAAGGTAGATATATGCCAGGCGGTTGCCGTAAGCAAAGCTCAGGGTGCCCAGCACCCTGCCCAGGCAAATCACACTGTTTATGGAGCTGCGCTCAAAAAGCGAGTCGTAAACCTCGTGCGGCGACACCCCGTATTCGAGGAGCTCGCCGGCTATCTTGAACACCTTGGCATTGGTGTTCTCGAAGCGGAAAGAGCCGGTATCTTTAACGATGGCACAGTAAAGCCAGAAAGCGATCCGTTCATCAAGGGAGTGACCGAGTTCTTTGAGCAGCTCATATATGAGCTCGCCTGTTGAGCTTGCGCTCTCCCGGACAACCGATCCGCCGGTCAGCGCATTCTCTGCCGGGTGGTGGTCTATGCAGAAAACTTTCCCGACCCGGGCGGCCACTGCGCGGTCCATTGGATAAAGCCTTTGCCAGACTCCTGAATCCAGAAAGAGAATCACTTCGGCCTCATCCAGAAGCCGCATCGATTCTTTCATGGACAGGCTGCCGAAAGCGAGAATCACCCCCTCCGGGTCCATAAACTTGAGGATTGACGGAAGGCTGTCTGGATTGAGGATGACGGCTTTTTTCCCCATCGCCTGGAGCGCATGCCGCAACGTTAGCTCACTCCCTATTCCGTCTGCATCCGGATCGCGATGGGTGCAAAGAAGAAAATTGGAGTTCTCTTCAATGGCCCTTTTAATAGCCTCCCACAAAGACTGCTCTCTTTCATGCCATTGTTGCAGTAGCTTTCCACTGGGACATATCAAAGCGGGGACAGGGAAAAATCTCAATCTGAAAACACCCTGCAGCTCGGATTTTCTCTGTTCAAGAACTGGCCTTACGGCGCTTTTTATATTCCTCCAAGGGAATCGAGAATTGGTTGTTGATTATATTCCGATGCAAAAATGCGCCGTTGTATGCACAGAAAGGTATGATAGTGCCGGCCGGGGTGATGAAATGGATAACACAGCGCCGCACCCTTTCCAGATCATAGTTGTAGTTATCCATAAAATGCATACCGGCAACGAGCAGGGTCTTGTTCGTGTAAGTTCCGTCTTTCTCGCCTCTTCCAGCGTCCTTGTCGAAAAAACCGTCCAGGGTCTGCAGGAACTTGGTGAAATCCAACCCCTTGGGAGCTTTTTCCTTGTGGTAATGTTTCTGGATCTTATAAAAGGCGTTCATCTGGGCGAAGCGTTTGAAGCGGCTCGCCTTTGTCCTGGGAGCGATCCTGTCCAGCTCCTCGAACATCCCTTCCACATCGGCAAACCGGGTTATCGGGATCGGTTTGCCGGTTTCATGCTCGATAAACAGGTAAGTACCCAGCGAGCAGTGAGGATGGCAGCTGATATTCACCGTTTCGGCTCCCCGCAGCGCGCTGATAATCTTTGAGACCGGGCTGACAAAGCTCAAGGGGTACCAGTCGTCTTTATTGCAGATACCGGTCTGCTCCTCGATACAGCGTACCAGGTCCGGCAGGGTGAAACGCATGCGCTCTCTGTCTTCAGCCGGGATTCGTCCGACCAGGGCTATGGGCTGGTAGCTGATCCCGCTTGAAACATCTATGTTCTTGAGGGCATACAGCAGGATTTTGCCCACCTGGTCCTCATTGACCCCGCCGACTATGGTGGGCACGTAAACAATCTTCATCCCGGCCCGGCGGACGCATTCCACAGCTTTATCCTTGATCTCGAAAAGCGGCCTGCCGCGGGTTTGTTCGTAAACCCGGTCATCCACGCCGTCAAACTGGAGATAGATCGTGTGCAGACCTGCCTCCGCGGCCCGGTCAGTGAAATCCTGATCGGCGAACTTGATACCATTGGAAGCCACCTGAATGTGGCTATAACCTTCCTTCCTGGTGCCTGCGATAATCTCGAAAAACTCGGGGTGCAGGGTGGGCTCACCGCCTGAGAACTGGACCATGCGCCCTGCTACCGGCTGTTCAGCCCGACAGAGGCGCAGCATTTTCATCACTTCTTCCTTGGAAGGCTCGTAAACTTTTCCGGTCACATTGGCATTGGCAAAACAGATCGGGCAGTTGAGATTGCAGCGGTTGGTCAGGTCAATAGTGCCAAGCGAGGTATGGCTCGCATGATTCTGGCACAGGCCGCAATCCCTGGGACAGAGCTCGCAGTCGGTGTTCGGGTTCAGAAGCCCCTTCCCGTCGCCAAATTCCCATTTCTCGGCCTTGAGATAAAGCTCCACATCCGACCAGTAGAGGTCCTTGACATAACCGTGTTCCGGGCAGGTCTTTTCCATGTAAACCTTGCCGTCTTCCTCGAACATGCGCGCCATAATGACTTTGCCGCACTCAGGGCAGACCGATTGAATGTGTTTTGGCAGACCCTTGGTAATATTATTAATCGGCGCACCACAATAAGTTGTATCAACCGGACGGCTCGCAACATTTCTGGGAATGGTAGCCATTATTTTATAAACCTCCTTTTCTTTTCTCCGCTTGTAAGCTTTAAGAGATAGAAGCCTGCCGCGCCTTTGGCGTTTATCCGGCAGGCAAGCTTAATTTCCGGGTGACAGTCAGTTCCGAAGCCGGCTCGCACGGCTTTGGCATGGCGCATCTTTTGATCTCAAAGCGCCTCAAGAAGAAAAATGCCAAAGGTTGAGGGCCGTGAATTTTGCGCGCGGGCAGCTCGGCTTAAATCATCTCTGGCAGAATTCGGTCAGGTATAAAACGAGTTAGAACTATAAAATAATACAATAAAAATAAAAAGTTATAATGTCAATAAATTTCAATTAGCCCCTGAATTTCGTAATTGTCAGCGCGGCATTTACCGACTCCGGGCCCAGAATCTCGGCAGCGCTCCTCCCGCAGGCGGCAATCTCGAGCCTGCCCGTACTGCCGATTAGAGCCAGGAGCTCACCGGGTGGAGCTTGCACATAGTAGTCCGAGATTCCCTCTATCTTGACTCCGCAAATAGAGACTTCTAGCGCAGAGTTTTCAGCGCCGAGCGCAGCCAGCTCCCGGGCCGTGATATCAGTAACCAGGTTGCCGAAACGATCGGCATGCACAACGCGAGCTGTCAGATATCCCCGGCCAGCAGTCTCCCGGCGCTCTTTTACCAGCCGGACCGGGTCGTGGACCTGGGGACCGAGGCTTTCCGGTCTGGCGCCTGTGGCGAGGTGGGCGGCCACAGGAGCGAAAATATCCCGGCCGTGGAAAGTATGGCTTATAGTTTCCAGATGAAACTTGCTGTCTGTAAGCTCATAGCAAATAAAGCCGGCCTCTGAGCGGAAGACCGGCTCAAAGACGCCGTTGTCGGGTCCGACATAAATCCTTCGGTCACTCTCCACAGCCAGGGCGCGTCTTGAGCTGCCTACTCCGGGGTCGACAACTACCAGATGAATCGTTCCGCCGGGGAAATAAGTATGGAAGCTCTCCAGCACGAACGCCGCCCCCTCCACATTTCCCGGCTGTATCTCGTGGGTTATGTCTACCACCAGGGCTCTGGGAGCCAGGGAATAGATTACTCCCTTCATTGCCCCGACATAAGCATCCCGGGTTCCGAAATCCGTTGTCAGGGTGATAACCCTGGTCATTACGGCTTCAGCCGCTTTTATGGTACGGTCGCTCAAAATCAAACAGTAGTGTTGTCCACTTTCTCAAGCCTGGCTCCGGCGCCTTTTCTTTTCCAGTTTTTTATTCCCCGGATAAGAAACAGAACTGCCAGAAGGGCGAGAAAAATGGTCCAGCCGAAATTCTTTTCCGAAAAGAAAACCCAGACTGTAAAGACAACCAGGGCGGAAGAAACGAACAGATCAACTTTGTAATAATTCCCTTCGATTCTCTCGAGTTCCTCTAAAGATTCGAATTGGGATTTCTCCTGGGCAGAACTCATTGGGGTAAATTTCCATTCGGTTTCAAAGGGGCTGCCGAAGCTAGCCACAGTAAAAAATACTCGAAAGACAAGCTTAGCGTATTATTGCATAATGTTACTAATCTGTCAAGTTAGCATACCGGTGAAGCGCTTTTTCTTTGTTCTACCGGTTCAGTACTTCCCGGTTGAGACAATATCTTACCGATGCGCCGGTCAGGACCTCGACCAGGTTCCTGGCCGCTTTCTCCTTAAGCTCGATAAAAGATTCGTTCGAGAAGAACGAAATGTGCGGAGTAATAATGACATTGGGGAGTCCCACGAGGGGGTTGCCCTGCTCCGGGGGCTCATTCGTGAGCACATCAAGGGCTGCGCCGGCCAGATGGCCATCCTTCAGAGCCCTGGCCAGGGCCTGTTCATCGATCAGCTTTCCCCGGCTCGTATTGACCAGGCAGGCGCCAGGCTTCATGCTGGCCAGGGTCTCTGCGTTCATGATTTTCCCGGTCTCCGGGGTCAGCGGAGCATGGAGCGAGAGGAAGTCCGACTGGCGAATGAGCTCATCCAGGCTCACCAGGCGTACATCCATGCCGGTTTCTTTCACGTAAGGGTCATAGGCGATGACTTTCATGTTGAACCCGAGCGCCTTGCGGGCCACCACCCGGGCTATTCCGCCGAAACCGAAAAGTCCCAGGGTTTTCCCGGCAGTGCGGGGGACCTGGCCCGCAAGCTTGAAATCCCAGCCTCCGTGGGCGACATCATTAGCGAGCAGGGTGACTTTTCGCACCAGGTCCAGAAGCAGGGCAAAAGTATGCGTCGAGACATCGTCCTGGCAGTAATCCGGCACATTGCACACAGCGACACCCCGGCGGGTGGCCGCCTCGAGATCGAGGTTGTCCACACCCACCCCGTAACGGCTCAAGGCTTTAAGGTTCGGCAGCTTCTCGATCGCCCGGGCCTTGATCGGGGCGTACTGGCTCAGGATGCCGTGGAAATCCCGGCAGCGCTCGATTACCTCATCCTCTGTGCGGCACTCGAACAGCTCGCAGTCCAGGTTCGCTTCGCTGAAAATTTTCTGTTCGACCTCGATCGTACCGTGGTCGCAGTCGGAAATAGCGACTTTAAACTTTCCCATCAATCTCTCCTAAATGTTTCAAATTAAGGTTATTTTTCTGTCGAGGCGATAAGTTAAGGATTTTGGCGGAAATTATCAAGTATGCTACAGGATTACAGAGGTCTTTCTTTTTACCCTGGGCCAGCGGAAATAAAAAACGCCTGCCTGGGAGCTCGGGAAAGATGATGATCTATCTCCCGCCTGTGGAACCAGCCAGCCAGTCGATTCGATATTTACTGCGAGCCGTTAAGCTTTATTGCCCCAGAAGCACGGCCGCCGGTTTTGAGCTGCGTGGGCTCTCTCGAGAAAAATCCTCGGCCATCCGGATTCTGTCTTCCGGCAGAGGGTGGCTGCCGTAAAACAGCTGGATGAGTTCCGGCTGGAGCAGGTCCGCCTTGGCCTTGCGCACGAGCTTTTTCTCAAGCTCGATAAAGGCCCGGGAGTTATCGGTGAGTTCAAGCGCGATGCGGTCGGCCTGGCGTTCGAAGCGGCGCGAGATTGCCGAGACAAAAGGCGCGGTAAGTGTGCCTGTAAAGCTGGTCAGAAAAGGCAGGAGCACAATCAGCACCATGCTCGAGGGCCCGGGCAGGCCGAAAAATCCCCTGACCGCCCCATTGTTCAACAGGGCCCAGAGAAGCCAGAACCCGAGAAACACGCCGGCAGCCTCGATCAGGAAGCCTTTCATAATGTGGTTGGCCTTCCAGTGGCCCAGTTCGTGGGCTACCACAGAGAGCACCTCATCCGGGTCGCATTCGCGCACCAGGGTGTCATAGAGCACCACCCGGCGGCTGTTGCCCAGGCCGGTGAAATAGGCATTGAGATACAGGGAGCGGCGGCTTGCGTCCATCACATAGACCTGCCTGACTGTGAGACCGGCCTCGGCGCTTACTGTCCGGATGCTATCCGTCAGGTTCTTATCTTCGAGCGGAGTAAACTTGTTGAAAATGGGATCGATCACCCAGGGACTGATCCAGATGCCGAAAGCCGAGATGGCCAGGACCACGACAGCAGCGGGCACAGGCCAGAAGCGTGGCAGGGCTTTCACCAGGGCGAGCAGGGGAAAAGCGACAAGAGAAACTATTACCCAGTTGAGAAGCAGCGATTTAAGCCGGTCGCTGAGCCAGAGCCCGACTGATATGGTAGAGAGACCCATTTCCCGCTCGATCACAAACTCGCTGTAGGCTGAAACCGGCATATAAAGCAGGGTTCTGGCGGCCAGGAGCGCCAGGATAAAAAGCGGCAGAGCCAGGTACCACCGTCCTCCCACAGGCTGAAGAAGCGAGTTCTCAAGACGGACACCCAGTCCGCCGAAAAGAAGCGCTGTATAGAACGCATAAAACAGCAGGCGGTAAAAGGGAAAAAGCCGGTTGTGCCGCAGAAGGTGATCCCTGCCTGTTTTGATATCATCCTGTGTGAAATGTCGCAGTACTTCGCTGCGCCTCTCGAGTGAACGGTCCCCTTGCTGACGCATCACATAAACAGCAGCGTCCCAGGCTATGAACGGAGCCAGAATAAGAATTACCAGCAAAATCTTGGGCATTATTTCTCCTTGCTTTTATAATCATTGAGTATTAAAGATTACCAGCTATTACTACTCAGGTCATAAAATTGTTTACATCTATCCGTAAAGGAAATTTTATTCTTCTTTTGGTGGCAAAAGAAGCAAAACCATTTCTTTTGTAACCAAAAGAAACAAAAGTTAATCCTGGCACTTTAATCTTTTACTCCGCTTCGCCAAGCTCGCCTGGCGCGGTAAAGCTGCGCAAAGGCCTACCTGGGCGGTGTACATCTAGCATGGCGATGATGGAAATTACTTGTCTTCTACACGCTCCAGAAACAGGGTCCTCGGACTTCAGGGCCTCTTATGGCCTTTAGTTTCACCTGGGATGGCTTTATCATCCCAGGTAGCTGCACTAAAAACTCTTTTCGGCAGTTGTAAAAGCTTTCTCCCGGAGTATTTCAACCGTTGTCAGGTAAATCAGTCGTCGGCGCCTTAAATGTAAGAATCGACATCTGGTAAATCATTCCTGTTTACTCAACTTATATTAATAACCAAGGCTGAAGCATATAAAAACAATATAAATGGAAACTATTTAATGCTCCCTGTAGTAATTAATAAATTTAAAGCCTGAATCTTGCAAATCAAGGTTTGCTGCGCTGCGCTCCGGCGCGCTGGAATTATAAAATTTCTGATTTATCAAACGGTGATCTGACATGAGCCGATCCGGCTGTATATGTTCAGGGGAATTTACCGCCATTGACTCATTTTTCAAGCTTTCCTATTTTTAGAACATGATATCGGTAATGAATTTTTGATTCATCCTCGTTTTCTCCCACTGTGAACTGAAGAGGGTGTGATGAAAGAGTACCTTGTTCTTTCAGGAATGGGGCCTGACAGACCGGGAATAGCAAAAGCGATTAGCGAAGCCGCCTATAAATCAGGGTGCAGCATCGAGGACAGCAGGATGGCTGTCCTGGGTGGAGAGTTCGCAATCCTGGTTCTTCTCGAGGGGAAAAAGAGCTCGGTCGGGGAATTCGCCGGGCAGCTCAGGGCGCTTGAGAAAGAGACCGGGCTTACCCTGGCCGTGCGGGCCACCAGTCCACACCCGGCTTACCATGTGAAAAAGGGTCTGCCCTATAGAATTATGGTAGTGGGCATGGATCGCACGGGTATAGTGTTCCGGGTAACAGAGCTTCTGGCCCGGCACGGGATCAATATCGAAAGCCTGGAGACTGAGGCCCGCCACGCTCCGGTCACCGGAACCCCGATGTTCCATATGACTATCACTGCCGAGGTCCCGTCCGAGGTGCCAGTGCGCAAAATCCGCAAAGAACTCGCCGCTCTCTGCGATGAGCTGAATATGGATTACACCTTGGAAGCGCAGACCTGAAGTGCGGTTGTCTTCGTCTAATCGTTGGCAGAAAGACCTTTGGTTGGAGTTTTATCCAGTCTGATATCAGCCGGATAGATTTACATTCCCCGGCTCTAAAGAATATTCAACTCCGTCTGGAGGAAATAATGGCGCGATTTTTCTCTAAGGTTATATTGGTGCTCCTGTTACTGGAAGGCTCGGCTCTTCTGGGTTCCGAGACTATCTGGCACCCTGGGTTGGTTGACAATATGGCAGGTAGATTCGGCGCTTTTATGGAGGGCTACCGCTACCGCAAGCTGGGATATCTGACTTTGATTTCAGACGGCACTGATGTTTATTCGATTACCATGGGAGATAATCTTTTTCTGGGGCGCCCTTATCTGCCCACATCTTACACCTACGAGGAGAAATACAACTGGACCGGAGCTGAACGAACCTGGAGCTTTCAGTCTCAAGAGGGCGGGCAGGCTTATCTCAAAGTTTATGAATCGCTGCTTGCTCCGGGATTTCTTTATGAGACCAGTGACCGTATCTTTCGCTGGTCGTTCGAGGAGCAGAAAACCGGGCAGGGTTTCATTCTGCCTCTTGAATCGGGTGTGGTCTGCCGCGGCGAAGGGGAGCGTTATCTGGCCTCGGTAAATGGGCCTTTGACAGAGGACTGGATGCTGGTGACATTTTCAGGCAGTATGTATCCCTTCGATTGCCCGCTGCTTTTTATTTTCGAGAACAAGCCCAGCCAGATCGAGGTGGTGACTCACGAGTTCGTGGACATGCGTTTCGAGGGGCCTGCCGGGAAAATAGGCGTCATGCCCCTCTATGGAGTCAAAAAGATAGACCGGAAAGAAAGCGCACTGTGGCGGGACAAGGTGCCTCCTGAAGTGGTGAGCTCCTGCTCTGAGTGGGCCAGGCTGATCATGCATTACCCTGTAGGAGCCGCTGAGGCTTACAGCTTTGACGAGCAGGGGGGCCTGACTGTAAAAAACGACTACAAGTACGTTTCTTTCAAGAATGCTCTCGGTGCGCCCGTTGCGCCCATTCCGCCTTTTGTCCGCATGGCCCGGCTCTCCGGTTACCCAGTGGAAATAAACGGCTTGATTGTCGAGACTCGCTATCCCACCCACTATGGGATGCTGGATTACGTGACAGGAGAGGAGCTGACCTACAAGATTCCTGCCTGCTCTTATGTGGACAAGACCCTGGCCCCGGTAAGGGTGGAAGAACTCAAGGAGGCGCTCCCGGTTGAGAAGGCGCTGATGGCTATCCTCTTGGAACCCCGCTGGATCTGGCCCGGAGACCACGATTACCTGCCGGACGATGTAATGGATACCATGCACAACCTAAGGCTGCTGGCCTGGGCTACCTGGTCGCTGTCCGAGAAGAGCCGGAAAAGGTGCATCCGGGAGCTTGCCCGGCCCGGACTCGAAAAAATTAACGAGAATAATTACATTTTCTTTAAAGATCCAGTGGCCTCCGCCACCTACGCCCGGGACAGCACTATTTTCGCCCAGCGCGGCAAGACCTCCTACGATTCGGACTGGTACAACGGCTTCCAGCTCGCCGGCCTCTGGGCCTACAGGTATTTCGGCGACCGGGATGCGGGTCTCGAGCTGACCCGCAGCCACTGGCCGCTCTGGACAGCACTGCGCAACTACATGGAAATCTACCATGACTGGGCTACCTGCTCGAGTACCACGGACCCGCGGGGCAATCTTACGGATTACGATTGCATGAGGAACGGCTGGGCAGGGCTGCTGGCCTTTGCCCGTCTGGCCCGCGACACAGGGAAGCAGGACCTCTACTTCCAGACAAAATACCTGGCTTCCAAAACCATGGTGGCCCTTTATGTCCAGTGGACCCTGCAGGAGTATTTCTATGACCTGGCAGCCTCCTTTGCTCCTGACTCAGGGAAAGGCCTGCTGCGTTACAAGCGTGATGAGATAACCGGGATCGACCGGATAGATGCTTATTCGAGCCACTCTTTCACCCTGCCGGATAATCAGGCCCCTTATAATCTCAGCGCCTGTATCCCGGAGCACAGCCTGTTCCTATCCGATTACGGACTCCTCGACCGGGTAAGGAAGCTGACTTATGATTTGATGCCCCGCCACTTCCCGGACTGGAGCAAGTTTGACCCAGCCGGAATCAAAGGTTCCGGCGACTGGACCTCGGCCAATGCAGCAGCAGGGAGGTATTTTTACTTTCTAGACCCGCACCTCTTTGTCAGGGCGATCAATTTCAACGAGCCCCTGGCTCAGCTTCTCTCATACAGGCCTCTGGACTGGCTTTCCGGACAGATAATCGAGGCCATGCTCGTGGGCAGCCGTCCGATGCTCATCATGCCTACCAATGCCGAATTTTTTGGCAACACCTGGAACAATAGAGAGCGCTCACTTACCTTTACTCTGGAAGGTAACGGCCTGGCTGATCTGGAAATCTGGAATTGCATCCGGCCGCAAAAAATATCTCCTGATGCCGTAATGAGATACGATGCCCAAAAACGTACGGCCTACTTGCAGATAGAGCTTAAAGGCAGGGAAAAGACAAAGGTCTTTTTTTAACCGGCAGGACGCGGTCCGGAGCACTCGAGGCGCCTCATGGAGCTGGATCCGGACAATTTAAAAGCCAGCGCAAAAAAAGGCCGGTACCCTTGATAAACCATAGATACCGGCCTTTTCATTTTCAATAGCAGAAGTGGGAACCGCGGGACACTCAGGCGACGCGGAAGGTCTTTTTCACGTATTCCATATTTCTCCTGGTATCGGCTATCAGATCTTTGGTGGGTGAACTCGTCTCCAGCACGTACCATCCCTTGTAGCCGATCTTGTAAAGAAGTTCGGCCACCTCCCGCCAGTTGAAACCCTTGACGCATTTGTCAGCCATGAATTCAGGGTTGTTTTTCACGTGCACCTGATGGATGTAATCTTTCAGCATAGAAATGTCTTTTAAAGGGTCATGCCCGTAATGTGCGCAATTGGACGGATCCATATAGACCTGCACTGATCGGGAGGCTACGGCTTCTAAAATGCGCAGGTGCTCTTCGCCTGACATAGAAGTCTCAAGCGATATTACCACTCCCATTTTTTCAGCCCTGGGAGCCAGCTCTTTCAAGGAGTTGACCAGCCTGTTCACCTCTTT
Source organism: archaeon (assembly GCA_035528795.1). Classification (GTDB taxonomy): domain Bacteria; phylum Gemmatimonadota; class Glassbacteria; order GWA2-58-10; family GWA2-58-10; genus DATKXY01. The sequence goes on along the minus strand of DATKXY010000229.1, from coordinate 29,991 downwards.
TTCATCGGAGAAATCAGGCACCCGTTGCCTGAACATCGGCAGCAGGATGTCATTGGCTCCCAGGTTCCTGGCCACCTCGATAGCGTCGGCCACTCGCAGCACACCCATAGGCTCGCTCTTGAATGGCTCGCCGGGTCCCAGATCGCCGATAGCCAGGGAGCAGATCTGCAACCCGTTTTCAAGCGCAGCCTCCCGGTATTTGGCCTGCAGCTTGGGGCATCTCAGGTGAAGGCTGCCATCCTCCGGGTAAAGAATACTCACCTGGATCCCGTCCAGGCCGATCTCGCGGGCCAGGGCCACCTTTTCCGTGTTGCCCCGCTCGCCCAGGTCCCAGTCGGTCATCCCGATCCGCAGCGGAAGCGGATTCGGAGAGGACTTCGCACCCTGAGCGCTTGCCTGTGAAGCGCCAACTGCAGCCGAGGCCACTACAGCAGCCGAGCTCATCAGAAAATCCCGCCTTTTGATACCCATGAAAGACCTCCTTGAGACTTGAAGTGATTTGGATAAAAAATGCTAAAATCTTTCAGCTAGCCTCTGATCGGACGCAGGGGAGCCCCCTCTTTAAGCAGGTCTTCCCAGGTCACCACCCGCCGCTCGTAAATCGCCTTGCGGCCCAGCAGAGCGGTCAATGCCGTGATCTGGCCGATTTCGGCATCAGCATATGGTTTTCTGCTGTCACGGATACAGTCAAAGAAATCTTTTATGCAAGCCAAAGCGTAGTCCACTTTCTTGTCCTCGATCTCCTCCGGTTTGGGAGCTTCTTTTCCCCGCCAGACTATGGTCGAGGGGCCTTTTAATTGAAGGTCGATCGAGCCTTTTTCCCCGTAAGCGTCAATTATCCTGTCTCCCATGTTATAGCCGTAAGGAGCGTACTTGATCATCGAGAAGACTGCGCGGCGGTCTCCCGGATATTCCAGGGTCAGGCCGTAGTGATCGCAAATATTGCAGCCCTCAGGCTCGAAAATCATGTTCTGGCCGCCGAGACCGGCTATCCGCACCGGGTGGTCGTTCATCACCCAGTTGAGAACATCGAGCTCGTGCACTGACTGCTCTACTATCTGGTCCCCGGATTCCTCGATTGTCCAGAGCCATCTCATGCCTAACCGCGAGCCCGGACCATCCCAGTCTGCATAGCGCTGAGAGCGGATAAAACCGATCTTCCCCAGCTCGCCATTCTGTATTCTCCGCATGGCCTCGCGCAGTGAGGGGTGATAGCGCAGCTGCTGGCCGACCTGCAGGATACCCCTGGCCTCGCGGCAGGTTTTGACAACTGCCTCAAGGTCATTGACTGTCAGGGCCATGGGCTTCTCGGTATAGCAGTTCAGCCCGGCGTCAAGGGTGTCCACAGTCATCGATTTGTGCAGGTACGGCGGGGTTGCGATAAAAACGGCATCGAGGTCTTTCCGCTCCAGGAGCTTCTTGTAGTAGGTGTAAGTTTCGGGTTTATGATTTTTGGCGATTTCCCGGGCCTTTTCCAGGGCCTCCTGGTCAATGTCGCACAGCGCGGTCGCTCTTACGCCCGGAACTTTCAGGGCTTGCTCAAGGAGATAAGTTCCCCTGCCTCCGGTGCCGATCACCCCGAAATTGAGCGGCCCGGATTCCTTACCGAATACGCTTGACGACAGACCAAGGACAGCCGGAGCGCCGAAAGCTATCGCGCCATGCTGCAGAAAATTTCGCCGGTTAATTTGGCGGGTCTCTTTCATTGGTACCTCCGCAGACATTGAAATACAGGTAATTGTTGAAAGAATGCTATGCTGAACCGGTTTCGCAAGCAGGCTCAAGCCTCCGGTTTTGAGCGATCCATGTCCCGGGCCGGAAAAACGGTATTTGAAAGAGTCCGTTCTCAACCACAGCGCTAATAATAACGACAGACTGAAAAATTATCCACAGGCTTTTTATGGATCAAGGCCTGTACTTTACCGTTTTCCTTTAAGTGTTATGAAAAGCTCTGACCGGGCGATTGGCAAAGGCATCAGTGCCACAGGTTAAAGTGACAGAGCCTAAGGGCGGCAGTAAATCTTTTCTGTTGAAGTTTATACTATTCGCTGTCACAAGTGTCAAGCATTATAGAGAGTATGCAGCACATAGAGTCCGGCACAAATGGAGGAAATTATCAGCTCCAGGCTCTCGAGGCGGGGCAGAACAGCCGTTTACCAGCCAGGACTGTTTCTTTAGTGTCTGATTCATGCTGAAAAGGTAATCAGTCCATCCCGTGCCAGAGCCGGTTGACTTTCTTGATCTTGCTCCTCTACAGAATTATTTTGAGAATCAGGCAGATCGAGATAATATTTAATTCCGCATACATTTCCTCACGATTAAGTGTCCAGGTAAGCTTATTGGTTTTCTATATCTTTTTCAACAGGGGGTTGTAATGCTCAGGTTAAGCTTCCGTATCAGGCTGGTAACCTTATTTCTGCTGCTTCCTTTCGTTTACGGTTGTATACCCGAAAAAGGTCCGCAGGAGGGCGCTCCAGGCACGGAGGAGGGTGCCGGGGAGGAGGCCGCCCCGGCATTATCGGAGCATCATTTTGTGGTGCTCGATCCCGGGCATTTCCACGCCGCTCTTGTTTTCAAGAGGGCGGGTTATAAGGGAGTCTCACCGCTTGTCGGAATTTACGCCCCTGTCGGGGAAGATTTTGTGGACCACATGGCCCGGGTCGCTCCTTTCAACACCCGGGAAACGGACCCTGCTTCCTGGCGCTACCAGATCTATCTCGGCCCGGACTACCAGAAAGTGATGGGTGACGAAAAGTTCGGCGATATAGCAGTTCTCTCTGGCCGCAACCAGCCCAAGGTAGACCGGATCCTCTCTTGCGTGCGGGGCGGACTCAATGTGCTCGCTGACAAACCCTGGGTGATCGATTCACGCAAGCTGCCGGTACTGGAAACTGTAATCGCCGAAGCCAAGGCCAAAGGCCTGGTGGTTTACGACATCATGACCGAGCGTTTCGAAGTCACCACTATCTTACAGCGCATGATAGTGAACGACAAGGCGACTTTCGGCCAGCCGGTCGAGGGAACCGCAGAGGATCCGGCAGTAGTGAAAAAGAGCGTTCACCACCTGTACAAGCTCGTGGCCGGAAGGCCTAACAAGCGCCCCTGGTGGTTTTTCGACACGGATGTCCAGGGCGATGGCCTGGTCGATGTGACCACGCACCTGGTGGATATGCTTTTCTGGGCCCTTTTCCCGGAACAACCGATAGACTATAAGCAGGATATCGAGATGATATCGGCAAGCCGCTGGCCCACAATCCTTTCGCGCGAAGAGTTCGGGAAAGTCACTGGACTTGAGGGTTTCCCTCCGCAACTGGCTCTCGATGAAAACGGCAAGCTGCCCTATTACTGCAATGGGCGGATGCTCTACAAGCTCCGGGGGATAAATGTGATGGTGCAGGTGGAGTGGAACTTCGAGGCCCCGGAAGGCAGCGGTGACACCCACTACTCGATCATCAAGGGAAGCAAGGCGCATGTCCTGGTACTCCAGGGAAAAGAACAGAATTACCTCCCTGAGGTTTATGTAAAGCCTGCGCCAGGAATGGAGGCACAGGCTGTGGAACAGCCTCTCAAGGCCTTGATCGGCCGGATCTCCGCAGACACCTATCCCGGGATCTCGGTAGTCAAGGAGGGCGATCTCTGGCGGATCGGGATCCCTGATAAATACAGGGTCGGCCACGAGGCGCATTTCGGCCAGGTCACTGACCGCTTCCTGGGCTTCCTGAACGGTGAGCCGGTGCCGGAGTGGGAATGGGCCAATCTCCTGGCAAAGTACTATGTTACCACCAGCGCACTCGATCTTTGCCGGGAAAAACCTTAATAATTCAAGTTGGGAAGCTTCATTTATGGCAGCCGGACCCCTGGTGAGTTTTCTTATGCCTGTCTACAATGCCGCCGTGACTGTGGAACGGGCGGTGGACTCGATACTCAGGCAGCGGGATGCTCCGGGGCTCGAAGCGGTGGTGGTGGATGACGGCAGCACTGACCGGACCCCCGAGATACTCGCCAGGCTGGCCCAACGGGATTCGCGCGTAGTACCTGTCACCATCCCCCACCAGGGACTCGTAGCCGCGCTGATCACCGGCCAGTCCAGGTGCCGGGGCGCGTTTTTGGCCCGCCTGGACGCAGATGACATCGCCCATCCCGAGAGAGTGAAAGAGCAGCTTGCGCTCGCCGGGAGCGATCCCGGCCTCGGGCTGGTGGGTTCGCAGGTGAGATATTTCCCGAGGCGCTTTTTGCGTGAAGGGCTGCTCTACTACGAAAACTGGCTGAACAGCCTGCTCGATTGCCGCGATTCCCCTGGTGTAGTACATAATAGAATTATGCGCGAGCTTTTTATCGAGTGCCCCCTGGCCCACCCGACATTTTTTCTCAGGCGCGAAGCTTTTGACCAGGCGGGAGGTTACCGCGACTTCCAGGGCCTGCCGGAGGATTACGACCTCTGCTTTCGCATTGCTGAGTCAGGCTGGCGCCTGGGCGGAGTGGGGCGGGTGCTGCACTACTGGCGCGAGCATGCCGCCCGCTCATCCCACACAGATCAGCGCTACAGCGAGGAGAGCTTCCGCAGGCTGAAACTCCACTACCTGGTCAAGCTCAAGCTGGACAATGGAACACGTCCGGTATCGATCTGCGGCGCCGGTCCTGTCGGGAAAGCCTGGCTTAAGGATATTCTGGCCTCAGGGCTCGAGGTGCGCTATCTCATCGAGGTCAACCCGCGGAAGATCGGTAAGAAGATTCACGGAGTGCCGGTAGTCAGGGCCGAGGATCTCACAGGCCTCAAGGATCCGGGGTTGATCCTGGGAGCCGTTGGCCAGAAAGGGGCGCGCCCAGGGGTGCGCGCGTTACTCGATCTTCTGGGCTATGTCGAGGGGGTAAATTACATTTTTGTGGCCTGAGAAACCTGAAAGTTGAGGAAATTCGAAAGGATAATCATAAATCATCATGCCCTCTCTTGGGCACAACGAAGCATGAAAATCAAGAAGCCACACCCCTTCCGCTTCGCGCCCCACTCCTCTCAAGGGGATTTTCATGTAAACATTTCCCGGGTTACAATCGCTCCTCTCAAAGCGCAGGAAGAGCGACCGTGCCGGAAGCCGGATTCTGGGGCCCGGAAAGGGGCTTTAAACCATTCGATTGGAGGCTCGACCATGTATCGCTTACTGTGTCTTCTGCTGGTCGCCTTTCTCTCATGCGCTCCGGCAGGGAAAAAGCCCATCGCTCAAAAAAGTACCGCCGCAGCCTGGACCCACCTCTCGACTGTAAAAGGAGACCTGCCTGTACCCGGCAGCTCCACTCAGCAGACCGCCTCCCTGGTGCTGGATATCGATAAAGACGGCGTGAACGACATGCTGATCGGCTGCCGCGCAGCGCCGCCCTCGATGGTCTGGTACAGGCGGCAGGCGAATGGGTGGACGAGATTCGTTATCGATTCCACCACTCTCGCTGTCGAGGCCGGCGGTGCATATTACGATATTGACTCGGATGGCGATCCCGACATCGTGATGGGCGGTGATTATTCCTCGAACAAGGTCTGGTGGTGGGAAAACCCCTGTCCAGACTACAGTTATGATAAGCCCTGGGTGCGCCGCGAAATCAAATCCGGGGGCGCAGGCAAGCATCACGACCAGATGTTCGGAGATTTCGACGGAGACGGGAAAGCCGAGCTCGTTTTCTGGAACCAGAACGCCAAAAAGCTCTTTCTGGCTGAGATCCCGGATGATCCTTTGAATACCGGACCCTGGGAGCTCGCGGCTATCTATAGCTGGAACCCGCTGGAGGAAACCGGAGGGGATAAGGAAATCCCGGACTGGAAACGGGACAACGAGCATGAAGGCCTGGCAGGGGCGGATATCGACGGGGACGGTAAGCTCGACATAGTCGGCGGCGGACGCTGGTTCAAACATGTGACTGGAAAGACCTTTAAAGCCGAACCGATTGACGCTTCCCAGCATTTCACCCGCGCGGCTGCCGGACAGTTGATACCCGGCGGGCGTCCGGAGGTGGTTTTCGTGATCGGTGACGGCGTAGGGCCGATCAAATTGTACGAGTGGAAGGACGGCAACTGGATCGGCCGCGACCTCCTGGGCCACGATGTCTGGCACGGACACAGCCTTCAGATAACAGACCTGGATGGCGACAATAACCTGGACGTGTTCTGCGCAGAGATGCGCCTCAATAACGGCAACCCGGACGCCAAAATCTACGCTTTCCTGGGTAATGGCGAAGGCCGGTTTGAAACTGTGATAGTCGCCGAGGGTTACGGCAACCATGAGTCCAGGGTAGCGGACCTGGACGGCGACGGGGATATGGACATTCTCGGCAAGCCCTATAACTGGGAGACCCCGCGGCTCGATATCTGGCTCAATGACGGCGCGGCGTTCAGCGGCATGACCGGAATTCCTTTCGAGCACATTGTTATTGACGAGAACGGCCCGGAGAACCCCCATACCAAATCAGCAGGGGACATTGACGGCGACGGGCTGGTGGATGTGATTGCCGCATCGAGCGCTGGCGGCCCGCTCCTCTGGTACCGCGCCCCGCGCTGGGAGAAATGCCTGATTGCGCCCTCAGGCACCTGGAGCTGCGATGCCGAGACAGCCGATCTGGACGGGGACGGGGACAGGGATGTGGTGATCTCGGAATACTATACCAAAAACCGGCTTGAATGGTACGAGAACCCCGGGCCGAAAGGGAATCCCGCTACAGGGGCCTGGAAGCTCCACCTTATCGGGGCACCCCGGGCCCATGATATCGAGGTGGGAGACCTGGACAGGGACGGGGATCTGGACATTGTATCCCGGGGCCAGAGCGGTTTCGGCACCAGGGAAGGAAACAAACTCGTTTTCTGGGAACAGAAAGGTCCCGATTCCTGGACACGGAGAGTTGTCGACTGCCCGCACGGCGAGGGTCTCTGTATCGGGGATCTCGACTCGGACGGCGATCTGGATGTGGCAACTGGCGGCAGGTGGTATGAGGGCACCGGAGATATTGCAGGCGGACCCTGGACAGAGCACGTTTTCGCAGACTGGCCTGAGGATGCTGTGGCGCAGCTCGCTGATATGAATCTCGACAGCCGCCTGGATGTCGTGCTCACTCAATCCGAAGGCGACTATAGAATATCCTGGCTCGAAACGCCCCCAGACCCGACCGCGGACAACTGGCCGGAACACGTGATCGACACCCTGCTCCAGAAAGGCCACAGCCTGCGAATCGCAGATATGGACGATGACGGCGACCCGGATGTGGTCACAGCCGAGATGCACCAGTCGCCTGACCCGGATGAGGTTATCGTTTATCTCAACCTGCAAAACGCCCTGGAATGGAAAAAGCAGGTGATCTCCAACACCGGCTCCCATTTCCTGCGCGTGGCGGATTTCGACGGCGACGGCGATATGGACATTTTCGGGGCGAACTGGCAGTCCGTGGTTCAGGACAGCCTGGCCTATCTAGAAATCTGGCGGAACAACCTTTACAACCCGGTCAAGCTCGGGATCGGGCCCTGGCAGCGCCGTGTGGTCGATCCCGCGAAGCCCTGGGGCTCTGTTTTTATCACCTCCGGGGACCTGGACAGTGACGGCTTAAGCGATATAATCACCGGGGGCTGGTGGTACAAAAATCCGGGTACGCCGAGAGGCGCCTGGGAGCGCAAAGCGTTCGGGGAGCCGCTGCGCAACATGGCTGCGGTGTATGATTTCGACGGTGACGGGCTGCTCGATGTTCTGGGCACCACAGGCAAAGGCTCGGAGGCCAGCCCGGATTTTGTCTGGGCGCATAATCAGGGCTCAGGCTCCTTTAAAGTGCTGGAGAACATCCAGAGAGCGGACGGCGACTTTCTCCAGGGGATAGCAGTGGCCCGGCCGGGTAGTACGATTTACATAGCGCTCTCCTGGCACGCCGAGGGAAAGGGCTTGCAGCTTTTCACACTGCCGGATGACCCGGAAACCGGGGAATGGTCCTGGATGAAAATTTCCGATGTCTCCCAGGACGAGCAGCTCTCTGTTGGCGATATCGACTCCGACGGGAATTTGGATCTCCTTCTGGGCACCCTCTGGATCGCCAACCAAGACGGAGACTTGAGCGTGCACAGGCTGTTCGAGACAGAAGAGTCCCCGGATAGGAACCGCCTGGCGGACATGAACAATGACGGACGGCTGGATGCAGTGGTGGGTTATGAAGCGATAAATGTACCCGGCAAGCTCGCCTGGTACGAGAATATCCTGCCCTCACAGGGCCAATGGATCGAGCATCTGATCGCCCGGGTGGTCGGCCCGATGAGCCTCGATGTAGCAGACCTGGACAGGGACGGCGACCTGGATGTGGTTGTCGGGGAGCACAACTATGCCGAGCCCTGGACTGCAAAAACCTTTGTTTTCGAGAACCTGGACGGCCTTGGAGAGCGCTGGAGCAGACACCTCGTTTATACAGGGGATGAACATCACGACGGGACGCAAACCGTGGATATCGACAACGACGGAGACCTCGATATCATCTCGATCGGCTGGAAGAATCCAGCGGTGGTACTCTATGAAAACGAGGCGCTCGGCAGGGAAACCCGGTGATCAGTCCGGAATTTAAAGCTGTATCAGAATCAGAGACCTTGAAAAAATCCCAGGTAAAAGGGTAAAATGTTATCTGTACGGGCGGGTTTCAAACCCGCCCCTACAATAATACATTTATTTTTATAGCGTTATAAAAAGCTGGCAATGTTCATCAGGTAAAATTATGATATTTTTCAAAGGTTTAAAAAAAAGCTCAATTGTCATCCGGCTTTAAAAAGGCATGTTCGGCTGAGTCTGATCCTAGGGCTGCCGATCGGCCTCAAGCCTGTCTTTCCGGCCAGCTCTATGGTTTCGTTGAAACAGGCCGGGGAAACATGCATACCCGGCTCGATCAGGAGAAACTTTGCTCCGGGCTTGAGAGATGCGGCAACCTGGGCCAGAAAAGCGCCTTTGTCCGGCACCTCGTGCACCATGTAGAAGGCCAGGGCGAAATCGACTCTCTCAGTAACATCGAGACTCTCGGGCTTGCAAGCCCGGGTGATGATCCTGTCTCCCACCCCTTTCTTTTCGGCCCGGGCTCTCAGCACCTCGAGCATCTGCGGCTGCAAGTCAACAGCTATCACTCTCCCGCCGGCTCCGATCATCTCTGCCATAGCGATCGAGAAAAATCCCATCCCGCAGCCAAGATCGAGCACAGTCATCCCCTGCTCGAGGTATGGGCCTAAAATCTTCTCCGGGGATTGTAAGAGCTTGCGCAGAGGGTGGTCGAAAGTATACGCCATCCACCAGGGGCACACGCGGTTCGCCATTTCGGGCCTGCTTTGGATTCAGGTTTTCGGCTCGTTACGCCGGAAGGCTTAAAATAAATTCTACCTGCCAAAAAAACAATGATTCGAGAGCATTTAAATTTTGGCGCCCGGGAGCCAAAATCGGATTGACAGGGAGTTCAGGCCAAAGCTATATTGACTGCTGATTTTTTGATCCCTCTATCTGATCGTGTGCGAACGTGATTTCGAGGAGTAAAGCGATGAGCGGCACAGCGCTGGGCATAATTCTAATTATTCTGGTGATCCTGATCATGGTAGCCACAGGCCGCTGGAAGGCGGACGCATTCTTGCTGCTTCTGGCCTGCGCCTTTGTTTTCGGCCTGGCCTCGGGAATGGGAATCGAGAATACTCTGGTGACAATCAATCAGGGTTTCGGCAATACTCTGGGCAGTATCGGACTGGTGATCATTTTCGGGGCGATGATCGGAGTTTTCCTTGAGCGGACAGGGGCCTCCGGGGCGATTGCCGGGGCCATGCTGCGCGCTGTCGGACAGAAACGGACAGGGCTTGCGCTCAGCCTTACGGGTTTCATTGTTTCGGTTCCGGTATTCTGCGACTCTGGTTTCATAGTGCTGGTCCCCCTGGTGCGCGAGCTTGCCCGCCGGGCTGCTGCGGGGCGTCTCGCGCTGGCGGTCTGCCTGGCCACAGGCCTGTATGCCACGCATTGCCTGGTGCCGCCCACACCTGGGCCGATCGCTGCAGCCCAGGCCCTCGGCGCGGATCTCGGACGGGTGATCATTCTCGGGCTGCCGGTAGCGCTGATCCTGGCCCTGGTGGGCCATTTCTGGTCCATGCGCTTCGCCAGGGAAAAGCTGCCGGATGAACAAACCGGGATTGCTTCAGAACCTGAGCTTGAGGTGGAAAAACCTTCCGCAGTGAAACTGCCCTCGGCCTGGCGCAGCGTGCTGCCGATTCTTGTGCCCCTTCTTTTAATCACTCTCGGTTCGCTGGCCCGTCTTGAGACCATGCCTTTCGGAGAAGGTGCGGCAGCCAGCCTGATCAAGGGAGCAGGCCATCCGGTGTTCGCACTCGGCCTGGGCCTTTCCCTGAGCTTCACCCTGGCCTGGCGCGGAGCGCCACGCAGGTCGTGGCTGGCCGAGGGGTTAAGATCCTGCGCCATGGTACTGGCGGTTACTGCAGCCGGAGGAGCTTTCGGCCAGGTTATCAGGTCCTCGGAGCTGAGCAAAACCCTGCAGGAAGTTCTCGGGACCTGGAAAGCGGGCGTGCTGGTCCCCTTTGTCCTGGCAGCGGCCTTGAAAAGCGCCCAGGGCTCGAGCACTGTCTCGATGATAACCTCCGCGGCTATCGTGCTGCCGCTTCTCGAGCCCCTCGGCCTGGGCTCGGCCGGCTGGGGACCGGAGTTGGCTGTGGTCGCTATCGGCTGCGGCGCAATGGCTGTGAGCCACGCCAATGACAGCTATTTCTGGGTGGTCTCGCAAATGGCCGGCATACCGGTAACCACCGCTTACCGGGTCTTCACAACAGCCACAGCTCTCATGGGCTTATCAGGCGCACTGGTCATTTATATCCTCTCAGCAGTGATGCTGCCCTGAATTTATTCAACGCCGGTTCCTTTCCGTTTTTCGCTTGCCGGAAGTACCTTGTAAACACCCGGAGGCAAAAAATACCGGCTTGCAGGAGCCTGAAACGGAAAAAATTACCTGAATATTAATGTAACGATTTATGGACAGCTAACAGGCATTGGGCGTTAAGATTCAGTAATAGCGGCTATTTGCTGATATTTGTGGCCTGAGTGGGGAAGGTTTTGTTCGTGAAGAGATAGATGAGGCGTTCAAATTTGCCGATATTGTCCAGGGTGTTCTGGCACCGCCTGGGATTGGTATTTCTGAAATACTGCTGATAGAGATCTACTAAAGTCGCCACCACATTCTTGTACTCCCTGTAACTCAGTTTCAAATGGCTGTTGAAATGTTCGACGCAGGCCAGGTAGTGGTTATAATGAGGATCGACCGATTCCTGGTCTGAGCGCATCATTTTCAAGTGCATTCCCAGAAACATGCGGTAGCAGTCATTGACCGAGGCGAACCGCGGATTGTCGTCCGGAATGTCCCACTTTTCGAGATGCCTGATCGATATGCCGCTGAAATATATCATGCCGACCCTGATTATGGTTTAAATTGACCCTTTCGCAATACTTAAGATAATAACCATCGCCTATAAGGCAAGAAAAAAACCACCAGGACATGTTTTCGAGTGATTTTTAACGCTGAGCAATTATCGTTCCATACAACTTTTGTTCGTTTTCATCGGAGACTGCCTCGATCCCGGCTTCGCGAAGGAGCCTTGCCGCGATTCCTTCCCCCTTGACTTTCTTCTCTCTCAGGTAAACAGCGTTCACGCCGCAGGAAGGGCTGCGCTCTTTAAGCAAGGCCCGCCTGACCCCGAGCAGCCGGGCCAGTTTGACGCAGGATTCCCCTCCCGCCTTCAAGGCTCCAGTCCTGTCCACACCCCCGGCGTCTAACACCTCACCGTAAGGCTTCGCCGGATCATCACCCGGCAGCAGGCTGAAAGACATCCGGTTACGCGGAGTAGGCAGACCTCCTGTCTGTTCCGGGCACACAGGCACGGGATGATAGCGTTTGCTGAGGCGTTCCACCCTTTCTTTGCACTCTGTTTCATCCAGACTGCTTCCATCGTAACGGCAAGCCACACCCAGCAGGCAGGCTGAGACTAGGAGCTTTTCCATTCAACTCTCACTAACATATTTACCGTTTGATTGAAAGACGCGGCGCCTTGTAGCGTAAATCTTGCACAGGCAAGAGCGTGCCATGCCTATGCAGCTTGCAGACCAGGCTGTACTTTTGCGCCGGTTCAAAAGATAGTCTGCTTCAGGAGATGAGGCAATATTAAGCTGACTTTCATTTGCGCCGCAAATAGGTTAAATTCACTAAAAGCCCGGAACCTCAAGCCAGTGGAGAGTGTGTTTTGAGTCGTATGAGCCAGACAGAGATTGAACTCAAGTTCCCTCTCACCAGTCCTGAAGAGACAAAAAGGCGGCTCCTCGAGCTGGGTTTCTCTTCGCAAGGCACAGTTTTTGAGCTTAATATTGTCTTTGATACCCCCCAACTGAAGCTCGCCTCCGGCGATTGTCTCCTTAGGCTGCGCCGCGACAGAAAGGTAAAGCTGACTTTCAAAGAGCCGCCTTCAGAGGCAGACCGCAGCCCCAGGTTCAAAGTGAAGTCCGAGAGTGAGCTTGAGCTCGGCGATTTCGAGACAATGCGTCACATCCTGCACAAACTCGGGTTTACCAGGGAAAGGGTCTACGAAAAATACCGGGAACATTTCACCCGCGGCCCTCAGGTAAGCGCAGAGATCGATCAGTTGCCGCATATGGGTTTTTTCCTCGAGCTCGAGGCAGGCCCCGGGGAAATAGAAGCCGTCTCCGCCGCCCTGGGGCTTGATCCCGAGCAGGGCCTGCGCCAGAACTATTTCCAGCTTTTCGACGAGTACTGCCGGAAGACCGGATTTCAGGATGCCGATATGAGGTTTGCCGATGAAACAAGGGAATGATTCGAGGGCGCTTTCAGAATTGACTACCGGGTCCAACGACCGAAACGGCTGCGGTCGTAAACGGGATTAAGGTCCCTGGAGGAAACAGTTAGGGTTTCTCTCGTGGAACTGGACAGTTGACACAGGGTATTATCGGATATAAGATAAATAAAGGGAGAGACAGCCACGGAGATCAGCTCTATGAAATTAATCTTGATTATCCTGATAGTAATAGTCGGTGGGCTTTATTTCATTGTGTTCAGCACGTTAAACAGCCGGCTGAAGCGCGGGAGCCGCGTTGCCCAGTTCAAGGTGGGCGGCGCCCGGCGCTCCGATTTGCGCAAGTTGGAAACCCGGGAGGAACGCCAGAAGCGCAGAGAGGTATCCCTGCGGGACGGTCCCCGCTTAAAGCGCAGGTTCAGGTAGGGAATGGGGCTGCCAGATATCCAGGGAAAGTAGCTTTTTGCTTGTGTCTTTTATTTTTTTCTTCAGGGTTAAGGGAAATTAAAAAGCGGACCCGGCGGCTGCTCCATGAGATTGCCGTTCGATCCGCTTTTTGCTCTGTAAGAGTCTTTTTATCTGTAGTCTAGCCCAGACTGAAGCTCACCCCGAATCCTCCCTGCGGGTTTTTCCATTTTACACAGTCTCTCGCGGCCACCTGGCAAGTTCCGCATTCAAGGCAGTTCTCGAAATTGACCAGGCACTCTCCGGTCTCCGGGTTCTCCTCGTATACCTTGGCCGGGCAAATAAAAAGGATCGGCCTGTCAGAGCTGTTTTTAAAGAGTTCCTGATCAACCTCGATATGGCTGTTTTTGTCGATCTTACGCTTCACCAGCCCCAGCTTATCCTCAAGCGAGAGCACCGGGGTTTTATCCACCGGGCTCACGGAATTTTTCTCGTTCATAGCATCGCTCCTCTGGCTTTCCACATGTCGCGCAGGAAAGGCACGAATTTTATCCGCTTGCGGAACTTGCGCATTACCTCTTTACGCACTTGCAATTTGGGCGTTTCGCTGACCGTGAAATAGTCCGCTGCCAGGTCGATAAAAATGTCCGGATATTCATTCAAGAACTGTTTATGATTCTTGAGAAAGCCGATTACACGGCGAAAGTGGAACATGTCTTTTAAAACGAAAGAATCCTCCAGCTTGTTGCGGTAAGTTTGCAGGCTGGCTTTCGAGAAATCTCCCTTTTCCTTGGCTTCGATCACGGTTTCAGCGGCGAAAACACCGCTGGCAGTGGCCAGGTTTGTCACCTCGTGGTAAATGCTCGAGTTGATCAGACCCGCGGCATCCCCCACCAGGATCAAACCGTTATCCACCATCTCCGGCAACTCGTCATAGCTTTCTTCCGGGATCATGTGGCCGGAGTACTCGATTACCTCGCCGCCGCGCACCAGGGCGCGCACCTTCGGATGGGCTTTGAAATGTTCGAGCATGTCGTTGGGGGAGATTCCTTTTTCGATAAGATCCTCGATTGTGCAGCCCACACCCACAGAGATGCTGTCCCGGTTGGTGTAAATAAACCCCGAGCCTACAGCGCCCTTTACCGCCTCGCCGAAAAATTCCCAGGCCGCTCCCTGTTCGCCTTCGAGGTGGAAACGGTCTTCCACGATCTCCCGCGAGAGCTTGATAATCTCTTTGACTGCAACCACCCGGTTGCCCGGAGTCATCTTCCGGCGCAGGCCTGATTTTTCTGCAAGCAGGCTGTTCGCGCCCTCTGCGCAGATCACCACATCAGCGAACAGCTCATCGTGCCCGCCGCCTTCGCCGCGGGCTAGTATCCCCACCACCTTGCCGTCCCTGCGGATAAAATCATCCACCACGATTTCGGGGATGATCTCGGCCCCGGCCTCTTTCGCTTTTTGTGCGAACCAGCGGTCAAAACGGCCGCGCAGCACTATGAAAGAGTTGTTGAACGGCGGCATATCGAAGCGCCCGGAGGCAAAATCCACAGCCAGCTCACTGTCGGCATTCAAGATGCTGAACCTGCGCCTGGTGACATGGCGTTCCACCGGGGCGTCCTTCCAGAACCCGGGCAGCAGACGGTTGATTATGGTAGTGAAAAGAATGCCGCCGAAAAGATTTTTTGCTCCAGGATATTCGCCGCGTTCGAGAACCACCACCTCCAGACCGGCGCGGGCCAGGGTAAGCGCAGCGGCGATACCTGAAGGGCCGGCCCCGACTACTATGCAGTCGAATTTTTCCTCGGACAAATTCTCCCTCCGAGCGTTTAAAGAGCAGATAACATGAAGCACTTGGAAAATAATTAAACCCGTACCAGGGAAACAGCCGGGTCATGGCTCAGGCGTTCTTTTTCAGTTCCTGGATGATTGCGGGAACTACATCGAAAACATCACCCACGATACCATAGTTGGCCACTTTGAATATAGGCGCATCCGGATCCTTGTTGATAGCCACGATCACTTTGGAGCCGATCATCCCGGCCAGGTGCTGGACTGCCCCGCTTATGCCGCAGGCGATGTAAAGCGAGGGACTGACGAACTTTCCGGTCTGCCCGACCTGATCTCCGTGTGGGCGCCAGCCGGCGTCAACCGCGGCGCGACTCGCTCCGACTCCGGCGCCAAGCGCTTCAGCCAGCTCCTCGAGCAGCCGGAAGTTCTCGGATTCCCGCATGCCCCGGCCCCCGGAAACGACTAGATCAGACTCGGCAACATCGGGACGTTCGGACTTGCTTTTCTCTGTGCCTGTGATTTTAAGAGCCAGGTCTTTCTCCTCCAGAGGCACCTCGAGCGTTTCCACCTCCGCCTTGCGCGAACTGTCCTCAGGCAGAGCCTCGAAGGCATTAGGACGCAAGGCCAGGATAGCGGGAAGCTTGCCGAAACCGACTTTCATCTGCACCTTGCCCCCGTAGGCGGGACGTAAAACGAAAATTTTATCACCCTCGATCTCAATCGAGATGCAGTCGGTTGCCGCAGGCGCTTCGAGA
The DNA here is from genome assembly GCA_035528795.1 of archaeon. Taxonomy (GTDB): domain Bacteria; phylum Gemmatimonadota; class Glassbacteria; order GWA2-58-10; family GWA2-58-10; genus DATKXY01. The sequence goes on along the minus strand of DATKXY010000229.1, from coordinate 14,211 downwards.
CGGGCGCTTAAGCGGGGAGTCAAATCTTTCCCGTGGGCAGTGCCGCCTATCAGGATGGCAGAGGGTTGCGTTTTCCGGGCTGCGGCCACAACAGCCGCCGTAAAACCGCCGGGGCTGTAGCTGGCGAACTCGCTTGATTCTGCCACCAGTACCCTGTCCGCGCCCCAGGCGGCAAGAGCGGCAGGCAGCTCACCGGAACTAACCACTGGCAGCGCTGCGGAGACCTCGCCCCCGCCGGTCTTGTCAACTATCCTGCGGCCTGCACCCAGGGCTTCCCTGGTGGATTTTTTTAAACTGAGCCCGTCTGTGGTTTCGGCGAAAACCAGGACATTCAGCGCCATCTATGGTTCTCCTTCCAGTAGAGATAAGAATCTAAAGAGTCCCAAGGCAGAGAGCTTTTCAGATAACCTTGGCTTCTTCGCGCAGGCACCGTACCAGCTCGGCCGCAGCCTGCGCCCCATCGCCCAGAATGCGCCCGCGAGGCCGCTGAGGCGGATAGCTGAGAGATTCGATCACGAACCGGGCTTCCGCAAGCTCGACTGCCCTTATATCGAGCGGCTTCTTCTTGGCGGCCATTCTCCCTTTAAGGGATGGGTAGCGCGGTTCGTTAAGGCCTTTCTGCGTTGTAAAGACAGCCGGCAGGCTGCACTGGAATATTTCGTTTCCTCCCTCTATCTCGCGCTTGCCCCTGGCGCTCTTCTGGTCTATTTCAAGCTCGCTGACCTCGGAAATAGCCGGCACACCCAAAAGCTCGGCCACCAGGAGCCCTACCTGCCCGTGCTGGTTGCCTACCGCCTGTTTGCCGAAAAACACCACCTCGAAACCTGTTTCGGCGATCTGGGCGGCCAGGACACGGGCCACCTGAAAGGGATCATCGGCTTGCGAGTTTGTCTTCAGCAGGAGCCCCTTGTCAGCGCCCATGGCCATTGCAGTAAGGATCACGCTGCCGGCTGATTCATTTCCCAGGCTGATCACCGTAACTTCACCGCCGACTTTCTCTTTGGTCAGCAGTGCTTCCTCCACTGCGAACTCATCAAAGGGGTTAAGGATGAAATTGACATCCTGGATGTCGATCGATTTTCCCTCCCCGGCGATCTGCACCCGGGCTTCCGTATCCGGCACCTGCTTGACACAAACTAGAATGTTCACCAGGCCTCCTGAAATTAATTTGTCCTGCTTAATCTCGAAAAGGGAGTGGCTTTCCACGCACCGGAATAATCTCGAGTATTAAAAATAAAAAACGTAAAAAGTCCAATAAATATACAAAATAATTCACTTAAGACAAGACTTTAAACTCAAGCCCTGTTCACCCGTGTTTGGGGCTAAGTGCAGCAGGCGGAATATACATGGAATGAGTTGTGGAAGGGGTGATACAACGGCGATATTAGTAAAGTACTTGACAAAGAATGCTTTAATATAATAAAATGGAAACGAATCTGAGCCTAACCTCTTTGATTTTAGTAAATTAGATTATTTAAAGGATGTTCTTTTGGCTGAAGAGAAAACCACCACAGCCCAGCCGGTATCGGAAGCCTTTACGCGCAAGGTGGTTAATGTGCGTAAGGTGTTCCGCGATGCGCTGAACCGCCACCTTGTTGACGGGAAAATTTCGAACAAGGAAAAGCTCGAGCAGGACAAACTCAAAATATCGGCGAGCCTGGTGAATTTCGTTGTCGCCGGCGGCGTCCTGTTGTTCGAGGAGGAGAAGCCGGATAAGGCAGTCGCTGCCGGCCTTAAAGAGAAAAAAGTGGCTGGCCTCAAGGAGCATGAAGAGCAAAGACTACAGGAGGTAGAGGTCATGGATGAGGCGGCCCTTTTCCACCTGCTCAGAGTGACTATCCTGATGATGCTCAAAGAGCTCAACAATCCTGAGGTGAACCTGCTTAAAATAAGCCTTTCCAAGTCATTCCGCGCAACACTGCAGTCGATTTTCTCGGTGGTCCGCTCGGCTGAACCCGATCATTTTCCGGTAAAAATTTTCCATGATATGCATCAGAACCAAAGCTTCTATATCGGTATCAACATGCGGATCACCCGCAGCCTGGGTGATGATATCGACTGCATCGAGCGCAGCCCGGTACTTAAAAAAGAGATTATTGAGCTCCACAGGCCCATCCGGCACACGGATGGTAATCTATGCAAAATTCTCGCCCCTTTTCCGGCAAGTCCCCCGCCTAAAAGTAGTCCGTAGCCCGGATTATCCATAAGTATTCAGGCCTTTTTTTATTGAGCAGGAATGTCTCCGGATATTATCCGGCTGCTGTAGCTTATTTTTGAGAGAGTCGCGACTGGCTTTCGCAGCCAGATATGCGGGCTTCATCCTTAGCGGTAAACCGGTTTCATTCTTCTCCATGAATCAACCGCACCGGGAATGCTGATCTGGGAAGTCGGTCTGTCATTGAACAGTAGTCACCTTGCTTGCCAGGTTGAAAACACCAGCCTCAAAACCCCGCAGGCGGGCCACATGGTGCAGGAAATAACACTGGATCACAGTCAGCGCTAATGGGAAGAGCTTTTCATCGGAGAATGACTGCAGGCGGATAGTGCGGAGATTTTTATGCTCCGGCGCTTTCTCCAGATCCGTAAAGAGTACGACCCGGCTGCCTGCGGCGGCTATCTCCCCTGCCATCTTCAGGCAGAGGCTTGATGTCTTCCCTTCAGGCGCCAGGCAAACGACCCGGTGACCCTCGCCTACGACTTCGAACGGCCCGTGACGGAAAGCGCCTCCGGTAAAAGCGGTACCATGTGTCTTGGCTCCCTCCATGAAAGTCAGCGCCATTTGCCGGGCAGCCGCCAGAGCCGGACCGCGTGCGATAAAATGTACCGAGTCTGCCGGGCCCATGAATTCGGCCGCCTGGATAATCTCTTCTTCTTTGCAAGAGACGCTCAAGTATTCGGCCACCTGCCCAAGCTTTTTAAGTGAACCGCCTGCTATCAGGTAAAGCAGCGCCAGAGTGTTGAGATAAGTTTTGTTGGTCACTGAGGCCTCTTCTCCCCCCTTGATGGGGAGAAAAAGGTCTGCAAGGCGCGCCATGGTGCTGTTCTCGGCGTTAGCCAGAACCACGATCCTGGCTTTACCGGCAAGAGATTCGGTCACCTTTTTGGTTTCCGCGCTTTCACCAGACTGGGAAACAAGAATATAGAGAGCGCCGGTATCAGCTTTAGGCAGCAGATAGTGAAGGAACTCCCCGGCATCGTAAATATTCACCGCCTTGCCCAGCCCGAGTAACTCTTCCTGGATCAGAAGCGGAGCATGCTCGCTGGTTCCCATGCCGCAGAAAACGACACAGTGGTATTTGTCCAAAAGCCTGTACCATTCCTGGAGCAGTGCGGCTCCCTCCGCCCTGTAAAAAGAGGCCAGGGTCCGCAGGGCTTCCGGCTGCTCGTTGACTTCTTTAAGAAAACGGGTCATTTGGTACTCCTTTTGTAAAAGCCACACACAATATTTAACAACTCCTTCAAAATAAAAAAGATAGAGGTTCTTGTTCTGAGCCATGGCAACCGATTGAAATAATATAAGTTCAATTTTCAAATTTTAGAAGATAGATTAAACCCGTAAATATCAAGCTTAAACGAATTCAACCAGGCTTTTAATAAGTTAATCAAAATTCAGCAAAACATTGATTGAAGACTCTTTCAAAAGCAGCACAATATGTTCTTGACTTTCAATTGACACAAAAGTATTCTAATTCAAGTTTTTACCCTGATATAGTAAAAAGATCTTAAAACAAAGTTGTGACTCTTTGATAAATTTGAAAATCCGTTTTTGATTTGCTTCTTTTTCCAATGTCGAACGATTGGTAGTATTTTATATCCGGTAACAGTCTTGATTGGATGTCAAATTTATCCAGGGTATTCAAGTTCTCAGCAAGCTTTTTAAAACGCTCAAAAGCCTATATTCCAATTTGAGATTTACCGAGGTAAACAATGGAGAGAAGAAAACAGCAGCCGTTGATTTCTTTTGTATTCCCAGTGTTGAATAAGGAAATAAATTTCTTCACATGAGCTTCCGCCGATATCGAAATATTTTCCTGAAAACGAGATATTAGAAAAAAAAGGATATGCCTGACAGGATGGAAAATAGGTTATCTGTAGCTCCTGATGGAAGAGTATACGAAATACCCAGCGAGCGGGAAGTTCGAACTTCCTTTCATGAGCTTGTGGAAAGGGCGGAGAATTACAACCGGCAAGGGCGGCAGGTCGTAGTCGTTCAGGGTTTGGGATTCGTGGGCGCGGCCGTTGTAGCCGCCGTGGCCGATGCTGTTGATTCATCACAAAAACCACTCTATTTTGTAATCGGCGTGGATTTGCCGACTCCAGAGCATTATTGGAAGGTGGCCTGCCTGAACGATGGGAAAACGCCCATTATTTCTCCAGATCCACAACTGCAAAAACTTATCGAAAAGGCAGTCTGCGAAACCGGAAATCTTTGCGCCACGGTAAGCGAGCAGACATATGCACTAGCCGACGTGATTATTGTTGATATTCCATTAGATGTCCGAGACCCGCTAAGGGTGGCTCCTGAAGAGATCCAAGTCGATCTTCGAACCTTCGAGTCGAGTATTCGCACCATAGGACGTTCCATGAAACCCAATGCTTTAGTACTTGTAGAGACTACTGTTCCAATAGGATTTTGTGAAAAACTAGTGCTGCCTGTACTTAAAGAGGAACGCGAACGAAGGGGTGTCTCTGAGCCATTATCTCTGGCACATGCCTATGAACGTGTCATGCCGGGCCCCGATTACGTTGATTCTATCCGCAGGTTCTGGCGCACATTTTCCGGCATTGATGAATCATCTGCTGGCAAGGCTGAAAAATTTCTCTCTTCATTCATTGATACTGCCAATTACCCGCTTTACAGGCTGGAAGAGCCGACTGCCTCGGAACTCGCCAAGCTCCTGGAGAACTCCTATCGCCAGGTTAACATTGCCTTCATTTACGAATGGACGCTGCTTGCGGAAAAAATAGGAATCGATCTTTTTTCGGTGATTGATTCTATCAGAGTGCGTAAAGGGACCCATGACAACATGCGCCTGCCAGGCTTCGGGGTGGGTGGATACTGCCTGACCAAGGATTCCCTTCTGGTCCAATGGGGGGCAAAACATCTGTTCGATACGAATGTGGTCCTGGAAATGACTTTGGAGGCTCTGAGAATCAACCACAGGATGCCGTTGCATACCTTGGATTTGCTCTTGGAACTGGGCGATGGATCTCTGGCAGGCAGGAAAATAGCGGTCTGTGGTGTCAGTTATTTACCAGAATTGGCGGACACCCGTAATTCTCCGAGCGAAATTTTTATCGACGAACTGATAAAAGCCAAGGCTGAACTGATCGTCCACGATCCTTATGTCATGCATTGGGATGAAAAACCTGAAATAGCTATTACACAGGATTTAACCACAGCCCTGCGGCGTGCTGACGGGATTGTTTTCACTGTTGGCCACCGCGCCTATCTGGACCTGACAGCCGAAAAGATGATCGACTATTTTGTCAAATCCCCCTTTATCGTTGATACTCAAAACATCATATCCGATTTAAAGGCCGAGGCACTCCACAAGTCAGGATGCCGGTTGTCAGGAGTGGGAAAAGGTCATTGGCGAAAAAGAGGGTACCAGTGTCCAAAGTAACTGAAAGGCTGATATTGATCACAGGAGGGGCCGGTTTCATCGGCTATCATCTGGCCCGGCGGCTTTCGAAAGAGCAGGGAAACAAAATCGTCCTGCTGGATAACTTCGAGCGGGGCAGGCTGGATAAAGATCTGGAAGAGCTTCTCAACCCTAAGAATGTGCGTATTGTTTCCGGGGACATAGCAGAAGAAAAAACATATGCAAGACTTGATAGGTTTTATGATGAAATATACCATCTTGCTGCTGTTATCGGTGTGGCCAATGTCATGAAACGTCCCCATGACGTTTTAAGAACGAATGCTCTGGGCACATTGCTATTACTGGACTGGTTCACTCGGGGAGGAGGAGAGAAGCTTCTTTTCGCCTCTACCAGCGAGGTTTACGCCTGGACCCAGAAATTCCATGACCTTACTGTCCCCACTCCGGAGGATGTACCCCTGTCGCTCACTGACCCCGGCAATCCGCGCAGCGCCTATGCAGGCAGCAAAATATTCGGTGAACTTGCGGTGCACCAGTATTGCGCCGTTTCAGGGAAGAGATTTTCGATTGTGCGCTACCATAATGTTTACGGGCCAAGAATGGGCTATGAGCATGCTATCCCGCAGCTTTACCAAAGAGCACTTGACGGTCAGAATCCTCTGGTTGTTTATTCGGCCGATCATACCCGGGCCTTCTGCTATGTCTCAGATGCTGTCGAGGGGACTGTAAGGGTCATGCGCAATGACTCGGCGGATAATCTGACAATTAATATCGGAAACGATTTAGAGGAAATGACGATCGGGGAACTGGCCCGCCGTCTCCTGGCTGCGGCAAAAATCGAAGCGGATATCGAGCCTGAAGAGAACTCCAACGACCCCATCATCCGTCGTTGTCCCGATATCAACCTGGCGCGGAAGCTCATAAATTACGAACCAAAGGTCCCGATCAACGAAGGGCTTCAGCTCACTATCGATTGGTATTCTCGGAGCCTCAAGGCATAAAAAATCTCCAACCGCCATTGAATAATACGGTTCGATTAACATCAATTCCGACTATTAGATAGAGTCAGCCATTCATGACGCTAAAGCGCCACTCGGAAAGGGATGAAAATAATCCCCTACGGATTTTATTTTCATAGTAGGAATTGGCTTTATTTGTTTCTTTTCCTATTTTGACACCTAAGACTGAAAATATGAAAATCCTTTGATGTTGCCTCCAATTTTCATTCGGGATCTCATGGAACAATTATTGCAAATATTCGTTTCACGATTTTTTCTGTTTATTCAGTGTATAAGTCCAGAAAATTTTTTGTATAGTTCTTTAAAGGATAGCATATGAAAGCAGTCATTTTAGCAGGTGGTCTGGGAGCGAGGTTAAAACCATTTACACAAATAATTCCCAAGCCCTTACTGCCGGTCGGAGAGAGTTCTGTCCTTGAAATTCAAATTCTGAGCCTGAAGAAGTACGGTTTTAATGAGATTTTTATCGCCACAAATTACATGGCCGACTATGTCCAGACTTATCTTGGGGATGGCAGTAAATACAATGTAAAAATTACATTTAGTAAGGAAGAGAAGCCATTAGGCACCTGTGGTCCTTTGTCTCTGTTGAAAGATCATCTCGACGAGCCTTTTTTGTTAATGAATGGTGATATCCTGACTACCATGGATTTTGCAAAAGCTTATGATTTTTCCTTGAATATTGATGCAGATATTACAGTTGTTACAAAGGAAATTATAACACCATTTAATTTTGGTGAGGTTGTCTGTGAAAATGACTATATTGTTGATGTTCATGAAAAGCCGGATTTTCGCAATGAGATATTGTCCGGCATATATTTTCTAAAACCGAATCTTTTTGAAATTATACCATCCAATACTTATTACGGCATGGATATGTTGATTAAGGAAATGCTTGGGAGAGGTATGAAAGTTGCCAAATATCTAATGCATGAATACTGGATCGATATCGGACAAATTAGTGATTTACAAGCTGCTCAGGATGTTTACAAAAATCATTTTCAACACATAAAGAAAGTCTAATAGCATGGATCATATTGTGCTTATCATGGGAGGGGCCGGTTTCATAGGCAGTAATATTACTGAGCGCTTTGTTCATGCAGGATGGGATGTAAAAGTAATTGACGGACTCCTTGAGAATACGGGAGGAAGAAAAAACAACCTTCAGCGGGTAATTCCCCAAATAGAATTTATTGACTCGAGAATTGAAGATGTGGATGGATTGGGTGGGCTTATAGATAAATGCGACCTTATAATCGATTGTATGGCTTGGACAGCACATCACCTGGCGCTTGAGAACCCGGAATACGATTTGGCATTAAACGTAAACTCGCATCTGGAGCTTATTAAAAACTTGAAACATTATCCGGGTAAAAGAATTATTTACCTGGGTTCCAGGGGCCAGTACGGCAATCCTGATCTTGCTGAAATCAATGAAGAAACTCCGATGACGCCAGAAGATATTCAGGGTGTTCACAAATTAACCGCCGAGTCCTACTTTCGGATTTACTCCAAATTTTATAAATTTCATGCCATAAGTCTCAGGTTCGGGAATTGTTTCGGGGAAAACCAGCCTGTCCAGGGTGATGACATCGGGTTAGTCGGCTCTTTCATTCGGGAAGTTTTGGCTGGCAGAGAAATCGTGGTTTACGGCAGCGGGAGAAGACGGCCTTTGATTTATGTGAGAGACTTGGCAGAAATCATATTAAAATTGAGCCAGAGATCATTTTCAGGCTTTTCCGCTTACAATGTAAATGGCTGGGATATATTAATTCAGGATGTGGCTAAAACGATTATCGAAATTTTGGGGAAAGGGTCTTTCAGCCTGAAAGAGATTCCTGATCACGTGCGGAAAATAGATGTGGGTAGTGCTGCTTTCAACTGTTCCAAAATAGCTAAGTTGATTGGAGACTTACCGCTGACTTCTCTACAGACCGCTCTCAAGGACACTACAGACTATTTCCGAACGCAATTGACTTCCACCTGATCCAATATTTCGCCAGCTTATGGCTCTATAAACACATAAACTAAAGACTTTTGTTTCAATTTATCAAATGTGGCAAAAAGAACGCAAATGTTTTTGTTTTATTGTATTTAGTGAGAGAGATCTATTGAAATAATTTGTTATTAAGTATGAAGTTGATTTCGAGCCATATCAGATAATAGATTTATGGCAGGAGAATATGATTATAAAAGTAAAATTGAAAAAGGAGAATACCTTAAATGATCTGGCGCTGCGATCTCGTTCCACAGTATATGGCATACAAAAAAGAAATCCATGAAGCGATAAACCGTGTCCTTGGGTCCGGTCGTTATATTCTGGCATCGGAGGTTGCAGCTTTTGAGCGCGAGTTTGCTTCTTATATCGGCGTGGAGTACGGCATTGGTGTTAACAGCGGAACCGATGCGCTCATCCTCGCTCTCTCCATGTGCGACATCCGGGAGGGGGATGAAGTTATTACAACACCTTTTACAGCGATTCCCACTTATGCCGCTATTCGTCACGCCGGAGCGAAGCCGGTGTTTGTGGACATTGAGCCGGATACATTTCTGCTGGATTTGGCTAAGGTCAAAGATGCCATTACCCCACGGACCAAAGCCGTAGTGCCGGTCCATCTCTTCGGCAATGCGGTTGATATAGAGCTGCTGAGAAAAATCGTTGGCCGGGATATTTTTATAGTGGAAGACTGCGCCCAGGCCCATGGCGCCGAGGTCCGGGGGGGAAAGGCGGGTTCTCTGGGTGATTTCGGGGTTTTCAGTTTTTACCCCACGAAAAATCTGGGTGGTTATGGCGATGGGGGCATAATTACGACAAACGACAGCGAGGCTGCGGACATTCTGAGGAAAAAACGTGTCTATGGTATGATCAGCAAAGATGAGTTTATTTTTGACGGAGTAAACAGCAGGCTGGATGAGCTGCAGGCGGCCATTTTGCGAGTGAAGTTAAGACATCTAGACAGAATGAATAAACGTCGATCGGAATTAGCTGATCTTTACCGGCGACATTTGCCGGAAGAATGCATTCGGCCTCAGGTCGTGCGACGGGGAGTAAAGTCGGTCCACCATGTGTATTGCGCCCTCTGTATTAAGCTCCGGGATGAATTGCTTGTTTTCCTTGAGAAAAACGATATTCAGGCTAATGTTTATTATCCTAAGCCTTTATATAAACAGGACGGATATAGAAAGGTTTATAGGAAAGAATATAATTTGCCGGTAGTGGAGGAGGTTTCAAAGCGAATCATCGCTCTGCCTTTTTATCCGGAAATGTCCGAGGAAGTGCTTTTATCAGTCACAGAAAAAATAACTGAATTTTATGGTGAAAAATGATAGATAACGATGTGATATTAGGGAAAAATGTCAGGATTTTCAATCCTGATCTGGTAAATATATTCGGTTGCGAGATAGGCGATAATTCTTTTATCGGGCCATTCGTAGAAATTACACGGGGTGTTAAAATCGGGAAGAATTGTATTATAGAAAGCCATTCCTTTATTTGCGATTCTGTTACATTGGAGGATAACGTTTTTATCAGTCACGGGGTAATGTTCACGAACGACTTGTATCCCTTAATCTACCGCCATGTCGAATATCTTAAAACTTTAGTCAAGGAAGGGGCAAGCATCGGAACGAATGCCACTATTGTCCCTGGGGTGGCAATTGGTAAATATTCCATAGTAGGTGCCGGCGCTGTGGTGACAAAAGATGTGGATGATTTTTCTATCGTCGCAGGAAATCCTGCAAGGAAAATCAGGCAATTTTCCGGCCTGGAGGATCTCAAAGCTTATATTGAAAGCCGTCAGACGACAATGAGATACCGATGACTCAATATTCAATCTCGATCATTGTACCTGTTTATAATGAAGCAGTGTTGTTGGAAGAGTCCGTGGACAGGATTGTCTCATTTCTTTCCACTCATTTCACGGATTTTGAAGTATTGCTTGTCGAAAGCGGGAGCACGGACGGTACGGCTGAAATATGCGACAGCCTGGTTGAAAAGTTCGCGGAAGTGCAAGTGGTACATGAAGGAGCGCGCAATGGATTCGGCTCGGCGATAAAGCTGGGATATAAAAAGGCTGCAAAGGATCTGGTCTGTCTTGAGACAGTAGATTTTCCCTATCAGATAGAAACGATTCTCCATGCTTTACCTTTAATGAATCAATACGATTGTGTCCTCAGTTACCGCTCAAGGGATTGTCGAAATAGTTATTATCGAAAAGTACAGTCTTTTGTCTATAATTCCCTGGTACGTCTTCTACTGGGACTTAGGGTAAAGCATATCAACTCCGCTTTCAAAATGTTCAAGCGTGAGTTAATCCAGAGCTTTGATCTGATTTCAAATGGATGGTTTATTGATGCAGAAATTGTATACCGGGTCCAGGCAAAAAAAATTAAATATGCAGAAATCCCTGTCGAAGTTACTGAAAGAATCAAGGGAAAATCAAATGTATCTCTTTCTGCTCCGGTTTCCGCACTGAAAGAGTTAGTGGATTTCCTTAAAAAGATTAAATCAGGCAGTATCCCTCGATAATTATGATCTATCTTTACATGAAGATCCCCTTGAGAGGGGTGTTCGCAAAGCGGACAAGGTGTGTCATGTTAATTTTCATGCTTCATTATGCCCAAGCGAGGGCATGATGGTTTATGAATAAAGCCTACAGGTCGTGGTGATATTTTCCACGCTGATATTTCCGAAAAACCTCCTTGGAATTTATAAATGCTTACAAATAAAAATGTTAACATAAAAAAACATCTGCCATTCATGCTAGTACTTTTCATGGGGGGTTTGTTTTTTTATACCTATCACTCGAATCCGGAAATAATGAATTATGATGCCTACAATCACTTGCGCAGATATTCCCATTACGGCATGTGGAATCTGTTTCCGGATGAACATTCTCTAAAAGGCCTTAGAGATTGGATCGTATCAAACCTAGGTATTCTATACAGTGATGAGCATGGTATCAGCCCGGGTATTTTTATCGGCCCATTTTATAGAATCTGTGATTTTTTAGGTATTCCGATTACCTTGAAAGTTTTGTACCTGCCAATTGTATTTTTTAGTTGTATAATCGTTTTACTTTTCTATCTGCTGTTGATCCGGCTTGAATTCGGTATTATTCCTGCTCTTTGCGGCAGCTCTCTGTTGATGATGTCCCCTTCATTGACTTATTTGGCCAGATCAGGAGTTGCAGGCCACTTGGCTGTGGTTCTTCTTAACCAGCTTCTTTGTCTCAATGCTCTGGTATTTTTTTCAGGGACCCGGCGCTCGAAGGTCTTTGTTTCCCTAGCAGTTTTTCATCTCGTAATTTCCGAAATATCCTGGTTCGCCTCTGGTTTCTTGCTTTTTTTTGCATATCTGGTAAGAACGCCTTTGCTGTGGAAAGACAGATCGTTGTCCGCTTTATGGTCCGGCTTTCGTAAAAATGCCAGGCCGCTGATAGATAAAATAATCTGGCTGCCGTCTGCATTAATTCTACTGCTGCATGTTACCGTAACTATATTAATGGTCTATATGCCGGAAAGGTTTCCGAGAGGTTTTCAAGGAACACTCTTGACCAAGGCTCTCGGGAAGGCTTACACCAGTGTAGGCAGTTCATTGTTATTCTCCGCCCCGTCGGATCTTTATTATTATTGGGTCTGGCTTTTCGGCGAACTGTTTCCGTTTATCTTTGTACCTGCTGTTTTCCTGACTATTAAATTCTTTAATCGTTACTCTAAATATAACTGGGTCAGCTTTTATGCCGTGATTGCCAGCCTGGCTTTCAGTATTATTTGTTATAGAAAATCCTATAGTGATGTGCTAATCTGGTACCAAATGTATCTTTTGGTGCCATACCTTCTGATAATCATGTGGGGTGCCAGGACGGCGGCCCAGGCCTGGCCGCGAATGAAAGTGGCAGTTGTCAGCGCCATGATTTTACTTTTAATCTCTACTTCCTTGGCCACTGCTACGTTTGTCTGGAAAAAACCTTTAACATTTCTGGATTGGCGTGAAAATTTTATAAAAATAAAATTACGCAACTTCGGGGCCCAGGCAACTAGCGAGGGGGCTAAAACCGCGGGTTTTTTAGTCAGAGAAATTCTGCACAGCGAATTACCATCCGCAGATTCGCTGGTTGTTCATTATGTCTATTTATATCCTGATGCCCGGCCTTATGGAGTATACGCCGGATTTTTCAGGGATCTGAAAAGATACAAAGAAGACTACCCGGATGTTAATATTGAAATGTATGGTTACAGATACGATCAACAGGTGGGTTTCAAATTAGAAGGTAAAGAAAGGCTTGAAGATCTTCCGCAGGAGATATTCAGTCAGATTCGGATGCCTGAATATTTTTGTATTCTGGATTTTAAGGGACATGGAACAAATAATTGGTATAAATATTCTGTGGTCGATTCATCGGGCAAGAGGTTTTTCTCTTTTTACATCAATAAATTGTCCAATGAGACTTCCAGGCGATTTCCGCCCGGAGAGTATCTTGTTGGAAGCATGGATAAGCTTTTTGATAAGAAATATTACAGGCTCAAAAATTTTTTCGGTGCTTTTTAGGCCGAGATGTTAAGCTATATCTCATTATTTTAAAAAAGGAAAAGTGTCTTGGCCCTCTGAGATATTAGAATAGACTTCAGGATGGGTCCAGAAACTACCGGATCGATAGAATGGCTGCTGGAAAAAATCACTTTGAAATCAGACTCTTATTTAAACAATTTCTCTTTTGCTTTCTTGCCTCCGATCCTGTCATGAATGGTTATGATTGGAATCAAAATATGAAAACCTCGTCCTGATACTCTGGCCTTTTGTTAATGGTTCATCGCTTCTGCGCTGTCTGTTTCCAACTCCACCGCATGTCCGATATATCCCGGCATGCGGGCCGCTATTTAACGTACTCCTTGCTCATTATCTACCATAAAAATCTTTCTTCTTAGAACAGAAGCCCGTCTTGAGTTGAAGTTCCCGGATTATCTTCATGCTTCGATGTGTCCAAAAGCGTTCATAAAAGTATAAGAATAATCTGGGCTAAAAGTAAAATCCTCTGGCTGTTTGTTGTTTTCTTTGAGAAAGCGGTTTTGTTGTTTCTCCCTTGTTAAGTTGCGATATAAGGGGTACCAAAGTAAATATATTCATGGCGAGTATGTTTACAACGAATTCTTTTTAATAATTCATACCCTCTGGAGCCTGATTTGAAAGTGAAAACCGGGTCTTGTATTTACGGGCCAGCCACCCGCGAAAATTAATCATGCCAACAGCGATTAATATCAAGTAAAATGGAGTTATTATATCTCTTTGGCGTAATGCAGTGCCCTCGTTGCCGGTAAAGAGCGCCATGACCGAGGTAAACACGAAAAGGTAAACAAAAATAACCACTGAACTGCGAAAATGGTATCTTAAGAGATACAACATCCCTATTGGAAAAAATAAAATCATCATTAGATACCAAGGTATTATCTGAGGCAAGGCATAAAGCCTATTACTGCTTTTCGATAAGACAGGATTGGGAGAGCCTAAATAATAGTAGACCGCTTTCAGGTAAGAGACCGCCATCTCTCGAAAAGACATCATCCTGGGGCCACTGCCCCCATCCGGC
>DATKXY010000228.1:0-31182 GCA_035528795.1 archaeon | reverse complement strand
ATGAACCTGTAGAAGGAGCCTCCGGTGGTGAAAAAGCCGATTTGAGTGCTTATTATTTTCTCTTGGAAGTTAGCATACATATTTTGGATCCTGGATGGGCCCGCTTTGAAAAGGAAGGCGAGAAGAACGAAACCCAGAAGCACTATCCTGATCGTGGCCCGGCGTGGGATGCAGAGCAGCAGGGAAAGAGCGAGTGTCGATAATATAAGCCAATGGGTATATACCCGTATCTGACCCATTGGATACCACAACAATCCGATAAATAAAAAGTTGTGCCATCGCTTGCGCACCACTGCGTCCACGAAAAAGTAGATAATCACTGTTAAAAGAAAGGTTAGTATTGGTTCTTTAAGCAGATTAACAGACCAGAGGATTTGTGAAGGCCAGAAAATGTTGAGGCCCATGGCCAGGGAAGCGGCAGTCCTGTGATTGGTAATCCGGAAGACTATCAGGTAGACCATCCAGGCTGACAGGCAAGTGGCTGTTGAATTTAGGAGAATAATTAGAAAAGGTGAGTAACCGGCAAGAAAGTAAAATAAACCATAGAGCCAGTTGAGGATAGAATATCCGTATACTCCAGGCATAAGAGGGAATTGCTTGTAATTAATAAGTCCAAGATAAGCTATAAAGGCATATTGGCTATATTCAAAGTTCATACTGGAATCGCCAAACAGAGTTACTATTTCATTTTGTAAGGTAGATTTTACAGAAAAAAATGTGATTATCAAAAAGCGAACTGCGATTCCAGCGAGAAATATTCTGAAAGGCCATCTATCATTCAGAGAGTATGAAATCCTGTTTAAATACATTAAAAGCGAAAGCAAAGCACAAACGCCAATTATAATCCCCGGATAAAATGCTCCCAAAATGCCGGTAATAAGAGCCAGAATGAAAACATTTCTATACTTGGCAGGCATCGATAAAAATAGCCCCACGAATATTATTCTGGACAGAAGCTGGAGAACATTATCAAAACGAATTCTGATACCTAATTGTACGATTAGAGAGCAAGAAATATACCTTAATATTCCCTTACCAAAGCCTCAGGCTTCAACTGCTATCCCTTTTTTCGCGGGAATAAACAGTTTTATGATAATCCAGACCGCCATGCAGATAATCAGAGGTTCCACCGATGTCTTGTATCTGGCGTTTTCTCCGAATTCGACCAAGGCCTGGATCAGCGCCGTGCCGAACACCAGGACATAGATAAAGGTGATTTCGAATGTCCAACCGAATGATTCGCGCCAGCGAGGGATAGTGTGCACCAGAATAGGGAAGACAAAAAAAGTGAATGTACAGGCCAGCAGAATGAAAGCGTAAAGCGCTGCGGTGACCTTGAGCAGGGTTCCGCCTTGGGAGATGGCGGGGCGGATTCCGAACAGACGCCCGGGCCAGATAGGCTTGAAAAATCTGACGAACCCCCGGAAAACGCTTGCCAGATAAAGAAAAGGTTTTTCTCTAATGGTAGCAAAGGCAATCTCCGCAAATTTCCTCGACAGGCCGGCATAGGTCAATCCTGTCATTTCGAGAAGCTCAGGGAGAGAGGCGGCCACCGAGCCGTAAGCTTCCCCTTTGGTCTGGATCTTATATTCCCTGTGACGGATCAATACCTGCTTGATACTTTCATAACGCTCCGGGGCAAATTCAATAAATTTAATGGTATGGTTCATTATACCATATCCCAGATCAGGCGACACGGTAAACTGTCCAATCCTCCTATACTGGAACCCCGACCAACTGCCTGCTAAAACAGCGACCGGCACCAGAAAAACAGCCGCTTTCCAGATGCTTTCGCCAAGCTTTGCCTTGAGGTAATAAGCCAGAAAAAGAGCAAAGAAAACTGGAAGTGTCTGAAACTGAGCTCGAGTCAGTACGCAAATAGAGCACACCAGACCCAGGAAGAGAAGATCGAGCCGGGATGGAGAAACCTTGCGCGCTGTGAATCTGAAAAACAGGTAAAGCAAGAGAGTGAGAAAAAATGTGCAGGTGGTCTCGCTGCTCAAAGAAAATTCGAACATGAGCTGGGAAGGATTGAATGCATAGGTCAGACCGAGCAGGAATCCGACCGTCTCGCTTTTAACCAGGCGCGAAAAAATAAGATAGAGTAAAACACTGATCCCCATTCCCATGGCAGCCTGAATCCAAACCAATGCATGCCTGTTGAAACCCGCAGCCGCAACCAGCAGTGGGTAAACCGGCGGTCTTTTGCCTGTGTAGCCGTTATAGTCTCCGCTGACAAGCTGCCGGCCTGTCTGAAAGTACCCTGCCGTATCGGGGAATCTTTTTATCGGGTACATGCAACCGAAAGCGAGCCTCACTGCTATGGATATGACAATAAGCCAGAAGACTTTATTCCTGATCCAGGGCATCTCCGGATCCTCAAAATGACGGTTTTTTAGGCGGCAGGTTAAAATCGGGATTCGGGAATAAGATATTTTGTCGAAAACAATGAGTCAAGCAAATCGCTCTTGTTTGTGGAGCGCCGAATCGCATTTAAGAAAAAGGCTGCCAGCCCGCCCGCGGTCTCTCGAATAGATTAGCACCGACAGCCGCAAGAGGTTTTCTGAACTGCCGACTCGAAAAATTCATGAATTTTTATGCACAATCCAGGCAAATGTTTTTTCAACTTTTTCATAGAGAGAAATGGGGTTATATTATCAACAAAAGGAGGTGATAATAAAATGAGAGCCTCTTATTTACTGTGTCTGCTGGTATTTTCCTTGGTGCGTGCTTCTTACGGGGAGTGGCGTTTCGAAATATTCGGGGGCAAATTTTTTCCCGGAAGTTCTGATCTTTCCATAAACAGGCCTTCCCGGGGGGACAACTTCACTTATCACGGTATCAAGTGGGCGGACAGGTCTTTCGATTCCCCGATTTATTACGGCTACCGGATTGCAAAATTTTTCGGCAGCCAGCGCAAGTCAGGTTTTGAATTGGAGTTTATCCACGCCAAGATTTATTCGGATCCCGAGTCACGGCTGAAAGTCACGGGGATTCTAGACAATCAGCCGCTCGAAGGGGTGCGCCGCCTCGGGGAACAAATCCAGCTTTTCGATATCTCCCATGGGCTCAATCTCCTGCTTTTTAATTTCACGCGTCGTGAGGCCTGGTGGAAAAAGGAGCCTTTCGACCCAGTGGGTTCGTATGTGGTTTTCCGTGCGGGTCTGGGACCTTGCATCTGTCATACGGAAAGCGTGATAGAGGGTCGGTTTCGGGAGCAGTACGAGTTTGGCGGTTTGGGTTTCCAGATCTCAGCCGGAGCGGTGATGCCGCTAAAGAGACGGTTTTATATTCCGCTTGAATACAAGTTCACTCAAGCCTGGCTGAGAGACCTCGAGGTGGACAAGGGAGTTGCCGGGATGGATCTCGGTGGTTCGCATCTGATCCTGGGAGTGGGTTTCCAGTACTGAAATTCGAGTTCGTTCGTTTTTTTAGATTTTCCATGCGAGGGGCAGGATAAGCAAGAGCTCTAAAAAGGTCCTTCTGCTTAACTCGGCTTGTGGTAAGTATCCCAGGGGCCGGGACCCCTGGGTCGGGGCCACGGTGGCAGCGCTTGATTTTCTGGCCCGGAAAGATATCAGGCTCATCTCGAGTCTGGGCCTGCCGAGCTGGGAATTATCGACATATCTGGCCGGCAGACAGGGAATCGAGCTTGAGCTGATCGTTCCGGGACCACGGTTTCCCGAACCCGGGGAACAGTGCGAACGGGTGCTTTCTGATTTCAGGCTGGATCCTGGCAAGACCCGGCTGATCTTTACCGGGGAGGGGCCGCCTAAATCGCTGCTGTCCCTGCGCGACCGGCTGGCCCTTGAGCAGGCGGAGGTTGTTTATCCTGTTTCGCTAAGACCGGGCGGGAGACTGGAAAAACTTCTGGCGGAATGTGAGAACGGTACTATAGAGATTCGGGAAGAATTCCGCATCGATTGGTCCAGGTCCGGTTGGCGGCCCAAGTATGACTTTCAAGCCCGCGGGCTGAATCCAGAGCTTAAGGAGCTTGATTCCGGCTGGCTTATCCATTGGACTCACAGCACCCCGGGCCGGTGGCCGGATGAGGAACCGTGGCGCTTTTACCACGATATGCTCGCCAGGCCGCAGAACTACGTGCGCGATGCAAGATCCACCCTGAAGCGAATAGTCGAGCAAGGTATCTTGAGAGGATCGGCGTGGAAAATGCCCCACAGCCGGAAAGCGGTAAGCTTGACTGCTTTATCTCCAGCCGCGTCGGTTCCTCTGATGCGCTGGCGCAAACGGTACCTGCGCTACAGCCTGGAGCCGTTCGGCCTGGCTTTCAGGTGTGAGACAACTAAAAGTTTGGGCGCCAGGCCGGTGCGCTATTTTGATCCGGAATGCAGGCCTCGAGATCAGTCCGAGCGGTTGTTTTACCAGAGTGCCGGCAGGATAGGCGACTGGACTCTGGAAAAGGAATGGCGCTTCCCCGGCGATTTAAGGCTTGAACACTTTTCCGGAGACGATCTTGTCCTGATTGCGGCAGATCCTGCGCAAACCGCAGGTCTGAGGAGGGAACTCAATCCCCGTTTCAGGATTATGCCTCTTTTCGCGGAGAATGTAAGCTGAAAAAACCGGTTTATTGATCGCCGGAGAGGCGCCGTGATCGGATCAGCGACGGATAACCCTCTTAGTGTCTCGAATAGCGACCCATCAGCTCGACTTCGGCCAGGATGTGCCCTTCCAGGGCTTTAAGGACCTGGGATTTGGTGGCGCCGGCTTTTAAATCCAGTACCGAATCGAGGGCATAGAGACGGAAAAAGTAGCGGTGCGTGCCACTCGGCGGGCAGGGTCCACCGTAACCGATACGGCCCCAGCTGTTGGTACCTTGAATTCCGCCGTTTCCAAGCGGATTCTTATCCGGCACTTTCTCCGGCAAGCTGTCGCAATTTGAGGGTAAATTATACACTACCCAGTGGACCCAGGTGCCCATCGGAGCGTCAGGATCGTCAAAAATCAACGCGAAACTTTTGGTCTCTTTAGGAGAGCCGGACCATTTCAAGGCTGGTGAGGTGTCCTGACCCTTGCAGGTGTAACGGTCAGGGATCATATCTGCATTTTTGAAAGCAGGGCTGGTAAGCTGCATTGACATATTCGACCCCTTTTCTGATGATTCGACTGCGAAGCTGTTAACAAAACCTGAAATCAAAATTATGAAAGCATAAATCACTCTCCGAGCCGTAAACAGTGAGTGTATCTGCACTCGAGCTCCTTTGATATTAAACATACCGACCTCCTTGCCTTAAAAGGAGCAAGTCTTGGGGGACACATAAATTGTCTGATCACCGAATGGGTTTCTATATTATTTTATTAGTTAAATCTTTTTTTTACAATAGGAAAAAGCTTTTTTTCAGCATGGAGTTTTCTTGACACTGGGTGGCGGGAATATTAAGAGTTAAGTCATTTGGGTGTTCAGGATAATAATATCACGCTGCAAGGGGAATGCGATCTTTTCCAAAACTGGAAAGGGACAGGAAATGGCCAGAAAAAAATCGATCCTCAGAAGCTTGAAAGACATCTCTCAGGTAGCAACCGATGACGGTAAACGTTTTTTCTCCGCCTCGCATGAAGAGATCCGGTGGGCCCATATAACTGATGTGTATTTTGTCAAGACTTTGCAGATTCTCCAGGCGGAGGGACTTGCGGAAACAGTGGTCACTGCGGATATCCACTCTTCCGGGGATGGTGTTTTTGCAGGGAGCGAGGAGGTCAGGCGACTGCTCGAGGGCTCGGGAGTGATCGTGAGAAGCTTTGCTGAAGGGGACAGGATGTCCTCAGGCGAGACAGTGATGCGGCTGGAGGGTCCGTATGGGGCGTTTTGCCTCCATGAGACAGCGATCCTGGGCATTTTAGCCAGTAGCTCCGGCTGGGCGACTGCGGCCAGGGAGTGTGTCGAGGCTGCCGGGGATGTGCCTGTGGCTTGCTTTGCCTCCCGCCACCTTCATCCTGCCGTGGCCCCGGTCATGGAACGCGCCGCGCTTATCGGGGGCTGCAAGTCTGCCAGCAACATTCTGGGAGCCCGTCTTGCCGGAAAAACACCGCAGGGTACCCTGCCGCACTCTTTGATACTGATAGTCGGTGATACTCTCAAGACTGCGGAACTCTATCTCAAACACCTCGAGGATGCAAAGCCGCTGGTGGTTCTTGTCGATACTTTCATGGATGAGGCATGGGAAGCTCTGCGGGTGGCGCAGGCTTTGGGAGAGGAGCTTGACGGGATCCGTCTGGACACACCCAAAGAGCGGGGGGGAGTTACGACCTGCCTGGTGCGGGAGGTGCGCGCGCGCCTCGATCAGGCAGGCGCGGGTCATGTCAAGATCCTGGTCTCCGGAGGAGTCCGTCCTGAATTGATACCTGGTCTGGTGGCTGCCGGGACTGATGCAGTAGGCGTGGGCACGTACATCTCGGATGCCTCTCCGATCGATATGACATTGGATCTCAAGATGATCAATGGACGACCGATCGCCAAGCGCGGCAGAATTCCGGGACCGGCGAAAAACGACAGGCTCAAGGCTTGTTGAGACAAGCAAGCCCCGAGGGCATGCCCTGCCTGATGCTTGAGAATATCCTCTGTTTCGGGCAAATCAAGGGCAGGGTGTTTAATAGCAGAAAAAATTTATGGAGAGTGGTTGTAAATAAAGCGCACTGGTATTATGTGCCGATGATTTTCCCCTTTCGCGCTCCAGTTTCCTCAGGCAGGAGATAGTTGTTGAATTATCCACATTTCGTACAGACTAAACCTATTTAACAACAATCGCCGCTGAATTCATAAAATTATTATAATTGTTTTTTATCTCGATATCTTTGACCAGAGAGCTTGCCTTTTCCACCTCCCTGCGCTTGCGGATTTGGCTGAGGTTTCTGCAGGCACCGAATACTGCAGCCGCGGAGACCAGATCAAGGCGTAAGATACTGAGAGGGATCGAAAGGATCAGGAAAAGGATGTGCGATCTCAAAAACTCCTTGTCCGTAAGGTTCTTCCAGTGAAAGAAGAGGCGGTTGCGTCTGGAGACATAGCGGATGTAATTTTTGCGAAAAGCTCCCCCGCTGATAGTGGTGTTCGGACGGTGGTAGACCACGCTGCGCGGCTCGTACACCAGGCGCCAGCCTCTCTTGAGCGCCCGGTAGCAGATATCGGTATCCTCCCAGTTAAAGGGCTTGAAAAGACCATCCAGGCCGCCGAGCTGGAGCCATTTCTTACGGTTGAAAGCCGAGAAACTGCCCGGGCAGTAAAAGCTTAAAAGAGGGTCAGAGCCGCGCTCGGCTCCCGGAGGAGTGTCGTAATTTTTCCAGACCCGCCAGAACCCGCGCTTCCACTGGCCTATCTTGCCCCCGTCCCGAAAAGTCTTCTTGTCCCAATCCAGGCTCCGCGCGCAGGATGCAAAGACCCCGTCATCCTCTAGTAAGGGGCGGACCAGCGGTGTGAGGAAATCCGCTTTCACTTCCACATCGTTGTTGAGCAGCACCACAATATCAAACGCCGCTTCCATGAATCCGCGGTTGGCTGCTGCAGCAAATCCCTCATTAAACGAGAGAGAGATTGTTCTCACCGCCGGGAAATGCCGGCCCAGAAACTCGACTGTGCCGTCGCTGCTCCCGTCATCCACCACCAGAACCTCTCCACCTTTGGGATAAGCGTGAAGGGCGCGAAGCACCGAGGGCAGGAAGCGCTCGAGCAGCTCTCGTCCATTCCAGCTCGGAATTACAATGCTGACCGGTTTCTGTTTACTCTCCCCCAAAAAGCGCCTCCGAATAAAATGTTTTTTATCATTCTAACTTAAAAAAATAATCAGAGCTGGGCCGAACTCAGCTTTTTTTCAGGCATTCCTCGTACAGGTTATCCAGTTGATCGAGGATTTTCCCCATGGAGAGGTTGGCTACCACCCACTCCCGCGCTGCCTGGCCGAGCTTGAGACGAAGGCGGCTGTCACGGGCCAGGCGCTCAAGGCTGCGGGCCAGGTCTTGCGGATCGCCGGGCGCAAACAGGAGCCCTGTCTCCCCATCGCTGATAAACTCAGGCAGAGCGCCTGAGTCCGAGGCCGCCACGGGCAGACCGGCGAGCATACCCTCCGCTGCCACCAGCCCGAAAGATTCCTCAAGCGAGGGCACTATCAGGATATCCAGCGCGGCATACAGACTCGCTGCATCCTTCCTGTGGCCGGTGAAAACAACCCTGTCGTTCAGGCCGAGTTCCATGGCCATTTTTTTGAGCGCCCGGTCGTAGCCGCTCTCCGGGGCCCCCACTACTGCGAAACGCAGTTCCGGCAGCCGGTCCGCAAGCTTTGCCGCGGCCCTTAACAAAATTTCCTGGCCTTTGCGCGGCTCGAGCCTGCCCACCACTCCTGCCAGCACCAGATCATTGTCCGGGGCTCCCAGTTCCTCCCGGATGACTTTCCGCCTGTTCTGGTCCCCGGCTGTGAGGGAAATGTTCTTTTCCGGATCCAGCCCGTTGAAAATAATTCTGATGCGCTCATTATCAATCGGACTGGTGGCCAGAATGTTCTGGCGCACAAAGTCCGAGACAGCTACAACGGCCGAGAGCTTTCCATAAAGGTAGCGGTGGAGGATGTCGCGTTTACTGATGGATGAGGTTATATGCTTGTGAAGTATAATTTGTGGCCTCTGCCGGGCCATGGAGCAGGCCAGGCTCACCAGGGCCAGGTCCCTCGAGAGGTGGACATGGATGATTTGGGGCCGCCGCTTTTTCAGTAAGCCTGCCAGCCGCCAGGCCGCCGCAGGATCGATATAGGGACCGATGCGCAAGGTATCGTAATCCAGGCCGGCAGCGGCCAGGTGACCCGCGAGCGGGGTATTCATCTTGGCTACCAGGGAGACCTCGAGGCCTCTCTGTTTCTGGGCCGCGGAGAGAATCGCCGGATACATCTCCCTTCCACCCCAGCCCCCTGAGCTTGTCAGGTGGATCAGGCGCATTTTGACCCCTGGTAAACCAGTTCGAGCGCCTTGAGGAAATATTCCCTGGCCTTGGCATAGTCAGCAGAGCGGCGGTACATCCTGCCGGCTGTCAGAAGAGTTTCCACCTCCCGGGGCAGGCAGCCTTTCAGGTGGCCTGCTATTTCAGCGCAGAGAGACTGAATGGAAGATGTATCGTTCCGCAGGCTGGAATAGCCGCCCTTATAGATTGTTCGGCCCTCGGTGACACCCTCGGCAGTGCCGCCCCAGCGGTGAAACTCAAGCACCATGCGTACGCGCCGGGCCAGCTCTTCCGGCAGCTTGCTGTCAGCACTGACCGGTTCCATCTCAAGCCTTTGCCTTTGAGATTGTCTTGCCGAGTTCCACGTGAGATTTCCAGCCCGGTGCCGGGGTGAAATCGAGCCTCCCCTCAAGCTCTTCTGGCACCCTGAGACTGGCGTCGTTCCAGAAAGGAACATTCGAGAGGAGCTCCACCTCCTGCCAGGAAAAGCCGACCAGAGGCAATTTATTGGACCCGCGACCGAGTTCGTACCCTCTGGCGATTACCGGTATTTTTCGCAAGTCGTGGCCGATCAAAGTGGCTGCGGCGGCATCCACTGCGAGAGGGTTGGCGCCGGCAAGGAGCATTCCCAGCTTGCACGGAGAGGCATTTAACGGGCCGTCGCCTTCCCCTGCCACCACGGCATCCACAACCGCCAGATGGCTGCGCACAGGGCTCCGGGATAAAATTCCATCCCTGTCTGCATACAACATCACTGTAAACAAATCAAGCACTGTCCGCCACAGGGTATCATTGCCGTACCAGCTTCCCTCGGTGAATGGATCGCGGGCGGTAATTCGCGCCAGAGCCGCGCTCAGCCTCCGCAACTGCCAGAGATAGCGATAGGCAAACCCCGGCCGGAAATAGGTGATCCGGTCGCTCAGGTCAGAGGTGAAGCGCTTGAAAACGTTCCGGTGGGCGTACTCATCCCCGCCCTCCGCGGCTGATCCGGCCCGGTGGTGGGGCAGCCAGTCCTTGCTGCCGTTAATGCCGACCAGGTTTTTCAGTGCGCAGGTTATCCCGCCCTTGCGGTGGGTTTTCAGCTTGGCCAGATTTATTACTGTATCCGCGCCCAGAACTGAGTTGGGGATCAGATACTCGTGAGCCAGGCGGTTGTGGTGCTGGACCATTTCCACAGGCCGGTAGTTGGTCACCCGGTAGGAGCGGAATCCCTCATCGATCGGGGTGAGATAACTGCGCAATCCCAGATTTACCGGCCGGTAACCCTCGGGATCACCTTGCTGCCTGCGGTTTGAGATAATGCGGTCGCCCCCGGAGGCAGAGACCACCTCGCGCCGCAGGTCCTTGATCTCGAGAGCAGGCCTGCCGGCAGAGGACCAGAACCGCGCCAGCTCCTCGGCCTGCGTCTGTTTCAGGATCAGCTCAAAATCCGCGCTCTGCAGAGGAGCATCGGCAAGGATGATCCTGCCGCGGCCTTGCAGAGCGATCGACACATAATCGAGCACCGGCCTGATCACTGCGGCATTTACAAACAGGGTATCAGGGGATCTGCTCTCTTCCTTGAGGTGAGAAACCCAGTTCGGCTTAACCAGAACCGTTTCGCCGGGCCGGATAAACTCACCCAGCGGGTTCCAACCGGATTCGCCGAACTTTGCCGCATCCAGGCCCAGCTCATTGAACAGGCTGCGCATCAGCCTGTAGATACTTCCATCCCCGGAGCTTCCCGCCGGCCATTTGAATGGGTACTCGGGATAGCGATCGCTCGGGCCGAAAGGCGGCTCGGGAGGATAGGCCCAAGCGTTATCGTCCCTGTAAACCGCCACTTTATTCGCTGACACAGGGTGGATCAACTGCTCTCTCCTTTTGCTTCGGGACCGGACAACAGGGATACGGTAAAGCGGTATTTCCCGGAAGGCAAAGGCTCAATCTCGGCGCAATGCTCGAAATTCACTTCCACACCCTCGCCCAGCACTGTGCGCAGTTTCCGCCCCAGTGAATTGCGCGTGCCCTCGTCCAGGCTTGCGGATCCCTCATAGCGCAGGGTGAAGCGGGTGAGACTCTCCTGGATGAACTGGAATCTTCGCACTGCGCGCTCGCCGTAGAAAAGATGCGTGAAAAACTCGCCGTGGACAAGTTTGCCCTCCCTGGTGCGGATTGTGTCGCTCGAGCGGCCCAGGACCTTTGCCAACAGCGGGGAGCTGTCGCCGCAGGAACATAAATCTTTTGACCATTCGGCAAGGTCTTCCAGGTCAAAGCGGATAAGCGGCATCGCCCGGTTGTATAGCGTAGTGACTAAAACCCTCCCCGGTCTGCCTGGCCCGACCGGCCGGCCCAGGTCATCGACCAGCTCCACCACCAGCTCATCCATGTTGACATGCAGTCCCTTGTGCCCGGCGCACTCGAAAGCCACCAACCCTGCCTCCCGGGTCCCGTAGCGGTCGAATACCTTTGCGCTTCCGAAAACTTTTTCAATTTCCTCGCGCATTGGGGAAGTGAGTGTCTCGGCAGAGGTAATTACTCCGGCTTCAGGGTAATGGGGAGCCAGGCCTTTGCCAGCCAGCAGTCTCGCCAGAAGGTGCACGCTTGAGGCATAGCCCACGAGCACGCGCGGGCGGCGCGCCTGCATCATGCAGTGGGCTGCCAGGAGCTCCTCCTCGCTTATGTTAAATGTGTTGAAAAATCTCTGATTGCGCAAAAATAACTTGAGCCTTCCGGTAAGAGACTCGCCGAATGCCGTATCGCGGTCAGAGCCCCAGAGATAGACTGTCCGTGCTCCCGGCCGCCAGCCAGCCGCGCTGTCTGCAGCCCAGGCGGTAGAGGTGACATGCGTGCGGAAAGCGCGGTCAGTTAAAAAGCTCACCGGCTTGCCTGTCGAGCCTCCGCTGGCATTGGGCAAGGGGTAACGGCAATCTGCGTCCTCCGAGACCAGGCGCAAAAATTCCTTCTGCACTGTCCGGCGCTTCAGGACCGGCAAAACGGCCAATGTCTCGAGCGGGTTATCGATCCTCACGGGATCGATCCCCAGCTTGTTAAAGGTCTCGCGCCAGTAAGGGACATACTGGCCCGCATGTTCCAGGAGTGCCGCGAGCAGCGCCTTCTGCTCCTTAAGACGGTATTCGAGCGGGGAGCCGAGCAGGGTTCGCTTCTTGCCCGAGCAGAGCCGGGCCAGGTATTTTTCGGGCCTCCACGGGCCGTACAGGAGCGGCCAGGCCAGATGGCTTGAGAAGAAAGTGTGCAGTTTGTCGCTGAGAATCCCAATCACAGCTTAAACCCTTTTATATGTATTTTTCAATTAAACTATGGGAATACACCGGTTTCGGATCTTAAAAGGTTAGTAGGGCATGCAGAATGCGCCTTTGCCCCCGCGCAGGGCCACCGGAGTACCCTCCGCAGCCGAGCGCCCGATAGCGAAAAGCAGCTCATAGGTGGCTTTCGCGTAGCGGAAATCTAGCTGGCAGGGGGTCCCGGAGCGCACGGCCTCCACGAAATCCGCGATCTCGATATCAAAGGGATGGCGGGTCACGTTTCCATCGTCCGGGTAATGTTCGGTAAGCTGGACAAACTCTTTCACACCCGGAAAAAGCCCGGTCGAGTAAATGCCTTTTTCCCTGACCGTACCCTTGGTGCCCATGACCTGAAGGTGAAACACATAGGGCATCTGGGCCTCGACACTGACCCCCACACGGCCTGTTGCGCCGCCCTCGAAACGCACCAGGGCCGAGACATTCGGCTTGTAGTCATAGTCCATCCTGTGGAACGGTCCGGACCAGAGGGCTGAGACATACTCGGCTTTCCGCGCTTCGCCCATCATGTAGCGCATGAGGTCCACAGCATGGATGCCGCCCATTTCGAGCGCGCCGCCTGCGGTTTCCTTTCTGGTTTTCCAACCCGCGGAGAGCTGGTGCCAGTAATCTGTCTCCACGTGGAACACCTCGCCCAGGGCTCCCTTTTCCACCAGGTTGTGCATGCTCCTGATTGCCGGAAAATAACGCACGATATGCCCCACCATGGTGGCTGCCTCGGCCTGGCGCGCAAGTACGCAGAGTTCGCTGACCTGCTCGAGAGTAAGAGCTATCGGCTTTTCGACCAGCACATGCTTTTTCGCTTTCAGCGCGGCCAGGGTGTGCTCGTAATGCAGGCTGTTTATCGAGCAGATTGTCACGATCTCGACCTCTTCCATTTTCAGCGCGTCGAGATAATTATCTGTCACCCGGCATTCGAACCCGAAAGCCTTTTGGTATTCCTCCGCCCGTTTCCTCTCGGAATCGCGAAAGGCCGCAATCGCCGCCACATGGGTGTGCGGATTCCCGTTAAAGGCGCGGATGTGCTCGCCTGCCACCCAGCCCGGGGCAACCACCAGTGTTCCCAAAGATGACATCTTACACACCTCCGGCTGACTTAGTACTGTAACTCGAAAATACGGTGACGTATTTTTTCCAGAAACGCTGTGCGGACTCGTAGGGGCGACCGCCGGTCGCCCGAACAGGGCGAGGCATGCCTCGCCACTACGTTTACTAAATCTGTAAATTGGTTTAAAACAATACGCTACACTATTTATGAATTCATGTACTTAGTTTCCGGCTTTTTGATCCGCAGGGTTCCGGTTGAGCGCATCCAGCAGCCATTTGACCCTGCGCTCGGTCCAGCCGGGGCCGTATGCGTGCCCCATGTCTGGGAAATTGTCGATTACTTTGGGGCCTTTGAGATTATTATAGGCTGCATAAACCGTGGTCGGCGCGCATGTCCGGTCGATAAAACCCACGGCCACAAGCGCGGGCGCAGTGATAAAGCCTGCGGTAAGAGCCGCGTCATAATAGCCAGAGGTGCGCCTGACCCTCTCCAGGTCGCCGTGAGCCAGGAGCCGCGGCCAGCCTGAAGGCCGTCCGTAAAGGCTGCCCGTATGGTCGCACATGGCAGGCACATTGGCAGTGAGAGCCTTGACCCGCTTATCCAGTCCGGCCACTAACAGACTCAGCGCTCCCCCCTGGCTCGAGCCTGAAACTGCCAGCCGTGTGGTGTCCACATCCTCGCGGGTGGAAAGGTAATCAAGCGCCCGAAATGCTCCCAGGATGACCCGACGGTAGTAGAAACGGTAAGGGTCGTCGCTGCCGAAATGGGGATAACCGTTCAATGGGCCGTCTCTCAGCCAGCTCTGGTATTGCTTGTCCTTGCCGACCTCGATCCCGTGGATATTAAAAGTGAGCACAATCATCCCGGCATCTGAATATTCCGACTTGGGCCCGTGCTCACCCACTCCTGCGCCGGGCAGGGAAAGCACCGCCGGGAAAGGCCCCTGTCCATCGGGAACTGTCAGCCAGCCGAAAATCCGTGAGTTCTCGATATTGGCAAAACTGATCTTGTAAGCTTTGGCTTTCGGCCCGGCGCTATCCGGCAAAGACTCGAGCCGCACATCCAGCGGCACTCGCAGGAGCTCGGCTCTGCCCTGGAGCCAGAACCTTTCAAAATCCTCGGGCAGCACATTCGTGGGCCGGATAGATAGCGGGTCGAACCCGCAGGCGCAGGAACGCCTGACAGTATCAGCACCGGCGATTAAAACGAGCTCGAGACTCAGGAATCCCGGACGGTCCAGGCTGCCCCGCAGCTCGGAACCTCCCCCGGCAGCCTCAAGTACACCCTCCCGGAGCAGGCGCTCGTTGTCCTCGGTCATCCGGTATTCGATCCTGAAAGGACCCTGGAGAGCATTCGGATTCTTGACAGTGATCTTGAAAACTGCGGTATCCCCGAGCTCATACAGATGGCCGGCCTTGTCGGGAATGATCTCGAGCCCAAAGCCCTTATCAGCGGCAAGCGAGTTTTGCGTCAGCCAGCCGGAGAGTGAAAGAGCAAAGCAAAATAACAGGCAAAATACTCGGGAAACCATTTTTGAACCTCATCAGTATTAATTAATAGATAGAGTTTATCAAATCAGCCCGATCAAACCGGGTTAAACATCTTTAAAAATTAATCTGCATCTCGCTGTGTGGCAAGTTTGGTATTAACACTTCCATTTATCTATTAAAACAAGGCCGTTGCCTTTCAAATCCTAATCGTATTATAATTTCGATTTTTCAAATCCGAAATCTTTCAAGTCTTTATAAATTCCGGCCAGGGGGACTGGTCGGCCGATTGACTGAACCTTGTTAACAGGTATTGAAAAAAATGCCGGGATGTGGCCTGGGGTCTTTTCGGGTTATAAAACCGCCGCTTTTGGGATTCGCCTGAGGAACAGGAGAGTTGATTTGAAGCGAAAAGTTCAAAAAGCTTGACTGCAAGATGCGAAAAGCCCAAATTACATACAAGGCGACGATACCTGGGGCTGTGGTTTTTTGCGCACATCATGCCGGGTTCCAGGGCACGCCTTTATTTTTTGTGGAGAGTCGGAATATGAACGGCCAATACCTGGATTTCGAGCAGCCGATTCAGAAAGTAGTCGAGCGGCTTAATGAACTTCGGCGGGTTGCCAAAACCGAGGATTTAGAGCTCCACGATGAGATAGATAAACTTGAAAACAAGCTCAGCCGCCTGCGCGAGGATATCTACCGCAAGATTACGCCGTACCAGCGGGTTCAGCTAGCCCGCCACCCGAACCGACCCTATTCCCTGGACTATATCAACACGGTTTTCGAGGATTTTATCGAGCTCCACGGAGACCGTCAGTTCCGGGACGACCCGAGTATAGTGGCCGGCTGGGCCCGCTTTGAAAAACGGCCGGTCATGGTTATCGGGCAGCAGAAAGGGCGTGACACCAAGGAGAAGATTTTCCGCAATTTCGGCATGGCTCACCCGGAGGGCTACCGCAAGGCGCTGAGGCTGATGAAGCTCGCTGAAAAGTTTTCCCGGCCGGTAATTACCCTGATCGACACTCCCGGGGCCTATCCGGGAATCGGCGCCGAGGAGCGGGGCCAGGCAGAAGCCATTGCCCGCAACTTGCGCGAGATGACCATGTTGAGAACCCCACTGGTTGCGGTGGTGATCGGAGAGGGGGGATCGGGCGGGGCCCTTGCTCTGGGCGTGGGGAACCGGGTCCTGATGCTCGAGAACTCGATCTACTCTGTGATCTCGCCCGAGGGCTGCGCCTCGATCCTCTGGCGTGATGACGGGCAGAAAGAGAAAAGCGCCCGGGCGCTTAAACTCGATGCCCTGAGCCTTAAAGAGTTCGGTGTGGTGGATGAGGTAATCCCCGAGCCCAACGGCGGGGCCCACAGCGATTTCCGCTCCACAGCCGAAGGGCTGAAAGAGGCTTTGAGCCGCCACCTCACGCAGCTCTCGAGACTCTCTCCGGAGGAGCTGGTCAACCAGCGTGTCGAGAAGTATTCCAGGATGGGAGCGTTCAAGGAATAAAAATTTTTTACTGACAAGAATGATTTACTAATAAGGGCACGGCATGAGGTGCCCTTGCTGTTTGGGCTGATCTGCATTTTCAGTCAAACCTCAGGTTTTCCATCCCGGCGGGTGCGGAAAACCCTTTTCCACTGCCAATAGATCGTCTCCCAAATCCCGGTCCAGGGCCCAGCGGTAGACCGCGGCGCTCTCCATGCATAGATAAACGTAGACCTGCGGATCGTATCCTTTTATCCAGCGATACATTTTGCGGTAAATCTCGATCCTCACGGGCTGTGGATAGCGGTACTTGCCATCCGGAGCGACCGGGAAAAGCTCGCCTGCAAGCAGCGGGTGCCCCTTGAACCGTTCTGAGAAAAACCTGGCCATCCAGGGGCTGTAGCGGAAGCAGCCCAGGCTGATCCAGGCCACGCTGCCGGGCTTTATCTGACTGTAAATCTCCTCGACCACATTGCGGTAGGCCTCCTCCCAGCCGTCGAAATAAAAAATCGGATCGAAATGGAAGCTCAGCCTGTAGCCGTGCGCCGCGACACTGGCCGCTGCCTCCAAGCGTCTGTCAAGCGGCGGAGCGTGCCTCTCCTCTGTGTCGATAACAGCCTGCGGGTTGAGAGACCAGCTCACTACGATATTCCGCGGCACATCTCTTATTTCGAGCAGGTGCTCTAGATTCCCGCTTTTGGTCTTGAACTCGAACCAGCAGGCGGGCCGGGTGCGGAAAAACCCGATCAGCGGCTTGGAAAATCCCGTGATATGATCCAGGGCCAGGCTGTCCGAGAGCTCCCCTGTGCCGAAACGCAATGGGTACCCGGGGCTTGCAGCTAGCTCCTGGTCCACCTCGGCGAAGACTTTCTCCAGCTCCGGGAAAATAAAGATCGCAGACCTGTTCAGGTAACCCTGAAGGATGCAGTAGGAGCAGTCGATAGGACAGCCCATTATCAGGTTTATCACCCGGTAGCGGCAGCAGCGCATGCCCTTGGTCGCCGGGCAGCCTTCGACCATCCGGCCTGGGTAGGGAGCGAGAGCTGCATTGTACTTGCTGCGCCGGACAGCTCCCGGCGGGTCTTCTCTGATGAGCCAGGAGAGCTTGTCAAGTTGTGAGATTTCCTCGAGACGCCGGTGGGGTATCCTCTCGATAAGCTCGCGCGCCAGTGGATGGCCTTTGAGTGCCGGATGGAGATACAGTGTGTCGAAAGTTTTGATCACCTAGCTTTTCCTCTGTCCGGGCTCTTCTTCCGGGGCTCCCAGGCAGTAGAAAAGCTCGCGGGCGGTATCAAGGCCCGAAGCCGTGACAAGGCTCCGCGCTTTTTGTGCGAGCTCCTCCGCAGAACGGATCTCGAAAGAGACAGTCAGTCTCTCCCCTTCGAAAAAAGGCGGGGGCTCGATATTTACGCCCTTAGGCAGCCCGAGGAGCCTTGAAGCCCTGGTAAAACGCTCCTGGATCTGCTTATAAACCGGGTAGCGAATTTCCCGCAAGGTCTTGTGCACTCTCTCCCGCCATCCTGAGCGGGAGACCTGCGGATCGAGATTTTTTACAGAGAGCTCCTGCCGTGCCAGGATTTCCTTGACAGTGAGATTTTCACGGGCTGTGATTTCACGGAGCAGTTCAAGGTAGCGGCGCAGGAGGTTCCCTCCAGGTGTCACAGCCTGCACGAGCTCCAGAATCGCCTGCTGGTCCTCCCCGGAAAAAGCGGCCCAGAGCGCGGCCTCTTTCAGGCCCACCCTGTTCTCTGCGCAAAAGCAGGCCGCGGGATCTTCTAATTTTCCGATCCGGCGGCATTCAGCAAGCTGCCTGGGGCTTGCGCCTAATCCTAAAAGGGGAAGGAAAGTCCCGGTCAGCTCGTTTTCTTTGACAGAGAAGCGCTTTTCGAGCCGCTCGATAACTTTGGCCGCCTCGACTGCGGACAGTCTCCAGCCGTGGCCTGCCAGACGCGCTCTGAAAAGCTCGATCTCACTTGCCGCTTTATCGAAAACCAAGGCGGGCAATGAAAGGAAACCGGCCTTGCGCGCTGCTGTCAGACGTCTGAAACCATGGACCGGTCTTTTTATCCGTACCTGTTCTTTTTCCTGTACCCAGACAGGATTGACTGCTCCGGATGACTTGATTTGATCGGTTAGCTCTTCCAGATTGCGCTCGGACGGCCATGACACGGCGAAGGTGCGGTCAGCGCAATCGACCCGGTCGATTTTCAGGATCTCGAGCCTGGCTTGTTGAAATAAAGCTCTCCTGGGCATCGGGATAAGCCCTCCATTCTTGGTCTTCCCTGATATTCAGTATCCTGGTCCTGCCTTATGTATTCTGTCCCGGATTGGCAGGGAGTTTTAGTGCCGGCCCCCTACCTCGGTGCTGACTCCCCGAGTCTGTCGGCCTCGATCCGGCCCAGCTCCTTGACCCGGTCATATTTTTCAGCCTGTCTCAGCTTGTTCCGGTGACGGTATCCGTTGGATAAAATTGCCGCTTTGCGGGCCAGCTCGAGCGCTGCCGCCCGGCGCTGGAGGTCGGTAAGCTTTTCTGTCTGAAGCAGCTTCTCAAGCGCCATAACCCTGAAGCGGTCCAGGCCCCAGGTGGAACCTGAAAGCTGGTCGCTGTGCCCTCCCCGCTTGACAATGAGCTTGCGGTCAATGTAGAGCACCGGATAGTGTGCGGTAATTCTGAGCCAGAGCTCGTAGTCTTCACAGACACAGAAGCGCTCATCAAAGCCGCCGACCTCCTGGAAAAGGCGGCGCTCGATTAATACCGAAGAGGGGCTGATCCGGCACATCGGCAGGCTGTATTCGAATATCCAGCCGCCGCGCTTGGCATGTTTTTTCATCGGGTTGACCCGCACTCCCCGGCGCACCCAGATTTCATCGGTATGGCTCAGCAGGGCATCAGGCTCGCGGGCATGGACCTCGAGCTGAACCTCGAGCTTTTCCGAGAGCCAAAGGTCATCCGAGTCCAGAAAGGCGAGATAGCGCCCTTGAGCGGCCTGTGCTCCAATGTTGCGCGCAGCGGCCACCCCGCGCCTTCTGGTTTTTATCACTTTGATCTCTCCGGCGCCAGAAGCCGCGAGCACGCTTGCAGTGTCATCCGTGCTGCCGTCATCCACCACGATCAGCTCGAAATCACGGAACAGTTGTCCATGCACACTGCCGACAGCATCGGCCAACATATGCGCCCTGTTGTAAGTGGGGATAATCACACTTACTTCGGGCAGCCCCATATCTTACCTCATGGTTTGGGAACTTCCTTCAGAGCCGGACCAGGACAGGCTTCAAACCCTCATTTATCAGCGGATTAACGATAATATACATCCATTTTTTATATTGACAAGCAATTAACCGATTTCTATTTTATCTGTTTACACTTATTTAAAAGTTTTTTCAATCTCCTGTCGAGAAGTCTGTCTGTTATCACCTGGAATATATTATAAACCGCGGATGAAGCTAACATTTACCCGCAAGGGAGTTTGCGCAGATGTTTAAAAAACTCAAATTCAAACTCATTCTCATCTTAGCCATCTTATTAGGTTCGCTCTACTACTTATACCCGACTATATACCTGAACCGGTTGGCCCCTGAAGAAAAGAAACGGATGAGCCTGTCTGATCCCCAGGGATTGAAAGAATTAGAGGAGCGGAGTATCAAGCTGGGACTCGACCTTCAGGGCGGCATGCACCTGGTTCTGGAGCTTGATAACAGCAAGATCAGGCTGAACAGCGACGAGCAGAAAGATGCAATCGACCGGGCCCTCGAGATAATCCGCACTCGAGTGGACCAATTTGGTGTCAGCGAACCGCTGATCCAGAAGGCCGGTGACGAGCGGATAATTATCGAGCTGGCCGGGATTGTGGATACTTCACGCGCCCGGGCGCTTGTCCAGCAGAGCGCTTATCTGGAGTTCAAACTGGTCAAGCCGCAGAGTGAGTTTTATGAAGTGCTGAAGTTGGTGGATGAGGCAATTGCCGATAACAATCTTACTCTGTTGCCTGAAAAAGTAATTCCCGAGCCCGCTGTTCAGGAGGCCGAGAAGGTCAAAAGCACCGAGGAATTCAACCCGATGGATCTTTTTGGGGAAAAGAAGCAGCAAGAAGCCGGGCCCGATACGCTCCGGAAGGCTGCCGAAAAGCCTGATACAGTGGGAGGGAAGGAAGAAAAGAGCTCTCTGGATCAACTGCTTTCGGGTGAGGGGGCGCTTGCTAAAGGCGCTAAAACATCTTTCAGCGGGTTATTCTTTCAGGAACCTTCAATTCCCCAGGCTCAGGAGCGCAGGCAAAGTGAACTCCTGGTACCGATCAACAATGTTCCGCTGGTCAAGGAATACCTGAACATGCCCCAGGTGCAGGAAGCAATCATCCAGGCTGAGGTCAATAACCAGTTGGATTTTCTGCATTTTCGCAGCCCATCCGAGGATGAGGAACCGGACTCGCTTGAAGTTCTCTGGGGGGATGACGATACGGATTTGATCGGGCCGGACGGAGTAGCATTCAAGCGCATTTTTCTGATGAAGAAACACCCCGAAATGACCGGGCAGTTTCTGGCCGATGCCAGTGCCACCTTGGGCAGCGGTTACGATCCAAAAACCGCGAACAAGCCCCTGGTCCTGATGCAGCTCACCGGGGAGGGCGCGGATTCGTTCGAGACTATCACTGAACTTTACCTTCAGCGGGATCTGGCTATCGTGCTGGACAAGATCGTGAAATTTGCGCCCCGGATTATGAGCCGCATCCCCGGAGGCAGGGCCCAGATCGAGGGCGTGCCCAGTATGGACAAGGCGCGTGATCTCGCTATCGTGCTCAGGGCCGGTGCGCTGCCTGCACCATTGACAATAGCCGAAAGCCGCACCATAGGCCCATCCCTGGGAGCGGATTCTATTCAGAGAGGCAGCCGGTCGGCGCTGATCGGTCTCGTATTCGTGCTCGTATTCATGGTGATTTATTACCGCTTCGGCGGTCTGGTGGCCGATGTCGCTCTTATTTTGGACATGATAATCATCCTGGCGGTACTCGCCGGATTTAACGCCACGCTCACCCTGCCGGGTATTGCGGGACTGATCCTCACAATCGGTATGGCGGTCGATGCCAATGTGCTCATTTTCGAGCGCATCCGGGAAGAGCTGCGCCTGGGGAAGACCCTGCGCGCAGCCATTGACACCGGTTACGAAAGGGCGTTTTCGACTATCTTAGATTCAAATGTGACTACATTTATCACCGCGGTGGTGCTCTTCCAGTTCGGCACCGGCCCGATCAAGGGATTCGCGGTTACCCTGAGTGTAGGGCTGGCTGCCAGTATGTTCACAGCTATTTATGTCACCCGGATAATTTTCGACATGTGGACCAGTCGTAAAAATGTCAAGACTATCGCTTTGTGATCACGCCTGGCCAATCTAGATTAGAGCAAGCTAACAGCGACAGATGAGGAACTGTAAATTATGGAAATTCTAAAGAATCCCAATTACGAGTTTATCAACTACCGCAGAACCGCGATCATGATCTCTCTCATAATGATCGGTATCGGAATCCTCTCTCTGATTATTCGTGGAGGTCCCCGCTGGGGTATCGATTTTACCGGCGGGGCGGCGATCACTTTCAATTTCGATAAGGAGATAGGCGCCGAAGAGGTGAGAAGCGCCCTGCGCCAGGCCGGTATGGAATCTTACGAGGTAACTCATTTCGGCGATAAGAGGCATGTACTGGTTCGCCTGAAACTGGCAGGGAGTGATCAGGATTATCTGGGAGCCATCCAGAGCCAGTTCGACAAGATGTTCCCGGATAACAAATACATTGTCGAGCAGAACGATATTGTCGGTCCCAAGATCGGTACCGAGCTCAGGGAGAAGGCCCTGCTGGCCCTGCTTTTTTCAATGATCGGAATTATAATTTACATTTCCATTCGTTTCGAGGCGGAAAGCTTTTTTGGCGTGCTCGTCACTTTGATCTTCGGCCTCCTGGTTCTGACAGTCAGTACCACTAAGATTATCTTGAGTTCGGATATCTGGACCACGCTCTTGATTGTGCTCTCTCTGGTAGTGGTGGGCTTTATCTGTCTCAAGTTCGATTTCAAGTACGCTGTCGGAGCGATAGTAGCCCTGATTCACGATGTCATGATCACCGTGGGCATTTTCTCCATTCTGGACAAGGAAATCAACCTTACTATCGTTGCGGCCCTCCTGACCATTGTGGGTTACTCGCTGAATGACACTATCGTCCTCTTCGACCGCATCCGGGAGGAATACCCAAAGGAACGGAAACGGCTTTCTCTCTCCCGGATAATTAATAAGTGCATAAACAACGTGCTTTCGCGCACGATCATGACCGGTTTCACTACATTGATAGTGATCATAGTTCTTATAATCCTCGGCGGAGAGGTGATCAGGCCTTTTGCGATCGCCATTTTCATCGGAATCATCGTGGGAACTTATTCATCCGTCTACATTGCCTCACCTGTGCTTATTTTCTGGCACGAACGTTACGGCGAGGGCCGGGACATGGCACGTAAGGCTGCAGTTTAAAACAGTTCCGGTCCAGGAGGGGAATAGACCGATGGGGAAAAGACTGGTCGTGTTCGCCCTGTCAGGGATGTTTCTGCTCTCCTGCAGCGAGAAAGAAGTACCAACTGTTATCGACATTTCGCGGTTTCTCGATGCCACCTTAATTAACTACCGGAGCCAGTCTTTCTCTCCACCCGACAGCCTGCCGCTCAATGAGGATCTGCCTCCGGGTACCAACCTCAGCTATACTTCGCGCACTGCTCCAGTCACTGTTAACATGGACTATACGGATATAAAAAGCACAGTGGTGAGCCTTAAAATGAGCCTCGAACCAGAGAACTTTTCCGGCGCCGCCATGGTTAAGCTCTATATCGGAGCCCAGGGCTATGTTTTCCTTGATCCTACAGCCGTGACAGTATCCGATAAACAAATTCTGCCGGCCAATTTCGAGCTTACTTCCTCTGACCCCCGCCTTAATAAGATTTTCGAATTCGATAAAGTCAGTTTTGGCATGGAGTTTATTTTGGAACCCAGCCGCCTGCAAAGCCATCAAATCGCCATCTTCGGTCATATTGAAGAGTTCAATGTCGAAATAAAAGGGACCCGGGAAATTATGTGATCGGCTTTTATCCCGGTCCGGAAACAGGCTCCCCCCAGGACCAGGGATATCCGGGAACCTTTTTTCTTGTCTTTAAGCTCTTTTTTATTATCATAAAGCTGAGGGCGATTTGTCCCTTGATCTCTTTGAATCCCAAGACTTTCCTTCACTAAAAATCCACCACTGGAGGCAACTGTGGGACTCCCTGTACCCGGCCCGGCTCTCGTTCCATCAACATTGCAAAGCTTCAGCTTACGAATGTCAAATTACACGCTCATGTTCTTGTCCGGTGTCGTGTTTTTATTCTCAGACCTCGAAGCGGCTCCCCGGCCAGTAGTCTTTGCCTCTTTCGAGAGTGAAGCCGAGAGAACAGCCTGGGAGCCTGAGGGGGGCGCGAGCGCCGCTGTTTCTCAGGACTTTGCCTCCTGGTTTGATAAAAGCCTGAAAGTGACTTTCCCCTCTGGAGGAAAGGCCGGAATAACTACAAGCCAGGTTCCCGAAGACTGGCAATTGCATGAGGCTTTCCGCTTTTTCTGTTACAGCAGCCTGCCTTCTGAATTGATCCTGACTCTCAAAGATCAGGAAGGCTCCCGGATCGAGCGCCGGATACACCTGAACCGGGGACCCAACCACGTGCAGCTTAAACTCGCCCGAGCGGGCGGTATCGACCTGCGGCACATGGCGGGTCTCGAGCTCTCGATTCCCCTCAACCTGCCGGAAACAGTAGTCTATCTCGACCGGTTCGCGCTCGACCGGTTCAATGAGATACTCGCCCGCCGGGGGAAAATGGATATCGACTATTCCCGGGAGATTGTCACCCCCCACGAGCCTTTAGCCAAACCTCTTTCCGGCGGGTCGATCCGCTGTCTCTTTGTGCCGGATGTCGAGAACGGAAGGGCGGTAATCGAGCTGGCCCAGAGGCTCGATCTCGACTACCAAGCTGTCACACTGGGAAGCGCTTTTGCCACCAATATCTGGGGTTTCGGCGACTTCTATGACATGCGGGGCCGCACATTCCAGGAATATCCGACAGCGGTTTACAGCCTGGCTTACACTTATCTGGCCGATGCGCTGCTTAACGGCCCCCATTACGATGTAATCGTTATTCCGGGCACCCGGCCCTGGGGAGAATACCCCGGGCTGGTGCGTAAAGAAATTGCAAGGCGGGTCTCAGAAGAAGGCACTGGGCTCGTGCTTGTAGCTCCCTATTCAGAAGAGCGGACCGACAACAGCGACCTTGCGCGCTTGAGCCCTTTAGTTAATCTGGAAAAAGTGGTGATGGTTAACTCGTACAATTTCCTGGTGGAAGACAGCACAAAAATCCACCAGGCCGCCTGGCGCAAGGTGAAGCCGCATTATATCACCCGGAATGTGCCTTTCGAGGCTTTCCCTTTTGACCGGATGCACTACGCCCGCTCGCAAGCTACAGGCGATGTGCTGGTGGAAACGGAAGAAAGCTCTCCTTATCCGATTGCCGCGGTCCACAGCTATGGACAGGGCCGTGTGGTGGCTTTAGCCTATGGCGAGCGGGGATTCATTCCCCGGATCATTAATCTCTGGCAGGTGGAAACCGGGTACCCTTACTGGGAATATATGTACAGCCTGCTGGCGCGCAGCGTAGTCTGGGCCGCGGGCCGTGAAAATGAAGCATCGATCCAGAGCATAAGCCTGAGCCAATCCGGAGTGGCCTCGATCGAGGTCAAAAGCCCGCCCGCCAAGGCTACCCGCAGTCTTCAGGTGGTTTTCCGCGATCAGTTCGGCACGCGGATCGATTCCATTTTAATCCCTGTGCCCGCCCCAGGCAGCGGCCTGCTCAAGGCGAAGCTGCGGCCGGATGCCCCGAGGGGTCATGTTTATGTTGATGTAAAGCTTATCGAGGAAGGCAGGGTGTGTGATTGGGGGAGTGTTGTGGGCAGCCTGCTCCAGGAAATAAAAATCGGCTCGATCACTTTTAGCGCAAACCGTTTCCTGCCTGGTGAGAATATTACGGGTAAAATCCACCTCTCAGGCAAAAAAGGCAAACAGGCCGCTGTCGAGATCGAACTCAAGGACAACTACGGCCGCTCGCTGGTCAAAAAAAATATTACCAAAAAGATTGCCGGCAGCGATGTTGTAGATTTCGATTTCGATCCCTCCGGCGCCTTGAGCCACCTGGTCTGGGTCGATTGCCAAATAAAAACGCCGGACGAGCGCCTGAGCGACAGGAAACGGGCCGAGGTTTTCTACCAGCGCGCCACCCCCTGGGATGACTTCGATATAGTGATGTACCTGTTCGGCCCGGACCCTATGCCCGGCCTCTGGCCGACAATCGAAAGCAAGCTCAAGGATTTTTACACCACCACCCTGAGCAGTTATCCCATCGATCTCTGCAAGTTCGCCAACTTCTCGGTCCAGGCGGAATGCAATTTCCCCGGGCAGGAAAGCCCGGATGGAGAGCGCCGGAATTACTACAACAAGATGAAAAAGGACTACCTGGCCACCGGAGACAAGCACCTCCTGGTGCGGGAGTATTGCCTTTCGGATCCTGAGTACCTCGCCCTCGAGGAAAGGGAAATAAAACGCCGCACCGCTCCCTGGGTCCCTTTTTCCCCAAGGAGCTACTATCTCTATGAAGAGCCGAGCCTGACCTGCTACGGAGATGCGGTTGATATTTGCTTCTCCCCACACACGCTGCGGGAGATGCGCAGGTGGCTGAAAGAGCGCTACGGCGCACTCGATGAGTTGAACGAAGCCTGGGGCACCGGGTTCACAACCTGGGATGCGGTCGAGCCGGATGACTCACCAGAGGCGCAAAGACGGGGCAACTACGCCTCCTGGGCCGACCACCGCACCTTTATGGAAATAACCTACGCCGGAAACTACGATTATGTGGCCCGTACACTGCGGAAGATCGACCCCAATGGGATCGTGCTCAACTCCGGCACCCAGATCGTAGGTTCGCACAATGGGTGCGATTACTGGCGCCTGGATAAAATTCTGGGCCACCTGAACCCATATTCTGGCCAGAACCAGATGGATTTCCACCGCGCTTTCGGCAAGGGTCTGAAACTCTCGGCCGGAATGGGTTACGGTGTCAGCGGCCGGGACGTGCTGCACAATCTTTACTCCAACCTCTTCGAGGGCTGCTGGGCGGGATGCTATGTTTTCTGGCAGTATTCAGTTCTCGATCCGGACCTTACTTTCTGCCAGAGCGCTCTGGATATGCAAAAAGGGCTGGCTGAGATCGCCGGCGGCGGGATCGCGCGGCTTTTGAAAAATCTCCCCCGGGGCCATGACAATATCGCTATCCATTACAGCATGGCCTCGGTCCACGGGACCTGGATCACCGACGGCCGGGTCCGCCAAGAGGCGTCTTACAACACAAGTCAGGCTTTCACAAGGTTTGTCGCCAACCGTGAAGGCTGGACAATGCTGCTCAAAGACCTGGGTTTCCAGTACAACTTCCTGGCCTATGAGGAGATAGAACAAGGCAAGCTGTCGGAAGGCTACGAGGTGCTCATCCTGCCCATGTCTGTCGCCTTGAGCGAGCGGGAAGCCCAAGCTATCGGGCGTTTTGTCGAGGCGGGCGGCACCCTGATTACCGACCGCTTCACAGGAGTCATGGACGATCGCTGCCGCTGGCAGGTCCCAGGGGCGCTCGATCACGTGCTCGGAATAAACCACAGTAAAAAATGCGCCCCGGGGGATTTCACCAATCCCGGCCCTGACCCGGATATCAGTCCCCAAGGCTTGAGCCGCACTTTTGGCAAAGGCAGAGCCTTCACGCTCGGCTATCTTCTCGATGACTATCCGCTCAAGGTGCGGGATGGCCTGGCAGGTCCGGTCAGGGAACTGGTAAGCGGCGTGCTCCAAGGAGCAGGGGTCAGGCCTCCGGTCGAGATGGCGACAGCAACGGGTGAGCCTGTCTCCGGGATTACCACGGCAACTTTCTCGAACGGCGAGTGTACCATTCTAGGGCTCCTGCGCGAGAATGAGGGAGAACTGAACGATCTCGAATTCTCAGCTTCCTTCCCGGCCCCATCCCATATCTACGATGTAAGAAAGGGTCTCTACCTGGGCCATACCGGCCGGATACACGCCTCTCTTGCTACAGGGGAGCCCGCGCTGTTTGCGCTTTTACCAGAGCGCCCCGGCAAGTTGTCGCTCCAGGTGCCGGAGAAAGTCGTACCGGGAGAGAGGCTCCATTTTCGGGTCAGCCTGTCGGATTCAGCCAACCTGCACGATGTCGCCCTGATTGAGGTCATCGACCCCCAGGGCAGGCGGCACGAGCTTTATTCAACAAGGATCGATCTTGATCACGGGAGCGGCGAGGGCAGTTTCCCTGTGGCTCTCGATGATTCCCGCGGCCGCTGGATGATCCGGGTGAAAGAGGTCATTAGTGGAGCGGGCTCGGAAGCATTCTTTGATGTGGTAGATTAGATTTCATGGCTCTTTAGCCCGAATTATTCTGAAATTTATAGATGGGCATGGGTGGAAAGTTTTAGAGAAGTATTTTCTCAGCCGGCGCAGGGATGGGGTGGCGGCTGTGCGACTGTAGTCGCACAGACCGCTGTGCTTCCAAGCACAGCGGTGCGCATTTCATGCGCCCGCCACCCCCACAGCCCCTGAAAAACACCTGCTATACTTGATTTATGCATAATCCGGAATAAAGACTGTCACATTGTTATCTCTATGAACGCAGCCAGTTATTTCACGGCATAAGATGATGTGCTGGGATGGTAACCTTTTTGTTTTTGATTCCGGGAATCTTGTCATTGTTTTTCGAATATGGGAAATCCGGATGGAAAATTTAATTAGCGTTTGTTTGAGTTGATCTAATTTTAAATACGATCGGGGGTGCTCAAGATGATTACCGGACAGTGTCGCCTTATTCTCCTGGCAGCAGCCTGCATGATAGGCCTTGTTCCCTGGCGGGGCTTTGCCCAGGACGATCTGCGGGTTTTCAAATCAGAGGCTGAACAGAAGGCAGCCTCCCTGATGCTTTATAACTACCTGACAGATTTAGCCAGAGGCCATCTGGATGCCCGCCAGGGGGAGATCGCCTCAATAAAATCTGCCGCAGGGGTGAAAGAGCGCCAGGCAGTTATTAGGAAACGGATACTTGGCATAATCGGTACGCTGCCTGATCGCACTGCCCTCAAAGCGCAGATCACCGGCCGCTTCGAGCGGGAAGACTACAGTGTAGAAAATATTATCTTCCAGAGCCGGCCTGATTTTTATGTCACCGCCAACCTTTACCTGCCTTCCAAGGGTACGAAACCATATCCTGCAGTTCTCGGGACTGCCGGGCATACCCTGGAGGGCAAAGCTACCGGACTCTATCAGAATATCTGGATCACACTGGCCAAAATGGGTTTTGTGGTCCTCGCTTTCGATCCGCCGGGCCAGGGCGAGCGGCTTATGTATTATGTCCAGGACCTCGGGGAAAGTCTGCTTAAAGGGGCTGTGATCGAGCACACCATGCCGGGCATCCAGTGTCTGCTCACAGGATCCAATGTGGCCGGCTATTTTATCTGGGATGGCATGCGCGGGATCG
Source organism: archaeon (assembly GCA_035528795.1). GTDB lineage: Bacteria > Gemmatimonadota > Glassbacteria > GWA2-58-10 > GWA2-58-10 > DATKXY01. Next base: position 2,303 of record DATKXY010000228.1, on the reverse strand, counting down.
ATTATCTGCTGAGCCGCCCGGAGGTCGATCCAAAGCGCATAGCGGTGACCGGCAACTCCGGCGGGGGCATGCAGACAGCTTATATCGCCGCGGTGGATAATCGTGTCGCTGCGGCTGTGCCGAGCTGCTACATTACCTCCTGGCGCCGTCTGTGGGAAACAATCGGTCCCCAGGATGCAGAGCAGAACATGATCCCCTTTGTCGCCTCGAGGCTGGATTTCGCCGATTATGTGATCTCGTTCGCACCCAAGCCTTACCTGATCAATGCAGCCATCCAGGACTTTTTCGATATCCTCGGGACTCGCGAAACCTATGCCGAAGCCAGGCGGATTTACGAACTGATGGGCGCTGGAGAGAATCTGGCGCTTTTTGAGTGGGATGACGGCCACGGTTACTCCTTGCCCCGCCGGCAATCCTGCTACACCTGGCTGGGAAAACACTTTTTAGGACTCGACGGCCCGCAAAAAGAGCCCCAGCTGATCCTCGAGGTCGAGCGCAAACTCTGGGCGACTCCGACCGGCCAGGTGAGCACGAGCTACAATAATGCGCAGACAATCGGCTCCCTGAACGCTGCATTCGCCCGGAAAATAATGTATGCGCTCAAAAGGCCGGGGTCGGTCGAGGATTTCGAAAGCTACCGTGATGATTTACTTGGCAAGGTGCGCAAACAAATCAGGTATGAGCGAAGCAACATTCCGTTGAACATCCAGAACCGCGGATTCACGCACCGGGCTGGGATGACAGTGGAGCTCATCACTTACGACAGCGAGCCCGGTTTCACTCTGCCGGTGCTCATTTTCCGCCCTGATTCCGTGCAGCCGGACCTCCCGATCGTACTTTACGCCTCCGACGGCAGCAAAGCCTCTGATGCCGGGGGCGATATCGCTTCTCTGGTTGCCAAAGGGCATGTGGTGCTGGCTCCGGACATGAGAGGCAAGGGCGAAACCGCACGATCCATTCAGGCGAGGTCGGATTTTGCAGAGTGGTTTTCAGATGACTGGCAGATCGCGTTTATGGCTTTCCAGGTGGACAAAGACCTTGTCGGAATGCAGGCTGCAGACCTGGTGCGGGCAGTGGATGTGATCGCTGCCTTGAACGGCGACAGGATCACTCAAGTAGTGGCTGTGGGCAAACGCTCCGCCGGTGTGCCGCTGTTGCACGCCGCCGCCCTCGATAACCGGATTTCCAAGGTGATTATCGAGGAAGGACTGGTTTCCTGGAGATCTGTAGTGGAAGCCAAATACCATCGCCTTCAGCTTGACAATCTGGTAGTGGGAGCATTAAGGGTCTATGACCTGCCTGCTCTGGCCTCTACCCTGGCACCCCGCACCCTGGTGCTGACCAACATGGCCGATCCGATGGGCCACAGGCTCCCGCCGGAGGAAGTGGCCAGAGAGTATAAACTCGCGCTGGACTGTTACAAGGCGCTTGATCGGCGCGGGAATATATTGATCGGGGAGCGCCAGCAGGGTTTGGATCTGGCGGAGGCTTACGCCAAGGCCCTGGGGCACTGAACAAGGTACGGTTTGGCTGTCAAAGTACATGATTTCATAAATATTGTGACGGATTATAATAATACCGATCCGGATAATTTCATTTGTAGGGCTGGGTTTCAAACCCGCCCTTAATGAGTTATCAGTGTGGATCGAGTCTATTCCGGGATTTTGTTTATGGAGGGGAGGGATAAATAATTCATCTCGGCAGAAGGTATTTTCTTTTCGATCAGATCCAATATCGTTACTTTGGACCCTAAAACCTCGTAAAAACGGAAGATCATGTCCCAGAAAGGTTTCAGCACGCATTTGCCGGCATTAACGCATTCCCGCATTTTTTTTTGAGTGAACTTTGCGCAGTGACCATCCGAGTTGAGGTCACTGCAGAGCAGGTCCAGAACCTCGCAGACAGCGATCTGGGAAGGCTCTTTTTTTAGCCGGAAGCCGCCTTTTATCCCCCGCGTGCTCTGGATCAACCCCTTGCGCTTGAGAATCCCGAGTAGTTTGTGCACGTAATCGAGGCTGATCGCTTCTTTTTCGCTGATCTCCCTGGCGGTGACAGCTTCCTTTTCGTGGTTTCTTGCCAGTTGCAGGACACAACGCAGGCCGTATTCCTCCTGGGCGCTGAAATGCATTTTTCAGACTCCTGTTTGATAGCGAATATATTAGTTTATGGATTATTGACTCTGCTCAGCAGGCCTTCTATTTTTGAGGTATGCCAGCAGAGCTAAACAAGCCAGTTTACGAGGAGATGACACTCCTGCAGTTTCAAAGAGAATTCCGGACCGAGAAGGAATGTCAGGAATGGCT
>DATKXY010000227.1:0-8129 GCA_035528795.1 archaeon | reverse complement strand
CAATGAACGGACACAGCATGCTGTGTCCCTACAGATCTATATATTTTCGTTTCTTTCCGGGCGACGCTCCAGCGCCATGAATGGCTGACTCCTGACTCCTGAAGCATGATTTATTTTGTCTGGTCTAAAATTGGAAATCGTAATTATGCGCAATTTTTTTTGACCTTATGAATAGAAGAAAAACAGACAGCGGGGACACGGCATGCCGCGCCCCTGCCTGGCGGGTTTAAATATTACCATGTCAAAACCCCATGTCAATAAACAATTCAGCCTATGCAAGGGGCGGAAAAGATGAGGCATAACGCGCTGAATTCTGGGGATCCGAAAGTAATTCTATCAACAGGAGTTTTGACAAACGGTTAAAAAAAATATAAATTATAAAACTTACCCGAAAATCAAAAAAAGGAAAACCGGCAATGGCATCGGATACTCGTCTGGATGGATCAAATTTAGTAATCAAGGGCGCCCGGGAACACAACCTGCAAAATATCGATGTCATAATCCCCCGCGGCAAGCTCACAGTGATTACCGGATTGTCCGGCAGCGGGAAAAGCTCGCTCGCTTTTGACACGATCTACGCCGAGGGACAACGTCGTTATGTGGAAAGCCTTTCCGCCTATGCCCGCCAGTTTCTCGGTCTGATGGACAAGCCGGATGTGGACTTTATCGACGGCCTGTCTCCGGCGATTTCCATCGAGCAGAAAAGCGCCAGCCGCAACCCGCGCTCCACAGTGGGCACGATTACCGAGATCTACGACTATCTGAGGCTTCTTTTCGCCCGTGTCGGTGTCCAGCACTGCCACAAATGCGGCAAACAAATCGAGCGCCAGAGCGTAAGCCAGATTGCAGAGATTCTCCAGGAGACGGCTCAGGGCAGACAGATCACGATCTTGTCCCCTCTAATACGCGACCGCAAGGGAGAGTACCGGGAATTACTCGAGCAGGTAAAAAAGAAAGGTTTTGTGCGCGTGCGGGTGGATGGTACACTTTACAGGCTGGAGGAGGTGCCGAAGCTCGATAAAAACCGCAAACACCGGATCGAGGCGGTAGTGGACAGACTCAAGGTAAATGCAGAGGCGCACAACCGCCTGGCCGATTCCGTGGAAACCGCGGTCAACCTTGCCGGAGGGCTGGTCCAGATACTCTTTCCGGATAAGATAGAACAGATTTTCAGCGAGGAGCTTGCCTGCCACGATTGCGAAATAAACTATGAAGAACTCTCCCCGCGCATGTTCAGTTTTAACAGCCCCTACGGGGCATGCGAGGGCTGCGGGGGATTAGGCACGCGGATGGAAGTGGATCCAGAGCTGGTAGTGGGTGACAGCCGTCTTTCCATTCTGGAGGGAGTGATCAAGCCCTGGGGCGAGCCCTCGGGGAGCATCCGCACCTCGATCCTGCAGGGTTTGAGCGAATATTACGGCTTTCATCCCAACACTCCGTGGGAAGAGCTCCCGGAAAAAGTCAGGCGGGTAGTCCTCTTCGGCTCGGGACTGGATGAGATCCCGTTCGGGTATTCTTCAACCAAGTTCAAGGGTGAATACCGCAGCAAATACGAGGGGGTAATCGGGAGCCTCAACCGCCGATACTACGAAACCACCAGTTCCTCAGTCAAGAGCCAGATCGAAGAGTTTATGCGCACCAGGTCCTGCCCGTTCTGCGGAGGCAAAAGGCTCAAGCAGCAGAGCCTGGCTGTGAAAGTAGCGCAATACACGATTGGTGAAATAGTCGAGATGCCTATCGACAGACTGTTCGCGGCGTTTTGTGATATCAAGCTCGAGGAGCGCCAGCGTTTGATCGGCCATCAGGTGCTCAAAGAAATTCGCGAGCGTCTGGGTTTCATGATCGATGTGGGTCTCGACTACCTTACTTTGGAACGCTCGGCAGACTCGCTTTCAGGCGGTGAAGCCCAGAGAATCCGCCTGGCGACCCAGATCGGCTCCCACCTGGTGGGAGTGCTCTATATTCTCGATGAGCCTTCTGTGGGACTGCATCAAAGAGACAACAAAAGACTTATCGAGACGCTCTGGCGCCTGCGGGATCAGGGAAATACAGTCATCGTGGTGGAACACGATGAGGAGACAATCCGCTCGGCGGACCATGTGATCGACCTGGGGCCCGGGGCCGGGAAACAGGGCGGCCGGATTGTGGCGCAAGGAACTTTCCAGGATATATTAGCGGCCCGGGACTCGATTACCGGAGCTTACCTGAAACGCGAGAAAACAATCCCCATTCCCCGCAAGCGCCGTAAAGGGAACGGCCAATATCTGACAGTTGTCGGCGCCACGGCGAACAATCTCAAGAATATCGATGTCCCCTTCCCCTTAGGCACTTTTATCAGTGTTACCGGGGTTTCAGGCTCGGGTAAAAGCACGCTGGTCCAGGATGTACTGCATCGCCATCTGGCCCGCCGCCTGTATAAATCCAGGCGAACAGCGGGAGCCACGCGGGATATCCTGGGGGCGGAAAACATAGATAAAGTTATCGATGTAGATCAAAGCCCCATAGGCAGGACACCGCGCTCCAATCCCGCCACGTACACCGGGGTGTTCGGCCCGATTCGCGAGGTGTTCGCCGAGCTGCCGGAATCCAAGATGCGCGGTTACAGGCCGGGCCGTTTCAGTTTCAATGTCAAAGGCGGCCGCTGCGAGGCCTGTGAGGGAGAGGGATCGATAAAAATCGAGATGCACTTTCTGCCCGATGTATACATTACCTGCGACCTCTGCCGGGGCAAACGGTACAACCGGGAGACCCTGGAGGTGACCTATAAAGGCCGCTCGATCGCCGATGTGCTCCGGATGACTGTGGATGAGGCGCTGCAGTTTTTCCGCAACATCCCGGTGATCCGCACGAAGCTTGAAACCCTGAGCCAGGTAGGATTAGGTTACATCCACCTGGGGCAGTCGGCGACCACGCTTTCCGGCGGCGAAGCGCAGAGAGTCAAACTGGCCTCTGAACTCAATAAACGCGGCACAGGCCGCACCCTGTATATTTTAGATGAGCCGACCACAGGTCTGCATTTCCATGATGTAAAAATGCTTCTGGGCGTGCTGCACCGTCTGGTGGACATGGGCAACACGGTTATTGTAATCGAGCACAACCTCGAGGTAATCAAGACCGCAGATTATATCATAGATCTGGGGCCTGAAGGCGGGGAAAAAGGCGGGTGGGTTGTATCCGCAGCCTCTCCTGAGAATATCGCCAAAGTGAAGAAATCATACACCGGCACCTTTCTCAAACGGATTCTGGAGCGCCAGGATATTTAGGTTATGAGTGCGAAAATTCGTGTTTATTTTTAACTCAAAGAGAACGAGGGATGTGATGCAAAAGCGAAAGATATTGTTTCTCGTCTGCTGTGCTCTTATCTTGCTGGTTGCAGCAGGCTGCCGTCTGAACATAATCCGCCTGAACAACCGGATCGACAGGTGGCAGTCCATGAAAAAGAAATCTTCTGTGGAAGGCAGAGTTCGTTTTGCCAACCAGAGCCTTTTCTTTTTTCTGACAACAGTAGATTTCCAGCGCAGCCGGGAGACCCTGGTCACCGAGGCCGAGCGTCTGCACTACCACCAGAGATTGGCCGATATGCAGGTCTTTCTGATGGACTATTATGCGGGCCGGGCCCTGTCTTTTCTTTCCGAGGGGAAAGAGGACTGGGAGCGTGCCGCAGCCGAGTGGGCCAAGGCAGACAGCCTTACTCTGGGAAGAATTCCCGGATACCCGACAGGATACACAATGGTCCTCATTCTGAGCGGGTACCCGCATTACCTTCGACAGATTTCCGGCCTGGGCAGCCGCTACGACAGAACAGAAAAACAATTCCCGGGACTGATGGAGGCGTTCCGCAAAATGAGCGAATACCAATTCAGGCTGGCCGAGCATCTCGAGCAGCAAGGATTGAGGGATAATGCAATCGATCATTACCTGCTTGTTTTCAAAAGAGACCCGGAAAATTTCAACAGGGCCGACAGGCGCATCAAGCAATTGACCGGCTGCAATATCCGTGAAATCTACGACATGCAGGCCGAGATAGAAACCGCCCGGAAATCCTATGAAGCTTTCAGCTATGATTTGTACGGCATGGCCCAAAACCAATTGAACGCCGCACGGGAGCAATTAGGCGATAGTGCAGAGCAGGCGCTGCCGCAGATCTGGGATAATCTGGCCAAATACTATAAAATATCCATGGAACAGGCGGCAGATATTTACTTGTACACAGAAAACGAATCCAATGGCACCCTCCCTGAATATGTCAGTTTGGTGCGCTATCAAATTCTCAGAGGCCAGAAGTCGATAGAAGACCTATTTTTGAAAAAATAGGGTTCCGATAATATTAACATGAATGAGAAACTTGACACCGGTTAATTATGCTCTATCTTCATCTATGTAGCTTCCGTGAAAAATTGCGGATTATTTTAGGTAAAGTTCTTATGATTCCCGCTCGAAATATTAATTAAGAGCGGCTTGTGATATAAACCCAAGATTTACTATGTCTTATCGCCAGCGCAAAGGTTTGTGCGGGGAGGAGGCTGCGGCCCGATATCTTGAGGATCGTGGTTTCGAAATCCTCGAGCACAGATACCGTTTCGGCCACAAGGAGATAGACTTAATAGCGCGCAAAGATGAGCTGGTAGTCTTTGTAGAAGTTAAGAGCAGGGGAAATGAGTCATTCGGACCGGCGGTCACGAGCATTCCCCCCAGCAAGCAGCGCAAGCTGGTCGAGGCCGCCCGCGGTTATCTACTCGATAAAGAACCGGGGGGGCCCGAGCGCCAGTACCGATTCGATGTCATACTTTTGCATCCCCCGGAAAGTGATGGGAAGGTTTATCTGGAACATATAACCGATGCATTTCGCTCTTAGGCGAGGTGCATTCTCTACAAATCAAGGAGTCATTCCATGGAGTACCTGGGTATAGATGTCGGTTTCGGGTATACAAAAGCCTATGATGGAGAGCGTTCGGTAATTATCAAATCTGTTATCGGAGACGCAGCGGAAATACAGTTTCAATCCGGCTTCTCAGAAGGCGGGATGCTGGAAAACCTGCATGTGACCATTGACGAAAAACAATACTATCTGGGCGACCTGGCGGAGAAACAATCGAACTTGAGGGAGTTTACGCTCGATCAGAACACCTTGGTAGAGAGTTTCGCCAAAGTGTTCGCCCTGTCCATGGCCTCCTTTTTCGCTGGTCCCAAGCCCCTTGAATGCAGTGTAGTTACAGGGCTTCCAATCCGCTTTTTCAAACAGTACCGGGCCCGCTATACCTCCATGCTCGAGGGTACGCACCGGGTCCTTTTGCACAACCGCGGGGAAGTTCAGGAAAAAATACTGACCTTCAAAAAGGTGCGCGTCCTTCCGCAGCCGTTCGGCGCGGTTTTCAGCCTGCTGATGAACAACCACGGCCGGATAATAGACCGGGATGTGGCCAGAGACAAGTTCGGTATCATAGATATCGGTTTCCGCACCACGGACTACACTATTACAGACCGGCTCCGCTATATAGAACGGGGGAGCAGGACAACAGATACAGGAATCTCGAAGGCCTTTGGGGTGATCAGCAAAAAAATCCTCGAACAGAGCGGAATCAATGTCGAGCTTTATCGCCTCTTTGAGCCTGTCAGAAAGGGCCGCATCCGGATTCACGGTAAAGAGTATTCCCTTACCGAACTGCGGGATGAGGTGATGAAACAACTGGCCAACGCTATTGTGAGCGATATGGAAAGGCTCTGGGCCGATGACTGGGACCTTGAGTTTGTCCTGCTTTCCGGGGGCGGCAGCTCTGACCTGGCGCCGATCCTGGAGAAAATGATCGAGGGCCAGATAAAGCTGGCCAGCGTGGAAACCGATATGCGCATGGCTAATGTTATCGGATACCTTAAATACGCCAAATACATGGATTTGATGGATAAGCGCCGCTACGCTTCAGAAAACGAAGCTCCCGAAAAGGAAATCGAAGAAAAAGAAGAAAAAGAAGAGCCTGCAAGCTGAACTCCTCAGCTTGCCTGATTATTTTTCAATCCCATCCTCTAATCAACCGGTTCTCTCATCGTAAAGGTGCGCTCTCTTGCTGAGTAAGGTAGTCTCCGGGGCGGTGATGGGGATTGACGCTTACCTTGTGGAAGTGGAAACCGATATCAGTCCCGGTCTTCCCTGCTATACCCTGGTCGGCCTGCCGGACAATGCAGTGCGTGAAAGCCGAGAACGGGTAAGCTCAGCGATCAGCAATATCAGCTACTCTTTCCCCCTTAAGCGCGTCACTATCAATCTCGCTCCAGCGGACATAAAAAAAGAAGGCGCCTCTTTCGACCTGCCGATCGCTATCGGACTTCTAACAGCCAGCGGCCAGTTGTCCTCGGAGCGTCTGGGTGAATACCTGGTTCTGGGAGAGCTGAGCCTCGACGGGAACTTGAAGCCGGTTCGCGGGGCGCTTCCCCTGGCTGCAAACTGCCGCAAGTTCGGTCTCAGGGGCCTGCTGCTGCCCCAGGAAAACGCTGTCGAGGCTGCGGTGGTCTCAGATATCGAGGTGATCGGAGTAAGCTCCCTTGGCGAGGCGGCACAGTTCCTGGCCGGCCAGAAAGAGATCCCGCCGACCCGGGTGGACCCTGAGAAGCTCTTCGATGTCCAGTGCCGCTACCCGGTGGATTTCAGCGAAGTCAAGGGCCAGGAGCACGCCAAAAGGGCCCTGGAGGTGGCCGCTGCCGGAGGGCACAATGTTTTGCTGATCGGCCCGCCGGGCTCCGGGAAAACCATGCTCGCCCGCAGGCTGGTGACTATTCTGCCGAAAATGACCCTCAAGGAGGCTATCGAAACCACGCGGATCCACAGCGTGGCCGGCCTCACGGGCAGGAAGCAGTCCCTGGTCGCCACCCGCCCGTTCCGCAGTCCCCACCACACTATCAGCGATGTCGGGCTGGTCGGGGGCGGCAGGATTCCCAAACCAGGAGAGGTGAGCCTGGCCCACAATGGAGTGCTCTTCCTGGATGAGATGCCCGAGTTCAACAAGAATGTCCTGGAGGTGCTCCGTCAGCCCATGGAGGACAGAGAGGTGTCAATCAGCCGGGCGATGGCCTCGATTGTCTATCCCGCCCGCTTCATGCTGGCCTGCGCCATGAACCCCTGTCCCTGCGGCTACCTGACAGACCCGAACCACGCCTGCAACTGCACCCCGGTGCAGATCAAACGCTACGTGGGCAATATCAGCGGCCCCCTGCTGGACAGGATCGATATCCACCTGGAAGTCCCTGCAGTGCCTTACGAGCACCTGGCAGACAAAAAGCCCGGGGAACCCTCTGAGGCGATCCGCAGACGGGTGGAAGCGAGCCGTGAGATTCAGCTCGAAAGGTTCAAAGGAGAGGATGGAATTTACTCGAACGCGCATATGGGGCGCTCGCACCTGCGGGAATTCTGCAGCCTGAGCCGGGAAACCGAGAGCCTCCTTCGCCAGGCCATGTCCCATTTCGGACTCTCCGCCAGGGCGCACGACCGGATTCTCAAAGTGAGCCGCACCATTGCAGACCTGGCCGGCAGCCCGGAGCTTAATCCCGAGCATGTGGCCGAGGCGATCCAGTACCGGAGCCTGGACCGGACAGCGGTGAGGTGAGGTTTTTGAAAAACAAAAATCTTGCTGATTTATTGAAATAATTAATAAAATGTAATAATATAAAAGAAAAATATGGTAAAAAAACTAAAGCCAACCAGGCGGCGCAAAATCATAGCCAAGGTGATGGACATCTTCGGGAATGGCAAGATTACAATTATGTAGGTACGGCATGATTATGATTACCCAGGAGCAAATAAGTCATATTACGGATACTATTATCCATACCTATCAGCCGGATAAAGTCATAGTTTTCGGCTCGTGCGCCCATGGCGAACAGGACGAAAAGAGCGATTTGGATATCATGGTCATATCGGATCGGGAGAAACATTTGCCGAGGCATAAAAGAGGGCTGCAGACACGTCTGGCGCTGCCGGAGCCGGATGTGCCCACGGATATTCTTTTCTATACGCACGAAGAGGTGGAGAAATGGAAGGAAGTGCGGCTGTCTTTCGTGGCCACAGTCCTACGGGAGGGAAGGGTTGTTTATGAACAATGACGACCTGGTAAAAGCATGGTTAGCCAAAGCATCCAGCG
>DATKXY010000226.1:0-20228 GCA_035528795.1 archaeon | reverse complement strand
TTTTTTCCAGCAACGCTGTGCGGACTCGTAGGGGCGACCGGCGGTCGCCCGAACAGGGCGAGGCATGCCTCGCCACTACGTTTACTAAATTTGTAAATTGGTTTAAAACAATACGCTACACTATTTATGAATTCATGTACTTAGTGTCTTTGTGGTTGAAAATGTAAGAGATATTCTCTTAGAGTGAATTTGTAAGAATCTAAAATAAGAAAAAGCCCCGGTGGGTGAATAATCCCTCCGGGGCTTCCATTATGCAATTTCAGCCGGAAAATAACTTTATTACTGCAGACCAGTGCTGCCGAACCCCCCTTCACCGCGGCTTGAGTCCTCAAGGTTCTCCACCCGCACCAGATCCGCCTTGGCGACCGGCTGCACGAGCATCTGGGCTATCCGTGCGCCCCTTTCCACAATGTAAGGCTCGCTGCCGAGATTGCAGAGCACCACCTTGACCTCGCCCCGGTAACCTGAGTCCACGACGCCGGCCAGGCAGTGGATGCCGTGCTTTGCGGCCAGTCCGCTGCGGTCCCAGATCAGGCCCACGAAGCCGGGTGTAATTGCAAAGCGCAGGCCAGTGGGCATCAGGGTCTTGCCCCCGGGCGGCAGGACAATCTCCTCGGCCGCCCGCAGGTCGAATCCCGCATCGCCGGGATGGGCGTACGATGGAGCCTCAAGGCCCCCGGCATCGAGCTGGTAGGGTGTTCTGATATTTTGCTCCAAATCACCGCTCCGCTTTTCTAAGCGCCCCGCAGGATGGTGTCCTTGAAGTGGTCCTTGCACAGTTCGTGAAATCTGCGCAGGAGCTCCATGGGAGTACGTCTTGTGGGAAGACCTTTCCTCGGTATAACACCCTGCAAAGGGACATAGGCCTGGATCACGTAGCGCCTGCCGCCGCCGATTTCACGGCAGATTGCAAGCATGTCCTCCTCGCGGTGAAAACCGTCGATCACTGTTGTGCGGAACTCGTATTCGCCATCCCAGTCTTTGATCAGCTTCACGCTTTCCGTGATGCACTGAACATCCAGGTCCGGTTTCTCGGTTATCTCCCTGTAGGCCTCAAGCGGCGCCTTGTAATCCATGGCGGCGTAATCGACATAAGGCAGTACTTCCGCGAGAACTTCGGGCCTGGTTCCATTAGTGTCGAGTTTCACCTGGAAGCCCAGATCTTTAAGCCAGTGGATAAGATCTTTCAGTTCTGGATGAAAGGTCGGCTCCCCCCCGGAGATACAGACTGCATTGACCCAGTTGCCGCGGCTGGCGAGAAGGATACTTTTAAGCTTATCCCATTTGATAGTAGGCTTTTGGGGCTTGATCAAATCATTGTTGTGGCAGAATATGCATTGCATGTTGCAGCCGGAGATAAACATCAGCCGACACAGCCGGCCCGGGAAATCTATCAGGCTCGGCCTGCGGAGAAGGGCGTAAACAGGGCTTTCTTCGCTCGTGGCAAGAATATTTTTTTCAGTCTGGACTTCCATAACCTACACTTTTACCGCATCGCTTTGCAGGGCCAGTTCCAGTATTTGCCGGATCATTTTCGGGGTAATCAACCCGTCCGAGGAATAATCAGTCTCAAGCCAGATAAAGGTTTCAGTATTTTCCTCGTCCAGGGCAGACAGTCTCCTCCGGCAGGTTACGGGACGCGACACTCCTGGGTTGTTGGGTGCATTTTTATGAAGGATTATCAAGCCGGGTATTCTTTGAGGGTTTAAGACCTCGCACTGGCAGAAACGGACCAGGCCTTCCACTGTGCCCAGATCGTAATAAATTAGTTCTAAATCCTCGTAAGTTTTATCTGTCAGGATCTTCTCCAGCCGTTTTTTAACCACCTCACATTTGGAACAGCCCTGTTTGCCGAAAACAGCCACCTCAAAACGTTTCATTAATCTCTTCCCCCCAGGCTCTCCGCAGTAATGATTCCTCCCGCTTGGGTTCTCACGGCGTAGTTTCCTCTCTGGCGGTCGGTCAGCTCGCCAAAGCGTTTCGACTTGTTCCAGTTTTCAATCTTACTATAATAACCTACTACCCTGGATTCTCCAAATACATCCGAGCTGCCGCAGGCAGGGCATTTTTCCAAAAGACCCCTGCTCGTCTCATTGCAGGAGCGGCAGAAAGTGAATTCCGGGCTGATAGTCAGCTGGGCAGTCTGTGTTTTGTAAAATGTGTCCCGCACCAGCCGGTAAATGGTTTCGGCATCCGGCCGCTCATCGCCGATAAAGGCATGGGTTATCGCGCCTGATTCGATCATCGAATGGAAGCAGGCCTGCTTGCGGATTCTCTCGACAAGGCTTACCTGAGCATCCGGAGCCAGATGCACGGAGTTGGTGTAGTAGACAGAGTCCTCCTCGATTGAGCCTTTGACTGCGCGGACAGCTTGCTTTTTATAATAAATTAAGTCTGTTTTCGCAAGTCTTCTGGCTGCACTCTCGGCTGGTGTTTCCTCGAGAGTTACCTTTAGTTTGTATCTTTCGCTCAGTTTCTTGGTCTTGAGATACATGGCCGCGATTACTTTAAGACCGAGCTCGACAGCCTCGTCATCCTCGTGGAGCTGTTTTCCGGCGAGATAGTGGATAGCGTCATTGAGTCCGATAATGCCGATAATGTAAGTGGCTTCATCGAGGTCCACATAAGACCTGCCATCCTGGGATGGTTTGCCGATCTGCCAGAGGGGGCGGCCCGGGCCGTCCATCATCCGCCTGATGCTTTCACGTTTTTGCAGGTGGGCCTCCATGGCGATATCCATTGTGTCCAGGGCCTCATCTATCAGGCCTTGAATCGTCTTTTTACCTTTCAGCTCAGCCCTGTAAACTGCCTGGGGCAGGTTTATCGTGACATTCTGGAAACCGCAGAAACGCATGCTCTCGGGATGAAGCAGCATGTAGTTGTCGTTAATGGTGGTGCGCAGACGGCAGCAGGCTGAAAGAATCACCTCGTCCCGGTCGAAAACGAAATAGGTCGAGCCGTTTTGGCTGGCCAATTGACAGGCCCGGCGCAGGATGGCATTTTGCTCCGGGTCGTTGAAACTGTCTTCGTTGACATGGAAGTCGCACTTGGGAAACTCGAAGATTCTGCCGTGACGGTCGCCTTCGGCAAATACCTCAAGCAGGGCTAGGGCAAAATCCCGGGCGTTTTTGGTATACTCTTTATAAGTTACCAGTGCCTCACTGCGGGCGGAGAGTTCTTTCTGTAATGTTTTATCGGGGTGGATCGCTCCTGTGGATGGATCAACTGTCTCCCGGTAAACCACCCTGCTGTGGCTCCCACTCTCGGAGAGCACAAGCTGCATGAGCTTGCGGCCTTTGGAGTCTGTTTCGCCGGAGCGGATTTCCTCGAGGGATTTCACAGTGCCGTCTTTAAGACGGAGCATGTAACATCCTCCAGGTCCCACTGCAGGCACATCAGCCAGGTAGCGCGGCACCCCGGTATGAATGTTGAAATCGAGAAACAGGGTCTGTCCACCGCGGCTGAAAGCGTTTTGAGAACCGTTGAAAATAAGCTCCTGGGCGATTTGTTTAAGCTCCCTGGGGGTTTTATCATCAAGCAGCGGCGCATACAGGATGTTAACATAGCCGATCCCGAGCGCGCCGGCATAGTTGGCCTGCATGGAAGCCAGAAAAGTGTTCAGGTGTCCGGTCAGTACAGAGGCGCTGCGCGCGGGTTTGCTCTCTGTGTTCAGGTTTTCGAGCCCCACCAGGCCGTATTTTTTGATATACTCCAGGCTGTGGGTGCTGCAGTATACGCGGTGCGGATAGCCCAGATCGTGGATATGAACGGCTCCGGTATCGTGAGCCCGTTTGACATCCGCGGTGTAAACTGTGTCCAGGGCCCACTGCTTGAGCACCAGCTCGGCGATCGAAAGGTTTACAGCCTCGGGGTTGTTGTTGACGATATTTGAATTTTCCGTGCTCTTGCGGAACATCAGGGTTTCGGCAAAATCCCTGGGAATCGCATAGATCGAGAGGTCTTTGAGTTGTTTGTCCAGGCCGCGCTCCTGAAGCTCGTTGTTGACCAGCTCGCGGATCAGGGCTGTATTGACCGTGGCGAACTCGCCGGCGATAATCCGGTTCTCGACCGCCTTGGCAATTTCATTGGCCAGACTGCCCGTCAGTCCGGCCTCTTCAATCAGTTGATAGGCGATCTTGGAGCGGTCCCAGGGATGGACAACCTCCTGGGTAATTGATTCAACCAAAAGCAGGCTCGCATCAGTAGGATCTACACCGCCCGGGGAGCCGTGGCGCACCTTGATCCTGCGGCGCGCCGTTTCCCGGATCTTGCGATAGCGCTTATAAGCGGCCACGACACCTGAAAAACCCTCCTCCGCCAGTACGATCTCCACCAGATCCTGAACGTCCTCTATCTCAGGAATCCGCTTGCCCTCTTCATTGGGAAATACGTAGTACTCGCTTCTCGGGTCATCCAGATATTCGATTACCTTATCGGTAACTTCCTGCACCCGTCCAATATCAATCTGGGTTCCATCACGGCGGGAAACTGCCTCAGCCGCCTTTTTAACCGCACCGGTTATTTTCTGTGGATCGAAAGGAACAATCATTCCGTTTCGTTTTTTAAAGTGCGTGAACGGAATTGTCGAGGGCATGAAACCTCCAGAAGCGATAAAGTGTATCAGATTTAGGCTGTTTAATTTTTTTTAATCCTAATCTCAAAATTTGAAAGCTGATCTCGATCCCCTGTCGGGGATAAATATCAAAACAAAATAAAAAGGCCGCTTTAAAAATCGGGCGCTTTGTCGGGTAATCCAACATGATAAAACGAGCGGGCCGAAAAAACCGGGCTGAATCTAGACTAACTTTATATTTATATTGATAATTTTGTCGCGTGTCAAGAAAAAAAAACACAACTTATTGTATATAATTTTCTAAAAAACACAAAATGTGGTATCTCTAATATAAATTTGACTTAGCAGTGCTTGCCTTTGCGAATAATTCTCGGTTGCATTTTTTAACCTTGCACCCCGTTTGGAAAAGATAAAAACAGCGTTTTTCCGGGGCTGTTTGATCCGGCTCGAAATATTTCTACAGAAAGAACCTTAAATGAAAGCATTTTTTGCTTTTATTCGTATACCATAAGCTATAAGATTTACAATCAGCGAGCCTGGGGTGGATTATGAAAGCCTGGTCTTCCGGTATTATGACCATCAATTTTTTTTGTTGATTTTTAAAGTTAGTAAAACTTTACTTTTTCTTTAAGTTTCAAATTATTTTTGTTTGCCTGCGTGCATAGAGATATTTTTAGATATTGAAGTTTAGAAGCCGCAGAGGCCGCCCGGGCATTTTGGCGAAGCGGTGAAGATCAAGCATAAAGGGGAGGGTATTCTGGAAGCGAGGGCTGGAATTTTGTCTTTCTGCAGAACAGCGGCGGTTGCATTCCATTTATCTGCGGTTGTCTGGGTGTTTTCAACAGGACAGCTTGCGGCCGATGTCAGTCCGCTTTATGATCCGGACCTGGAGAGAGCAGGCCAGCTTTTGCTTGATATGCGTCTGGAGGAAGCCGAAAAGCTTATCGGAAACTCGATCGAGCGCAATGCCGAAAAACCCGCCGGGTATTTTTTTCGCTCTGCAGCGCTTTCCTGGAGGATTTTCCTGGCGCCTGAAAGGAGTGACACTAAAGAGCTTAAAAAGGAGTTCGAGAAAGCGCTTAGCACCAGCCGCCGGTTCGCTGAGAAAGCCCAATCCCGCAGCGAGAGCAGATTCGAGGGCACGCTTTATCTGGGCGCGGTTTACGGCCAGGAGGCTCTTCTGGCGCTGCTTGACAAGAAATATCTCCTGATGGCTCCTCTGGCCAGGCGGGCCTGGAATTACCTCCAAGAGGCGGTTTCCTTGGACCCGGAATACTATGACAGTTATTTCGGCCTGGGAATCTACAAATATTTTACAGATGTGCTGCCCAGGATGATTAAGATTCTGGCTCTGGCTTATGGTTTCGAGGGCGACAGGGAGGGGGGTCTCACCGACTTGTGGCTGGCTGTAGAAAAAGGCCTCTACTCGAGGGATGAGGCTGGGATAATGCTCTTAA
Organism: archaeon; assembly: GCA_035528795.1. Lineage (GTDB taxonomy): Bacteria > Gemmatimonadota > Glassbacteria > GWA2-58-10 > GWA2-58-10 > DATKXY01. The sequence goes on along the minus strand of DATKXY010000226.1, from coordinate 14,198 downwards.
ACATCTATTCGATAACCGAGACCCCGGACAGCTCGCTCGGTGCGCTGGCCAGCGAGCTGCATCGACGCTACCCGGACAATCCTTTAATCCATTGGCGTTACGGGGATATCCTCTTTCGGATGAAAAAGTATGCTGAGGCCGGGAAAATCTATCAGGAGGTGGCTGAAAGGATTGAAGCAGGCCACCCTTTTTACCGTAACAGCATGTTTTCCGCCTACTCGATAGCTTACAGGCTCGGCGCCTGCGACAGGCACCTGGGTAAAAACCGCGAGGCGCTCGAGCGCTTCAAATCCATCCTAAAAGCCCACGATGTTACGCCAGAGTGGGTCGTTCCTGTAAGTTATCTGGAGTGCGGCAGTCTTTACCTGGCCGAGGGTAACACGGCCCTGGCCGAGAAAAGCCTGAAAGCCGTGTTGCAATATAAAGATTTCAGCGGGAGCCACAGCAAGGCAAAAGCCCTGCTGGAAAAACTGGAACATGAATGAACTCTTAGCGGGCCAAGGGGCTCTCAACTAAAAAACCACTTTAAAGGCAGGGTCCGGATATATGAATAAAAAAGTATTCAAAGTGTTAGGGATAGCAGCGCTGGCGCTTGCGTTTCTTTTCGGAGCTCTGGCCCTGGGGCTGAAAATGTTTTTTCCGGCCCAGGCAGTGAAAGAAATTATCGAGACCAGGGTTTCCGAACAACTCGGCCGCCAGACCAGGATCGGGGATATCAGTCTGTCAATACTGCGGGGTTTCGCCCTGGATCTCAGAAATTTCGAGATTGCCGGTGATCAGCCCTCGGACAGCATTCCTTTCCTGCTCCGCGGGGACCGTCTGCTGCTCAGACTCAGGCTGCTGCCGCTCTTCAGGCGCCGGATCGAGATAGTCAGTCTCCGGCTCATCCGGCCGGAGGTATACCTGGTCAAGGATGAAAGCGGCAATCTGAACACCTCCAGGCTTTTCCCCAAAGAGGAAAAACCGGCCCCCAGAGAGCCTGGAAAGTTCAGCCTCAGGCTGATTGTCATCGCGGCAGAGATGGAAGGGGGCAGCCTGCATTACCTGGACCGGGTGCTGCCTTTGGATTTGACCCTGAACCCGGTAAATATGGAGCTTTACTTTCAGGAAGGCCGCGGGAGCTCGGCATTCGGTCTGAGCGGTGAGCTCGAGATCGAGGGCCTTGAAACCTCGGGATCTCTGCAAAACTTTGTCCGGGCCATGCCCCTGAGAGTTGAATTCTCAGCCACTCAGCCTGCCGAGAGCGGGGACTTCCTATTCGATAAAATAGGGTTGAGTTTTGCAGGACTGGAACTCGGAGGTGAAGGCCGTCTAAGTGGTTTGAGCGGTGAGACGCCTGGTTACGCGTTTTCTTTGAGCGGGGAGACCAAAGATCTCGAGCGCCTGCTCAAGCTGCTGCCTCCTGAGGCCGGGAAGGCGGTGAAGGTTGAAAAGGCGGAAGGTCTGTTACGGTTAAGCGTCAAATTTGAGGGCCGGAAAGGGGATGAAGAGAGCCCGTTGTACGAGGTAAAAGCTTCCCTGAGCAATGGGAAAGCGAAGCTTGACGGTTTGCCTGAGCAGATCGAAGAGCTCAATACCTCGGTCACTCTCAAAAAGGGCGAGCTCCTGATCGAAAGCCTGAGCGCGCGGCTCGGGAAAAACCGGGTTTCGCTTGACGGCAGGCTGGGGCTAATCGACGGCTATCCTTATGACTGCCGGGTGAAAGGCTCTTTCAGCCTGGACAATATGGCAAAGTCGCTCTTTGAACTGCAAAATTGGGACGCAGGGGGCACTGTCGAGGCGGATCTGGAGTTAAATGGGAGGTTTGATGATTTTTCTGCGCTATTGATTAATGGAAAGCTGGGGGGCCGGGAAATCTGGCTGGCGCGCCCTGGAGATGAGTTCAGGCTGGCCGCGCCAAAGATCGAGCTGGCCTTTGCCGGGCGCAATATCGAAAGACTGCAGATCGAGCTTGCCTCACGCGAGACCCGGCTCACAGCAAGCGGCAGAATTGAAAATTATCTCTCTTTATTCCCGATCCAGGAAAATAAAACGATTGGGCCTCCGCGCTGGAAGCTCAACTTGGCAGGCGCGCAGTTGAACCTTCAGGATATTATCCCGCTAAGCTCTGAAGATAAAGATCTAAAGGGAAAATCAGAAGAGAGTTTCACGCTGCCCATGAGGCTTGGAACCGGAAGCGGAGAGATTAAAGTCGGAAAGTTTTCAGCTTCCGAAAATTTTTCTTTGGATAGTCTCGAAGCCTCTTTCAGGGTCGCGGACAGCCTGTTATATCTCGAGAGGATAAAGGCCAAGCTTTTCTCTGGCAGCCTCTCAGGCCAGGGCAGCGCAGTATTTTCAGAAGGAGGGCCTCCAAGTTACGCTCTGGACTTTGAGACCAGTGATGTCCGGGTGGGCCAGGCGCTTAGTCCACTGACCTCTTTCGGCAAATATCTTTCCGGAAATATATCATCGAGATTTCATCTGACCGGCTCCGGGGCCACAGCAGAGTCTTTCCTGAAAGCCCTGGCGGCGCAGGGAGAATTCACGATCAGCCGGGGCGAGCTGACCGGCTCTCCGCTTCTGGAAAGTCTCGCCGGAGTAAGCAAGATCAGCGAATGGCGCGATAAGCTCTTGATTAATGAGTGGGTGGGGAATCTTTCTATCGGAAATGAGAGAGTCTTTACGGACAACCTGGAGATCAAGGCCGCCAATGGCGATTGGAATGCCGCGGGTTCTTTCGGGTTCGACGGCTCTCTCGACTACTCGTTAGGGGTGGCTCTCGATAATGCCCTGACCCGGAAATACAGCTCTGTCCTGCCCGGAGAACTCGCCAGTGTCCTGAAAGACGAGGAGGGCCGGATAACGCTTGGTTTCAAGATTACCGGCACTCCCGAAAAACCCATTATCCGCCTGGATACGGCCCCGCTCAAACAGCGTGCCAGTCAGAAAGTAAAAAGCGAGCTGACCCGCCAGCTCGACAAGCTCACTAGCCGTCTCCTGCCATCCGCCCCGGAAAAAGAGAAAGCCGATTCACTAGGCCCGGCCGACAGCCTCACTGCAGCGGACAGTCTGTCCAGAGAAAAGAAGCTCGAGCAGCAGGTACCCGCCCTGTTGAAAAAACTGTTCAAAAAAAAGCCCGAGCCGAAAAAGGAATGAGCCGCGGGAACCGGATACCACAACGATTGATAGATGGGCGGGCCGTCAGCCTTTGCTTTGCGATCAACTGAAAGATAAAAGGAAGAAAATGGCTTGCAGCCAGGCTGATTGGCACATCAGAAGTCTTCCTTGTGATAATAATTCGAAGGTTCCAGTGCTGAAAAAAGCCATTTCAGAAAAACAGCTTTATCTCAACCGGTTCGACATTACCCGGTGATAAAACCAGCAGCCTGGTTTCTGCATTGTAATCAAAGGATACCTCCTGTCTGTCCGCCTCGACCCTCGAGGGCACGCGCTCAGAGTAAAAGCCGATTTCACCGCCGGAGAGCAACGAAGCCGAATATACATTATCCCTTTCCCAGCCGCAGGAGTTAAAAATCCCGCCGCCGTTGTACATGCCGAGATGCCCCAGGGGAGCCAACTCCTTGTCGACAACAGAGACTGTATAAAGCCTGAACTCACCCGGAGAAAGGCTCAGAGGCCAGCTCTCATCCGGCTTGCGAATCTCGCACACCCGGCTGCCGAACTCATGCACACAGTAGAGAGAATCCGGATTTGTCCCTCGTATTTGATTTACGCTCAGTGTGTCTGTAACTGTGATATTTCCTTGTTTGTCGCAGCGGCAGTTGAAAGCGGCAAGCACGAAAGTACCTGCCCGGTTGCGGTTGAATATTTTTAAGAGCACATTTTCTGTCTGCGGGTCGCGGAACAGGATGTCCGCTGTGGGCCGGGGCGGGCCGGGACAGCGCAGGATCCGGCCGTCCGGGAGGGCCAGGCGGCGGATGAGCCTGAAATCGTGCTGGCCCGGCTCATCGGATAGATAGACCGGTCCGCCGGAGATCGCCCTGGCCGCGGCGTGAAAAGCCCCCCAGGGGTGGGCGGATTTGATCATGTCCCAGTCTGGCTGGATCAGCTGGCCCCAGATAAACGAGTTATAAGCATTGAGCACCAGGTGGGGCCCCCAGCTTTCGGCGCTGTCCGGGAAAAAATCAGTAGAGGTGCGGGTGACAGAAGTCTCCTTGTAGCGGTACAGCGCGTCATGCACCATGGACATGCAGTTGATAGCGCTGGCCGGGCCGAAATAACGCTCGATCGAGGACTCAAGAGCGGCTATGTATGCCCCCGTCACCTCGGTTATCGGCCCCAGGTTGTAAGTCATGTATTCCAGGGCCGCCTGATTGTCCACCTTTACTCCATCCACTCCGGAAAGGGCCAGGAAGGCATGGTAGTCGATATAAAAATCATCCAAGGCCTCGGGATACAGGGTATTATACCTGCTCTCAAGGAGCGGCTGGTAGCGCTGCATGTTGAACTGGCGGTTCGAGCGGCCATCGGCCCGGTAGGTCTTGTACTTGGCCATGGCTGGACTGAGCGAGTCGATCCCGTTCCAGTAGCCCTGCATGGTCTGCCAGACCAGGAAGTAAGGGATATGGAAATCCAGGGTGGCTTTTTCCACGAGCCAGCTAAGCCCGTGGGGGAACTTGCGGGGGTCAGGCTCGAATGCAGTAAGCAGCTCTTTCTGCTCGTTCACGCTCTCCCAGCCGTCATCCAGAAGCACGAATCCGAGCTGGATCCCGCCCTCTGAGAGGGATTTTATCCCTGCTAAAAACTTCTCTTCATCAACCTCCTGGAAAAAAGCATACCAGGAGGCCCAGCCCAGGTAGTCAAGCCACTGGGGAAGAGGCTTTTCGCTTCTCAGGCTGCCTGTTCCAAGCTGTCCGACCACGGCTGCGAATGCCTCCTCGACCAGTGCGTACGGGTCATCCCCCAGGGCCACATAAGCGCCGAGCAATGATACCCCGGCCTCGCCGTGGTCGCAGTTATTGTCCGCCACCAGACTGAAACCTGCGCTGTCGCCCTGGGCAGTGAACCTGTAGCCCCGGTCCAGAAGCGGCAGCAGCATCCCGATCCGTCCATCCCGGCGCTGCCAGAGCAGAGCCTCTGTCTCGCGGGGCACCTGCCTGTCGGTTTCGATAAAAGCGGGCCGGGTCCACCAGGGTTTCATCCGGTAATAGGGCGTGATACGGACAGGCTCCACGATTTTCAGGCCGGGCCATTGCTGGAGTCCGGTGCCTGTATTGTCCGTGCGCAGCACAAGGAAAGCGCCTCTTTCGGTGTTCTTTTCAGCCTGGACCCTGATTTGAGGGCTGACATTCTCAAGTACTGGAACGCCCTCTGCTGTAAGCCTGCCCGCACTCAGTTTCCAGGGGCTTTCAGTAGCGCCGCCCTCACCGGGTCCGGGTGCGCTGACCGAACAGGAAACCAGCAAAAAAGCTGAAAGAGTCAGTTTAAACAGAGATAATATCCTCATAATATATTTCCCTCGATTGAAAACTTTTTCTTGGGGCGGAATGCTTCAAGCCAATCGTTACAGACAAAATAATCTGGAAACATGCGGTCAACCAGCGAAAACTAAAAATCCACGGAAGTTATAAATTTAAGGCGATCCTTTTCAAAACCACTCTATAGATTGAAAGTTTGATTTGACATGGCAAGGTTGGTGAGTTATTTATTTTCACTCTAGCCTTCGGAAATACCCGTTTTCTTTTAGTACTATTCAGGTCATAAAATTGTTTGCATCTATCTGGAAAGGAATTTTTTTCTTCTTTTGGTGGCAAAAGAAGCAAAACCATTTCTTTTGTAACCAAAAGAAACAAAAGTTAATCCTGGCACTTTAGTCTTTTACTTCGCTTCGCCAAGCTCGCCTGGTGCGCAGGAAGCCTGCGCAAAGGCCTGCCTGGGCGTTGTACATCCAGTATAGCGATGATGGAAATTACTTGTCTTTTACACGCTCCAGAAACAGGGTCCCCTGACTTCAGGGCTTCTTATGGCTCTGGTTTCACTTGGGATGATCTACCATCCCAGGTAGCTGCAATTAACCCGGAAAATTCAAAAAAATTTTCCGTCCCCGTTTTTCGGAGGGGTGCACCCGCGTGTGCGCCCGATTACCATCGAAAAATTGCCGAACGGCGGGCGGACACATGGGTCCGCCATTACGAGTTTAATGAAAAATCCACCGCTTATCCTGCGAATTTTAAACCTGTCCCCTGGAGGCACTCATGAGGAATGCTATTTTCTGCGCAACCGCTTTGTTGATCTTAACCGGAATCTCCTCTGCCCAGGAAGCCGAAAATGAGGCTCTCCGGAAGGGAGTCAACTTTATCGAAACCAAGGTTTATTCCATTGAGGAGAACGCCGCGCTGCTTAAGCTCTATCAGGGCTTGCGCGTGGTGGATGTAACCGATGGCCTGGACATGGTGGGCCTTGTGGGTACAGGGCTTGTTGACCGCGCGATTCATCCGTCGTGGCGGGACCTGGACTCTTTGAGCCACCACTTTTGCGGCATCGCCCTCACGCTGCGCTATGTGCCCACCCAGCGGGTGGATCGTCCCGCCCCGGATGAGGATTTCAGCCGCTGGGAGGGCGAATGGTACGGGAAATTGTCTTCCGAGGCTTTTGTCTCGATTATCAGACCCGGGGATGTAATCGTAATCGATGACGTAGAGGAGAAAGATATCGGCTCTATTGGCTCGAACAACATTCTCAAATGGCGCGAGAAAGGCGCTATGGCCGTGGTAACAGACGCCTCGGCCCGGGATGTGGATGAGGTGGCCAAGGAAGGAGTGCCGCTTTATTTGCGTCATGTCGGCCGGGGCATCCGCCCTGGGCGCAACGAGCTCGAGTCTGTCAACCGCCCGGTCTCGATCGGCGGGGTGCTGGTCTGTCCCGGTGATCTGGTCCTGGGGGACGGCGACGGGGTGGTGGTAGTGCCGCGCGCAGTGGCCGAAAAAGTGGCCCTCTACGCCCGGCGGATAGTCGACAGCGACAAGGAGGGCAGAAAGAAACTCTACGAGCGCCTGGGAATCCCTCTCGACCGGACAGTAAAGTGACTCGGAGAGCCGCGGGAAACCGGTATTTCAAAAACCGGGCTTAGGGAGGCGGCATGCCGTCTCCCTAAGTCCGCCGGTCAAAATCAGCAGGAGGGTTGCTATGGGTTCTATCAGCAGAAGACGCTTTATCGAAAAGCTTGGCCAGACCTGTGCCGGAGCCCTGGCAGCCGGGCCTCTTTTCAGCGCGGGCTGTTCATCGCCAGCGACAGGACAGGTCAAAAAACCCAATTTCGTGATCCTTTTCGCAGATGATATGGGCTACGGGGACTGGAACCGGGGAGGCCATCCCACTATCAAAACGCCCAATCTCAACCGGATGGCAGACCAGGGTGTCCAACTGACCCAGTTTTACACTGCGAACCCGGTCTGCTCTCCCTCACGCTCAGCTCTGCTCACAGGCAGGAACCCTATCCGCACCGGGGTGATCCATGTCTTTTTCCCGCAACATGACAGAGGTATGTCGCCCGATGAAATAACAATCGCCGAGGGGCTCAAGCCCCTGGGCTACAGGAGCGCCTGTATCGGCAAATGGCACCTGGGCTGCACCCGCGAGTACCGTCCTTTAAGACAGGGTTTCGATTATTACTACGGCCTGCTCTACAGTAACGACATGAAAAACCCCGATCTCTGGCGAAACGACGAGCCGGTAGAGCAGCCGGCAGACCAGGCGACCCTCACCAAACGCTATACGGAGGAGGCGGTTTCCTTTATCGAGCGCTCGAAAAACGGGCCGTTTCTGCTCTATCTTCCCTATACCATGCCGCATGTGCCGCTTTTCGCCTCCGAAAAATTTGACGGCACCTCCAGGCGCGGCCTGTTCGGGGATGTGATCGAGGAGATCGACTGGAGCGTGGGACAGATTCTGGGCACTCTCGACAGCCTGGGATTGGGCGGGAACACGCTGGTGATGTTCACCAGCGATAACGGCCCCTGGATGACCCAGAACCAGCGCGGCGGCACTGCAGGACTCCTGCGGGGAGCCAAGGGGGACACCTGGGAAGGCGGAATGAGAGAGCCTTTTGTGGCCCGCTGGCCGGGGCGCCTGCCGCAGGGTCTGGTCTCAGCCGGTGTCGGCTCCGTGCTCGATTTCCTGCCCACCTGCCTTGAGCTGGCCGGCGGCGCTGTCCCCGCGGACCGCCCGGTCGACGGTGTGAACCTGATGCCAGTGCTCGAGGGCAAAGCCGGACCAGAGCGCACGATTTACTACTACTCGATGGAGAAGCTCAACGCTGTGCGGCACGGCAAGTGGAAACTGCATTGCCGCTACTACGACCACAGCAAGGGCGGTTACCAGAAGGCTGAGAACTGGGTCACGCCCGAGGTGCCCTTGCTTTTTGACCTGGAGGTAGACCCGGGCGAAAGGTTCGACCTGGCGGAAAAATACCCGGAGGTGGTTGAAAACCTCACCTGCATCGCCGCAGACTACAGCGCAGAGATCGAGCGCCTGGGCGAAAACCGCGATCTTATCCAATGGTTCCTCACTGAGTGGTAAAGATGCGGTGCCGGGCAAAGTAAGCAGGCAGGGGAAAGAATTTTTCTGATTTTTCCTGCAAGATAGTGTGTAATTAGTAAAAGGACTTACTTTTATCTGGCCGGTTGCCCGAAATTGCTGGTTAAGCTTTATCCGTCCCATGAGGCAAACCTTAAAAATTTACGGATTTTAAAGCAAGAGAGCCTATGTTTTGAGAGTCGTTGCTTTGAAGAGAGAAACCGGTTATCATTGATTCCGGGTTTAAAAAAACACAGAAGGTGGTTTCAATCAGACAAACGCACCTCTTGCATCTGTATCCGGTATGGGTTATTTTCCTGCATTCTTTTCCAGGAGGAAGGCTTTTTAATCATGTTCAGGTTTTTAACATCCGGCGAAAGCCACGGCCACTGCCTTAATGCGATAATCGAGAACTTCCCGGCCGGGGTACCGGTAAAAGCTGAGGATGTCAACCGCGACCTGGCCCGCCGCCAGCTTGGCTACGGCCGCGGGGAGCGCATGAAAATAGAGCAGGATTCTGTGGAGATAGTCGCCGGTGTCAGGGAATGCAAGACTCTTGGCAGCCCCATTTCTCTTATTATCTGGAACAGGGACTGGGTCAACTGGGAGCGGGTGATGAACCCCGGGGAAAACGATCCCGGGCAGGTCGCCGGGAAGCTCGTGACCAATCCCCGTCCGGGCCACGCAGACCTGACCGGTGTTCTGAAATACGCCCATGAGGATGTAAGAAACGTGCTGGAAAGGGCCAGCGCGCGCGAGACCGCAGCCCGTGTGGCAGTAGGGGCTTTCGCCAGGGCGCTCTTAGCGCATTTCAATATCGTGGTGGGTTCGCATGTCATAGCCCTGGGCGGGGTCGAGGCGCCGTGCTGGAGCCCTGAGACGAGAGTCGATCCCCAAAAAATAAGCGAACTTGCGGACAGGAGCGAGGTGCGCTGCCTCTCTGCTGAGGCCAGTGAGAAAATGATCGGGCGGATCAGGCAGGCCATAGAGGAAAAGGACACCCTGGGCGGTATTTTCGAGGTGGTAGTGACAGGGGTTCCTCCAGGGCTTGGCAGCTATACCCAGTGGGACCGCCGGCTTGATGCGAGACTGGTCGCCGCTCTGGTCTCGATCCCGGCAGTCAAGGGAGCAGAGGTCGGTCCGGCTTTCGAAAACACCGGCAAGCCCGGGAGTGCAGTGCACGATGAAATTTTCCGCCGCGGGGAGCGCGAAGAGGTTCCCGGCATGCCCGGACATCCCGGGCTCTACTACCGGAAAACCAACCGCGCAGGCGGTATCGAGGGCGGGATGTCAAACGGCGAGCCTCTGATCCTGCGCGCCGCCAAAAAGCCGATCCCCACAGTGATGAAGCCGCTCCGGACAGTGGATATCGCCACAGGCAGCCCCGCGCTGGCTTCCACCGAGCGCAGCGATATCTGCACTGTGCCTGCTGCCAGTGTTGTGGGGGAAGCTGTCGTGGCTATTGAGGTGGCCCGGGCGTTCCTTGAATCTTTCGGCGGGGCAAACATTCTTGACATCGAGGCCAATTACAATAATTATCTAGTGAGAATCACGCATTGATAAAGAGCGCACTTTTCCTGGGCAAGCCGAGTATTTCCCTGACCGGTTTCATGTTTACCGGCAAGAGCAGTGCAGGCCGGGCACTGGCCCGAAAGCTGGAGCTTAAATATATTGATCTCGATGCGGAGATCCAGAAAGCTGAAGGCGCCTCGATCGAAAGCATTTTCGCCGAGCGCGGGGAACCGGAATTCCGGCGGCTGGAACGTGAAGCAGTAGCCCGCATAATCCCTCTAAGCGGCCAGGTGGTCGCCACCGGCGGAGGCGTGGTAATCGATCCTGAAAACCGGAAGCTCATGGCCAGACACAGCTGCATAATCTGGCTCAGGGCTTCGGCAGGAACTATCCTTGAGCGCTGGCGAAGAAGTCGCGGCAAGGTAAGGCCGCTTCTCTCAGTGGCCGATCCCCGGAAGGAAATTATCCGGCTGCTCGAAGAAAGAAACTCCTATTACCGCGAGTGCGACTTTTCAGTAGATACAGACAGGCTCACAGTAAAAGAGGTCTGTGAGAGTATAATTAAAAAATTATCCTCATAAAGCAGGTTTAGTTATCAATCGATTGGATGCTGCCGGGTTGAGCGCAGTTTTCCAGGTGGTGTCCGGGTTAAAGATCAGGAGGCTTGGCGTGCAAAGCAATCTGGAAGAAATTATCTCGTACATGGAGGATAAATTCCGTCCTTATGAGGTGTTCGATCGGCAGATGAAGCGGATCACCCATGAGCTTATAGACCTCGGCTATACGCTCGATGAGATAACCAGGGGGATTAATGCTTATCTGCTCCAGCTTGAGCCCTTGAGCACGGATATGCGCTACCGGGAAAAAGGGCTGCGCCGCGAGCGCTCTTTCCGCATCCTGGATGGGAGCGAGAGCCGCTTTATCGGACGGGACGCCTATGGTTACCTTTACCTGCTGCGGGAAATAGGACTGGTCAACGCTGAGGAGACTGAGGAAATCATAAATTATATCGTGGAAAACAAAATCGAGGTTGACACCGGCGAGCAGTTACAGTCGATTCTGGTGAACATGGTGCTGGACTCGGAATTCGATGAGCGCCTGTCGGGGGATAACGAAGAAGAGCAAAATGAATTCAGGAATCAATTCTGGCACAATTTTCGCAAAAAACGTCTGCATTGAATAAGCAAAAAGATCGCTCACTACAGGGTTCAGGTTCATGACTTTTAATTTATCCATCCGGTTCGGTAATCTTCCCAATACTCGAAGCGCCGGTTGATCCACCAAGCCGGCAGTTTTTTTAAGGATTGAAATTTTTTATTCGCCGGATCCGGAAAAGAATAGTCACTGGTCAGTAGAATCAGATAAATGTTCGGATAAAGTGGCAAAATTTGCCTGATGGAAAACACGGAGAGGTTATGGGTAAGAATCTCGTTATTGTAGAATCTCCAGCAAAAGCCAGGACTTTGAGCAAGTACCTCGGGAAAGATTTCGAGGTCAGGGCTTCGATGGGACATGTGATCGACCTGCCGCCCAAGAGACTTGGAGTGGACCTGGATCATGATTTCAAGCCGAGCTACCAGGTTATCACAGGCAAGGGCAAGATTATCAACGAGCTCAAGCATGCAGCCGAAGGGGTGGAAGATGTGTATCTGGCTCCGGACCCGGACCGGGAGGGCGAGGCTATCGCCTGGCACCTGGCGGGTCTGCTCGGTAAAAGCGAAAATCAAATACACAGGGTGCTGTTCAACGAAATTACCAGGAATGCGGTACTGGAGGCTGTGGGGCATCCCACTCGCATCAACCGTAACCTGTTCGAAGCCCAGCAGGCGAGACGGATTCTGGATCGGCTGGTGGGCTACCAGATCAGCCCGCTGCTCTGGAAAGTGGTTAAGGGCGGTCTCTCAGCAGGCAGGGTGCAGTCAGTGGCCGTGCGTATAATCTGTGAGAGGGAAAATGAAATTCAAAACTATCAGAAAAAAGAGTTCTGGAGCATAACAGCGGACCTGCTCACCTCGCGCTCTGAATCTTTTAGTGCGAAGCTCTGGAGTATTGATGATCTCAAGGTGGTTACCCAGCCGGATAAGGAAGCGGAGCGCAAGGACCGCTACTGGATAAAAGACGCGCCGGATGCCGGGAGGATCTCAGGTGAGCTGCGGGCGGAATCACTCTATAAGGTGACCGGGATCGAGCGCAAGGAGAGAAAGCGTAATCCTCCACCTCCCTTTATTACCAGTACCATGCAGCGCGAGGCCGCGGTCCGTTTCGGCTGGCCGGCGAAGAAAACGATGCAGGTGGCTCAGACCCTTTATGAGGGCGTGGATCTGGGAGCTGAGGGCGCGGTGGGTCTGATCACCTACATGCGCACTGATTCCACCCGCATGGCGGAATCAGCAGTGAGTGAGGTGCGGAAGCTTGTCTCCCAGGATTTCGGCGAGCCTTTTCTTCCCAAAAGAGCCAATGTTTTCTCCAGCAGCAAAGGCAAGGTGCAGGATGCCCACGAGGCGATCCGGCCCACCTCGGTCTATCACAGGCCCGAGAAGATCAGGACTTTTATGAGCGTTGACCAGTACAAGCTTTATTTTCTCATCTGGTCGCGCTTTGTGGCCTGCCAGATGACACCTGCGGTCTATGACCAGACAACCGTTGATATTGCCGCAGGAGCCCGTTACATGCTGCGAGCCAGCGGCAGTGTGCTGCGGTTTGCCGGCTTTACAGCGGTCTATGTCGAAAATCTCGAGCCCAACGGCTCGGCTAACGGCGGGAAAGATAGTGAAGACAAGCTGCTGCCTGAGCTTAAAAAGGGTGACCAGCTGATTCTTGAGCTGATTACTCCCCGCCAGCATTTTACCCAGCCCCCTCCGCGTTACACCGAAAGCTCCCTGATCCGGGAGCTCGAAGCCAACGGCATCGGCCGGCCCTCGACCTATGCCGCTATCATGAGCACAATACTGGATAAGGGTTATGTCCAGCGCATCAAGGGAGCCCTTAAACCCACAGACCTTGGTTTCGTGGTCAATGAACTCCTGGTGGAGAGGTTCCCCAATATTCTCAATGTCAAGTTTACCGCGAAAATGGAAAATATGCTGGATGAAGTCGAGGAGGGGCGGCAGGACTGGCTGAAAGTCCTGAAAGACTTCTACGGGGATTTCAAACCGGCGCTCGAGGCGGCCCAGAGCCAGCGCGGGAAAGTGACGGTGAAGACAGACATCAACTGTGAGAAATGCGGCGCCCGGATGGTTATCCGCTGGAGCCGTGCGGGCGAGTTCCTGGGCTGTTCGGCTTATCCGAACTGCAAGAATATCAAGCAGTTCGAGCGTGATGAAGAGGGGAATATCAGGATTGTTGAGGATAAGCTTACAGACGTCAAATGTGAACAGTGCGGAAGGCCGATGGTAAAGAAGTCAGGCCGCTACGGGCCGTTTTTGGCCTGCTCGGGCTATCCGGCATGCAACGGCATCAAGCCTCTCTCCACAGGGATTAAATGTCCAAGGGAAGACTGCAAAGGCGAGCTGGTGCAAAAGAAAAGCCGGAAAGGTAAAATCTTTTACGGCTGCATCAGATACCCCAAATGCGATTTCGCCACCTGGGACCGTCCGCTCGCGTTGGCCTGCCCGAACTGCGGGGCGCGGCCGATTTATGAAAAAACGACACGCACCAGGTATCCGTATATCTACTGCAGTGCCTGCCGGCAGAAGCTCACTGCAGAAGACCTTGCAAACCAGACCGGTTCCCCGGATTCCAAAAAAGGCCCGGAAGAAACAGCCCAAAGTACCTGAAGAACATGTCGCCGGCGGGATTTTATGCTTTCCGGGCCTGGGCCTCCCCGCTCTTGGCGGCGATCTTCATTCCTGTCCCTGATTGTTGATAAGCAGTCAGGAAATTTTTTTTAATTTAATGGATTATGTTCTTCCAGGCTCCGGCGGGCCGCCACTGGCAGGATCAGACCGGCTTCGGCCTCTTCAATCGAAAAGAATCCATCGAATCTCTGCTTTGGGGTAATCCCTCCATAGTGAATTGTAAGGGCGAACCCACATAAGCGCTAAGTTGTTGTAATATTTCTAAGCCGGATTATTTTCAATAATTCGCAATGCCTTATAAATGATAAAGTTATATCTCATCCCTATGATTAGGAGATTTACACACCCCGCCCGCTTCGCGGGCACCCCTCTCAA
>DATKXY010000225.1:0-5455 GCA_035528795.1 archaeon | reverse complement strand
TTTTTTCCAGCAACGCTGTGCGGACTCGTAGGGGCGACCGGCGGTCGCCCGAACAGGGCGAGGCATGCCTCGCCACTACGTTTACTAAATTTGTAATTTGGTTTAAAACAATACGCTACACTATTTATGAATTCATGTACTTAGCGAGAGGACAGTCGGTTAATCTGGAAATTATTAAATGTATACATTATATTGTATACATTAAATATTAAAACATTGTTTACCTTCTGTCAATGAAAAAGTGCCGATAATTTACATCATATATCACCCTCCGCTTATGTCTGCTGAAAAAAAAGTGAATGCCTTTCTCATTCCTGCCTTGAATTCGTTATTGACCTCCTCCGCTCAATTAATTATCTATTAATCTAAAGAATCTGGATCAGTCAAAAACCGCGGTTAGTTCACCAAGCTGCAAGCCCTGGCGAAAATTGATCCTCTGTCGAGGTTTTTCACCTGCTTAAAAAGTATGGTATATCCGGGATTTTTTAACAGGGCTGTCATGATAAGGAGAAGACGATGAAAGTGTTATGTATCCTGGGAAGCCCCAGGAAGAAGGGTAATACGGCGAAAATTCTCGGCTGGGTTGAGGAGGAGCTGCGCTCCAGGGGACATCAGGTCGAGCATCTTCACATAGCAGACCACAAGCTTGAAGGCTGCGTAGCTTGTTACAAATGCCAGATAGATCCGGATGAACTCGAATGCTCGCGCGACGACGAGGGAGTGGAGATTTTCAGACGGCTGAAAGAGGCAGACGTCGCGGTTTACGCCACACCGCTTTACTGCTGGGGGTTCACCTCTCAGATGAAGCCGTTTATCGACCGCCATCTCTGCCTTTGCACCGGCGCCGATGACCCATCCACCTATCAGTCCCATATCGAAAACAAGCGGATGGCCCTGCTGGTCACAGCCGCAGATAAGGCAGGCGAGGGCAACACGGACCTGATCCAGGAGGTTTTCAAGAGGCTTACGGACTATACGAAATCCAGGGTCGTCGCACTATTGATCGTGCCGTTCTGCACCAAACCTGAGGATTTGGGCGACAGCCACAGGGAAAAGGCCCGGGCCTTTGCGGCAGAAATTGTTGGCTAAGCAGGTTTCGGATTATGTCCTGATAGGCCGATGATCCGGACTGGAGTATGTCAGCTTGCTGAACTTCAAAAAAACCGCCTTGAATTACAGTTTGATCAGCTTTTTAATTTTGGTCTTTTGCTGTTCTTTCCTGGCAGCCTGGGACCGCGGCACAGTGGCTTACGAGGGCGGTTACAAGGCAGTGATCGAACCCCTCATGCCTTCTGACTCGACCCACCTCTTAGGCTCCTCTCCAGGCGGACCGGAACTCGCCCTGTCGCTCAGGAATCTGAAACAGCAAGCGATTCAGGGAGCCGTTCTCTATCTCGGCATAACAGATTTTACCGGGAAAGGGATCCAGGATTTTACAGAAAGGCTGGATCTCCCTGCAGACCGCGACACAGTGATCAGGATAAAGGCTGGGCTCCTGGACCGGAAGCCCGGATTCTACGATGTCCGGGTATTCCTTTTCGAAAACGGCCGCGAACTCGGCTACAAGGAGTTCTCTTTCGGTTACGATGTCCGGAGCCTCCCTGTCAAGCTGGACCGGCCGCCTGATTTCGACAGTTTCTGGAGGGCGACCCTGGACAGCCTGAAGGGTGTTCCCCTGTCTCCTGTTGTGTTGAAAGACACCCTGCTGAGCACGCCTGAGGTGGATGTCTGCCGGGTCAGTTTCTCCAGCTTCCGCGGGGTGCGAGTCTACGGCTGGTATACCGTGCCACGCTGGAAGCAAGCCCCGCATGCGGCTTTGCTTTTTTTCCCGGGCTACAGCTCAGGACGCATTTCTCCCCGGATATCCTATTCCGAGCTCGGCTACGCCACCCTGAGCATACAGGTCAGGGGCTATGATGTGGACCAGGAGAGTTACCCGGAGGACAACCAGAGGTACATGACACTCGGCATCGCGAGTCCTGAGAGCTATATCTACCGTGAAATAACATGCCATTGCCTGCGGGCGGTGGATTTTGTGTGGCACAGGCCGGAAATTGACCGGGAGAGAATCGGGGTGGCCGGCGGGAGCCAGGGAGGAGGCCTGGCCCTGCTCACGGCCGGTCTTGATCCCCGGATCAAGGCGGCTGTGGCCGGAGTACCCTTTCTGACCGATTTCCCGCGCTCGATGACCATGACCGGGAATCCCTACCGTGATGTGGTGCGCTATATCGAAAGCCACCCGGAAAGCAAAGCGAAGGTAATGCGCACGGTGAGTTATTTCGATGTCTTGAACCTGGCGCAAAAGATCGAAGTGCCGGTGCTTGTCTCAATGGGGCTTTACGACAGAACCTGCCCGGCGCCCTCGATTTACGGGATGTTCACCTTGCTGGCCTCGACCGATAAAACGGCGAAGATTTACCCGTATTTCGACCACCACGAGGTTTACACAAGTTTTTCCAAAGTCGAAAGAGACTGGCTTAAAGCTCACCTGCCTCCGGTGGCGGAAGGCAACTCGATGATCTCTAAATAACTAAAACACTTCTTGCCTGGAGCGGCATTCATGGACCCTTTACTCAAATACCAGGTACTCGGGCAGGAAGCCTACCGTTACGGGCTTGCTTTTCTGATAATCCTGGCTGCATTAATCGTAAAAAAAATATTCGACAAAATAATCTCAAAATGGCTTCACAGGTGGGCCGAGAAAACCCATTTTCGCTACGATGATATAATTATCTCCTCGATCAGCCCCCCGCTGAGCGCGCTCATGTTCAGTATGGGTATATTCTTCGCCCTGTTCATGTTCAAGCTGCCGGGCGAGCCATACAACCTGCCCCTGATTATCACCCAGAGCTTGCATGTCACCCTGGTCCTGATCGCTGTCTGGGCGGCTTATCGGCTCTGCGACCTGGTTGCGGAAATGACCAGAACTTTCTTTGAAAAACAGAACCCTGAGATGGCCGAACAGTTCACTCCCCTGGTGCGCCAGGCTATCCGGATCACAGTAGTGATCGTGGGCGGCATCCTGATTATCCAGAACCTGGGCTACTCGGTAACCAGCCTTGTCGCCGGGCTGGGGATCGGCGGCCTGGCTATCGCCCTGGCCGCCCAGGACACAATATCGAACGTTTTCGGCACTTTGGTGATGTTCACGGATAAGCCTTTCAAGATCGGAGATTGGATCAGGTTCGGAGAGGTGGACGGGTTTGTGGAGGAAGTCGGCTTCCGTTCAATCAAGCTGCGCACCTGGTCGAACACGCTGATGTACATCCCGAACAAAATGATCACCTCACAGATCATCGAAAACTGCGCCAGCATGAAAAAACGCCGGGTAAAAATGACTGTCGGCATCCAGTACGACAGCCCCTCGGATAAAGTGCGGGAGCTGGTCAGGCGAATCAGGGAGCTTTTGCAGAACGATTCGGATGTCAACCAGGAATATATGCTGGTCCACTTTACGGATTTCGGTCCGAGCTCACTGGATATTTTCATTTACTATTTCACAGTGAACACTGCCTGGGCGGAATATCTCGAGGTGCGTGAAAGGATCAACCTGCGGATAATGGAGATAGTCCACGAGCTGGGTTTGAGCTTCGCTTTCCCGAGCAGCACGCTGTATTTCGGCAGCCGGTTGTCAATGGAACAGGCTCCGGTCACGGAGCCCGGTAAGCGGGAGATCTGACCCGGAAAAAATCAAGGCCCCGGGAGGTCTGTTACTACGCCGCCGGGGAAGCAATCAACAAATAAAACCTTTTGTCTTTTAACCATGGCGGTCGAATGAGGATCTTAACTCTTGACTGCGGCACATCGCGTATCAAAGCCGGGGTATTCGACATCCAGACCGGCTTTTCAGGCCAGGAGGCGCACCCCTCGGCGGTCAAGGCACCGGTCCGCTTGTGGATAGAGAAAACAGAGGGTTCCCCGACTGAGGAAACCCTGGCCGGCCGGGACCGCAGCCGTCTGGATGTGGAATACTACCTCTCGCGGGTGTACGGTCTGCTGCGGCGAGTGACTGAAGAGATCGGGAGAGACGGGGTTAAAATCGACGCTCTCTGTCCTGCGGTCTGCTGTCCTGCACTTGTCGCCCTGGATAACCTCATGCGACCGCTGTATCCGGCCATCACGCACCTTCACCGATCCAGCCAGCCCCAGGCCAAAGAACTCGCCACCTCGATCGGCACCCGCAGGTGGCTGCGCACAGCCGGCAACCTCCCTGTGCCCGGAGGCATTTCCATAACCGCGCTGCGCTGGCTGGCTGCCAAACAGCCGCACGTGGTGGCCAGTGCAGCCCATTGGGTGCACCTGCATTCCGTGATTCTCCACAGCTTTACCGACAATCTTGTTACGGATCCCACCCAGGCGGCTTATACCGGCTTATACGATGTCCTCCATGCCAGAGGGTGGCTGGATGATGAATGGCTCGAAACAATGGGAGTGCGGCGCGAACAGCTACCGGAAATAGTCCCCTCCGCCTCGATTGCCGGTAAGCTTACCGCTCTCGCAGCCAGACAGAGCGGCCTGAGTGAGGGTCTCCCGGTAATTACCGGAGGGGCTGATGTTCCCACCGCTCTTTTGGCCGCTGAGGAGCTCTTGAATGACTGCGCCCTCAATATGAGCGGCACTACTGAAATTTTCTCCGCTTCCTGCGAAGGCTGTCCACAGCCCGGGGAGGGTTATCTGCTTCGTCCGCATATGGTACCCGGCCGTTGGGTGGTAGTCAAAGTGAGTCCTGTAGGGGGTGAAACGCTCTCCTGGTTCCGGGACCGGCTTTGCCGGGAAATGTCGCCCGGCCGGTTCTGGGACTGGGTACTGCGCTTAGATGTAAAGGTGGAGCGGATCCTCGAGCAGCAGGAGCTTGCCGCTGAAATGGGAAGCATGCCTGAGTTTATCCCTTACCTTTTCGGCAACCGTCACAGCCTCGAACCCCAGCGGGGCGGTTTCCTCGGCCTTTCTGCTGAGACCACAAAGGAGGACATGCTGTGCGCGGTTTTAGTGTCCTACCGCCGGGCCTTGCTTAAAGCCTCCCAGGAGGTTGCCGCTGCAGTAGGCAGACCGCTTTACAAAGTCGTCACCTCAGGCGGCTATGATCTCAGTCCTCTCGGCTTTCACCGCAGGGCGGCGCTCAGCCGCTGCACGCTCACCCCTCTGGAGGCTGCGGTGGTGCGCGGCGCAGCAGTGCTGGCAGCCAGGACGCTAGAGAAGGAATAATCCGCTTCACAGCCCGAAAACCCAGCTCGGCATCTCCATCCGCGCTCCCTTGGCCGGGTCGACAATCTGGTTTATCTTCAGGTCCCCGAGCATGCTGACCAGGATCCGCGCCTCTTTCTTATCCCGTCCGGTCACTGCAGCCAGGAGGTCAGTCATATCATCCGTGGCCTGCCAGGCGGCCTCGTTAAGATCCTCGTGCGCGCCTACAGTGGCCACGAACTCTGGCCGGATGATCACCGGCCGGTCCGAG
>DATKXY010000224.1:0-57393 GCA_035528795.1 archaeon | reverse complement strand
TTTTTTCCAGCAACGCTGTGCGGAGTCGTAGGGGCGACCGGCGGTCGCCCGAACAGGGCGAGGCATGCCTCGCCACTACGTTTACTAAATTTGTAAATTGGTTTAAAACAATACGCTACACTATTTATGAATTCATGTACTAAGTCAGCAAATCAATATGGATATATTATTCTCAGGCCCAGGCAAGCGGCTTTAGAGGTGCGACCTGTGACGGCATTGCGGCAAGACATTCAATATTTAGCTATTGTACTGGATTGGTGGGAAATTCCGGAAGGCAGTTCAGTCGAATACTGTCTGAATACCCGGCTACCCCTGGTAGGTCCTGCGCCTGAGCGCGATATCGTTCGCCATCTTGGTCACTGCCATGAGCAGGCTCTGTTCGAGCGCGGAGTTCTTGCTGTAGTCTGCGGGCACGAGGTTCGAGACTCTTCCCTCCTCGATAAATTCCCAGGCCTGACGCCATTTTTCCCTGCGCTGGGAGTCGTAGACCCCGATAGCTATACCCCGCTGCTTGAGGATTAGCGAGAAACACGGGATGTCCGTGTACCCGTCACCCACATAGATCATCTGGTTGAACGGGATGCGGAGCTTTTCCGCCGGCACCCTGCGGTTGACCTCGAAGGGGCGGTTATCGTATTCCGGGCCTACAAAACCCTTGCTGATCTGGAAGAGGTAGCGGGTTTTGTCTGTGAAGCTGATTATGTTCTTAGGGAATAGTATTTCCCCGGTCTCGTGGTGGTAAAAGAAATCGCAGGACCAGATCCGGGTGAAATTGCGGCTGATCCGGGTATTGAGCAGGATATCGCGCAGGCCGCTTGAGACCACGTAGAACTCCAGGCTGGCATCGGGGTATACGCTTTGGGCCTGGCGAGCGAGCTTGCCGAAAATCCGTGTCACTCCGTCATACAGGCGCACGAGCTTCCCATACCCGGCCAGGCGGGATTTTGTGATCCGCTCCCTGACAGAGCTGGCCCGGGAAGCCTCGATCATGGTGTAAAGGTAAGCCGGTATCGGGTCCCATCCCTCAGCCACCAGTGGGTCGACTTTCTCCCGCCAGAAAGCGGGCGGGTCCGCTCCCCAGTGCTCGAGAAAACCCCAGGTAGTATCCGGCGCCAGGGTTTCATCGAAATCGAAAATGACAGCTATTATCTCCTGCATCGAATCCCTTTTCTCAGAGTTTACGTCTCGTCCAGCCACTTGAGGAACGTGTCCTCATTGATAATTGTTATCCCGAGCTCTCTTGCCCGCTCAAGCTTGGAGCCTGCGGCCTCGCCGGCAAGCACCACATCGGTTTTGCTGCTCACAGAGCCTGAGACTTTGCCTCCCCGGGCCTTGATCAGCTCCTCCGCCTCTGAGCGGGCATACTTTGTCAGGCCGCCGGTGAGCACGAACCGCTTGCCTGCGAACGGTCCTCCGGGTTGTGGGGCCCGGACCTGGGCGGCGCGCTCAAGCACAACCCCCGCCTGCTCGAGCCTTTCCAGGAGCTTGAGGTTCTCGCTTTGGGCAAAGAAGCTCTCCAGCGATGCCGCAATCACAGGCCCGATGCCCTCGACAGCCTCTATCTCCTCGCGCGACAATCCGGCAAGGTCTTTGATACTGCCGTAGCGCTGAACAAGTATCTCGGCTGCGGTTTGTCCCACATACCGCACCCCGAGCGCGAAAAGCAGGCGGGCCGGCCCCCTTTCCCTGGAATCCTCGATCTGGCCCAGCAGGTTTTCCGCGCTCTTGTCCCCCATGCGCTCTAAAGAGGCGACCGCTTCCTTTTTCAGGCTGTAGAGGTCAGCCACATCTTTCACCGTCCCGCTTTCCACCAGGAGCTCGACCAGCGCCGGGCCCAATCCCTGGATATCCATGGCGTTGCGGCCTGCGAAATGCAAGATGCGCTCTTTCACCTGGGCCGGGCAGGATGCGTTCGTGCAGCGCCGCACCGCCTCTCCAGGCGGGCGCACCGCTGTCGAGCCGCAGACCGGGCAGCGCTCTGTCATGCGGTAAGGTTTCGAGCCCGGGCTGCGCTCTTTAAGATCCACAGCCACCACCTTGGGGATAATGTCCCCGCCCTTTTCGATCCAAACCCAGTCGCCGACACGGATGTCCTTGCGCGCGATCTCGTCTTCATTGTGCAGAGTGGCATTGGAAACCGTGGTCCCGGCCAGAAACACAGGCTCCAGGCGGGCTGTGGGAGTGAGAGCGCCTGTGCGTCCCACCTGGATGTCGATAGCAACGAGCCGGGTACGCGCCTGCTCGGCTGCGAACTTGTAAGCCATGGCCCAGCGCGGGGCCTTGGAAGTAAAGCCCAGTTGCTCCCGCAAAGTCAGGTCATCCAGCTTCACTACCACTCCATCTGTGTTGTAATCAAGCCCAGCGCGCTTTTCCGACCACTCCCGCAGGTAACTGATCACCTCCTCGATCCCCCGGCAGCATTTCCAGTAGGGGTTTACCGGTAATCCGGCCTGCCTGAGGAAGTCGAGCACCTGGCAGTGACGTGTGAATCCCACTCTTTTACCTGTTCCCGCGCTCCGGAGCAACTGATAGAGGAATATCCTGAGCGGCCTTTTTGCCGTGATCGAGGGATCGAGCAGGCGCAGGCTCCCGGCAGCCGCGTTCCTGGGATTGGCGAACGCAGGCTCCCCGGTCTCGAGCCGCTGGCTGTTTGCGGTTTCAAGGCCGCTCCTTGTCATATAAACCTCGCCGCGCACCTCGAGTATTTCGGGCAGCGGAATTCCAAGCCCCTCCTCACGCAGACGCAGAGGCAGGCTGCGCACAGTGCGCAGGTTCGAGGTCACATCCTCCCCGGTCAGCCCATCCCCCCGTGTGGCACCCTGTATAAAGACCCCTCTCTCATAGCGCAGGCTCACTCCGAGACCGTCGAGCTTCAATTCGGCCACATAGTCGAACGGGCCGCTCCGGCCCAGAAACCGGCCGATCCTGTGGTCGAACTCGCGGAGATCCTCCTCGCTGTAAGAGTTGTCCAGACTCAACATGGGCTGGCTGTGGGAAACCTGCTCAAAACCCTCGAGGGGCGCTCCCCCTATTCGCTGCGTTGGGCTGTCAGCAGCGGCGAGCTCCGGGTATTTTTCCTCCAGCTCTTTCAGCTCATGGTACAGCTTGTCGTACTCGTAATCCGAAACCAGCGGCTGATCTAGCACATAATAATGGTAATCGTAGCTGTGGATAAGCTTTCGCAATTCATCCACACGCCTGGCAGGCTCCACTAGGCTCATTTTAAGCCTCCGCGCTTTTTTGTCCCGAACACAGCCCGGGCCCCCGCTTCCAACGTTAAAATCCATCCCAAAGCCCGGAGCTGTTTTTTCAGGCACATTATTGACATGGATATTTATCCTGGATTATTAACAAAATTTAGTGGAAAGGAACAGGCTTCCGGTCCTTCAAGCATTTGCTCCAGCCCGGACAAGAACTGTAGGGGCATAGCATGCTATGCCCGTACAAGACCGGAGTCAGACATTTAATAATCTCTGGTGATCATTTCCAAAAATATTCTGAATTCTGACTTCTGGCTCCTGAATTCCAAAACGTTATTATAAAAACTTCCGGCTATCGTTTGTTCATAATGGTCTGGAGCAGCGACCAGTTTTAAGAATAATTCGAGATAAAAATATTTCTCTAAAAAATTTGGAATCTTTTTAGGGCGCTGTCAACTATAATTGAGCGAGGGAGTTAAAATGCGGCTCCGGGTACAAATCCTGTTATGAGCCAGGCAGGAATAAAGGGGCAGCCGGTTCGTATTTCCATGAATATCGTGCTGTTAAGCCGGCTTTCCCGCTCACCAGAAAGTGTAAGCCACGGCGGTGTAAAACGTCCAGTCCTGACGCAGGTAAGGCGGGTCTCGCAAGGGGGGACGGCTGTTGTACTTGCCCTCGAGGTTCATGTTGAGGTCAAAGTCGGAAGTGAGCTTGTTGGTGAGCGAGAGAGTAAAATTGACCAGATAGTCATTGAGCTTGCCCACCCGGGGCTTGTAAGTGAGGCCCTGATCCAGCCTGGTGCGCCCGTTGAAATCGACCTGCAGCCCCTGGGTCGCCAGGAAATGGCCTTTTGTCCGGCTGGGCTTGTCCTTCAGGTATTCGGTAACCGGGTTCGCGCCAAAGTTCAGGTCCAGACGGAGCTTTTTGGTCTTGATTACCACAATCCCCACTCCGAGGCCCGGAGCCATGCGCAGGTTTATCCCCGCCTGGCGGTTGTATTCCAGGTCCAGGGCACTGAAAAAGAAAAATCCTTTATCAAGATTGAGCTCGAATTTCGATTTGAATGTTCCCTTGTCAGTATTCTTGCTATCTTTTGATCTGATGTTGGTTACCGAAGCGCGGTTAATAAAGTTTGTTTTTCCCCCCTTGCGGTCGATCCGAATAGTGGCGACAACGGAGCTTTGGCGGGTGTTGCCGCGGTTGAGGGTCAATCCCAGGCCGAAATTACCGTCCCATGGGCTTTCCTGTACCGGTTTGGCCTCTTTTTTCTCAGGTACCGGAGGCGTGGCGGCTTGTTGCGCCTTTGCGGCCCTTGATATAAGTGAATCCACCAGGTTCCCGAGGGAATCCGCAGCCCGGGCCAGTGAGTCTGCTGCAGCGGCGAGAGAGTCGAGATTGTATATCCCAGCGGGGCCCGGCTGGGATTCATCCCGTACTTTGCTTTCTCTTCTGACTTCCTGAGCGTCCAAAGCCCGAAATCCGAAAAAGTCCGCTCCAGCCTGGTAATAACAGCCCAAGCAGACAAGCGATATAATCAGTGCGTTTCTTTTCATTCGTCAATCTTTGAAATTCCGTATTCAAAAAAAATTGAAAAGGGTTATAATAATAAACCCGGAACTCGCCAAGGTCAATAAACTGGTATTCCAGAAGCAACTGGTTTACCGATAATCTTTGCTTGTTTTTATACCTCATTTGGGGTATAATAAAATACTCTTCATTTCGCCAGAAAGTTGAGAACTGTTGAGCTAACTTCTTTAATTTTGGCTTTTAGTATGGATTTCGCGGCTGCCTCAAGGTGGCCGGTACATGATTTGCATTCTTCTGATTGAAAAATTCTGCCTTTGATAAATCAAAGAGGGGAAAATGTCCGCCCGTCCGCATAAAACAATATGGCCTTTAGCTGCGGTTCTGCTCTTATTAATGCCGGCCCTGAGCAGTCTGGCGCCCCAGGGCAGACCTCAGGCAGACCTCTCTTTTACTTTTTCAGGTCTTCCAGGGTGCTTGTTCTACGGCGCTAGAGCAGTTGCAGCCGAAAATCCGTCCCGTTCAAAAGCAGAGCTTATCCTCCAGCTCAATCAAACCTTCCAGGAGATTGCTGAGCAGGTTACCCCCACGGTGGTAAGCATCACCAGCTCACGGCCAGGAACCGGCAGGGAACGTTCTGCTGGAGAAACAGTAATAAATATGGGCAGCGGAGTGATAGTCTCGGCCGAGGGTTATGTCCTGACCAGCAATCATGTGATCGAGGACGCCGATAAAATCACGGTCATCCTGCTTGACGGCCGCTCTTACAGAGCCTCGGTGATCGGTGCTGACTACACTACTGACCTGGCGGTCTTGAAAGTGGACTATCTCGAGCCGGGCGCCCGGCTCCCGGTGGTGCGTTTCGGGGACAGCGATTCCTGCCGGATCGGCGCCTGGGTGCTGACTATCGGCAATCCAATGGATCTCGGACTCTCGGTTACTGCGGGGATAATCAGTGCCAAGAGCCGTAAAATCGATGCCCTGAGCGACAACCCATTGAACGTTCAGGATAATATCGATCATTCGATAGAGAGCTTTATCCAGACCGATGCAGTAATTAATCCCGGTAACTCCGGGGGTGCTCTGGTCAACCTGCGCGGGGAACTGATCGGAATTAACACCGCCATTGCCAGCCAAACCGGCCTGTATCAGGGGTACGGGTTCGCGATCCCTGTAAATCTGGCCCGGCGGGTAATGGAAGACCTGATAACTCTGGGGCGGGTGGTCAGGCCGATGCTGGGAGTTCTGATCCAGAATATCGATCCGGTCATGGCCCGGGCCCTGGGTTTGGAAAATCCCCAGGGCGTTCTGGTCGAGGACTTTGTGCCCAAGAACGATTCACCGGCGGAACTGGGAGGGCTTAGACGGGGAGATGTGATAATCTCAGTGGGGGGCTACCCGGTCAATTTCAGCCACCAGCTCCAGGAGACAATCGCCAAGCGCCGCCCAGGCGAGACTGTGGAGCTGACTGTTATCCGGGACAGACAGCGGCTCAAGCGCCTGGTGAAACTCGGCAAAAAGGAAATCTCGGGAAGAGAGATCAGGCAGACTGCCGTGCCTGAGCCGCAGAAATCCACAACATTCGGCATGGGCTTGCGCGAGATAACCGAGGAAGATATCAGTGAACTCGGTCTGGAAAACAACCGGGGAGTGGTTATCGACCGGGTGGATTCCGGGGAGCTGGCGTACAAGGCCGGTTTGATGCCTGGGGATGTAATCCTCGAGGTTAACCGCCAGCCTGTAAACCACGTGGATGAGCTGCGTGATTTACTGGATGACGTTTCTTCAGGCACGGCCCTGCTTTTATTAGTCCTGCGCGGCGGCACCACACGTTTTACCTCTATGGAAGTACCATGAAAGGGGCTTGGGGGGAGATTGAGAACAGCAGGTGAAAAAAATACCTCAAATCAGGTATCCGGAATGGTCAGGAAAAAATACATTTTCGGAGTGCGGGCCCGTCTGGTGCTGATTATCACCATTCTTCTGGCCGGGGTCTCGGGTACCCAGTACATCCTCAACTACCACCAGCAGCAGGCTGTCATCCAGCGGCTTATCGATCTCAACCGGCAGATCAATCTAACCATCCAGGATATCGACCGTCAGCTCAAGAGCCGCACTCGTCCGGCTTCCGTTGTTACGCCGGACGGTGTTACGCCCGGCACGGTTAACCCGGGCCTGATGGCGCAGGAGCTCAACAGCTTCCTCGAATATGCGGACAGTAATATCGACCGGATTCTCACCCAAAGCGCCGGTTTCGGGGAGATCACCGCGCGCATCGCGCGCCTGAGGAAGCTGGCCTCTATGGCCGAGAGCGAGCCTCCGGGCTCCTCCTCCTTTTTCAATGTCACGGTCTCTGTGATGGATGAGATGAGCCGTAAAAGCCATCTCTGGCACTATACAATCTCATCCAGGGCCATTATGCCGCCTGCAGATGATGTGCTTCAGGTTTCGATCCCCATAGTCGAGGAAGGCCAGGTGCATTTCGTGCACATGCAGTACCAGATATCCGATTTTCTCGAACAGTTCAAGAGATACAGGCTGACCAGCCTGATTGTCACACTCGCGGTCCTGGGCTGCGGGCTTTTAGCGGCGCTCATATTTTCCGGCTATTTCACCAGACCGATCCGCCGGTTGAGCGATGGGTTCAACCGCATCGAACAAGGCGATCTGAGCTGCCGGATTAATATCGAGCGCTCGGATGAACTGGGCCAGTTGATCGCGGGTTTCAACCACATGGCGGAACGTCTCAAACAGAACAAAGAGCTTGAAAAGAGCATCTACCGCCAGGAGCGGCTGGGTTCCCTGGGCAAACTTGCCGCGGGAATCGCTCACGAGATCAAAAACCCGTTAAATGCGATCAATCTCTCCCTCCAGCACCTGGGCGATAAACTCAGTTTCAACTCCCCGGCGGACCACGAGCTCTTCTCGCGCTACAGCCGGAACATCCAGCGCGAGGTGGGCCGCCTGGGCAAGATTGTGGACACTTTTCTCAATTTCTCCCGGGTCAGCGGACTCGAGCGCTCACAGGTAAATCTGCACGAACTGATCGAAGACGTGCTTACCCTGCTGGCGCGCGACGCCCACAATAAAGGGGTGCGCTTCGAGCTTGATTTCACCAGAAACGGGCTGGTCAAAAATATCGATCCTGAGAAAATGAAAACCGTATTCCTGAACCTGATCATAAATGCTATCGAGGCCATGCCCTCAGGCGGAAAGGTGCGGATCACAACGAGCGGCGGAAGAGGAAACGGGCCTGCGCGGATAAAGATCTCCGATACGGGGTGCGGGATCAACCGTGAGAATCTCGAGCGGATTTTTGACCTTTATTTCTCCACCAAGGAGCAGGGATCAGGGCTGGGCCTGGCGATTGTCAACGACATAGTCCGGGATCACGGCGGCGAGATCACCGTGGAGAGCGACCTCGGCACAGGCACCGAGTTTACTTTAGCCATTCCCTGAGAGAAAGATCATGACAGTAAAAGTCAACAAAGCGGCTGTAAAGGTGCTGGTGGTCGAGGACGAGACTAGCCAGCGCGAGGTGATCGGGGATATCCTGACTGATCAGGGCTACAATGTGGAGCTGGCATCCAGCGGCGATGAGGCGGTCACGAAAATAGGCATCGATCACTACCAGGTCGTAGTGACCGACCTCAAGATGCCTGGAGCAGACGGCCTGGATGTCCTGCGCGCAGCCCGATCCGCGGATGAGAACGCGGTTGTAGTGCTCCTAACGGCCTACGGCACTGTCGATACTGCGGTCCAGGCCATGAAAGAGGGAGCTACCGATTACCTGGACAAACCCTTGCGCAAGGATGAGCTCCTGATAGTCC
This sequence comes from archaeon, assembly GCA_035528795.1. Taxonomy (GTDB): domain Bacteria; phylum Gemmatimonadota; class Glassbacteria; order GWA2-58-10; family GWA2-58-10; genus DATKXY01. The sequence continues at coordinate 48,839 of DATKXY010000224.1, read as the reverse complement.
TGGAGAAAGCCCTTAACAACAGGAGCCTGGCCCAGGAGAATATCGCCCTGCACCGGGAGCTGGAGAGCCGCTACCGTTTCGACAAGATTATCGGCGCCTCGCCTGCAATGAACGAGATTTACAGGCTGATCGGCAAGGTGCTCAACAATGATTCCACAGTGCTCGTGAACGGCGAAAGCGGCACAGGCAAGGAGCTTGTGGCCCGGGCCATTCACTACAACGGCGCCAGGCGCAAAGGTCCTTTCGTGGCGGTCAACTGCGCCGCTATCCCTGAAAACCTGATCGAAAGCGAGCTTTTCGGCCATGAAAAGGGAGCGTTCTCCGGGGCCACCAGCCGCCGCCTGGGCAAGTTCGAGGCCGCCGACAGCGGCACCCTTTTTCTCGACGAGATCTCGACCCTGCACTATGACCTCCAGGCCAAGTTCCTGCGTGTACTGCAGGAGAAAGAGTTCCAGCGCGTGGGGGGCGACAAGCTGATTGCCGTGAATGTACGGATTATTACCGCCACCAACCAGAACCTGCGCGCCCTGGTCTCTGAAGGCCGGTTCAGGGCCGACCTGTTTCACCGGCTCAATGTAGTAAATATCGACCTGCCCCCTTTGCGCAAACGCAAAGAAGATCTACCGCTCCTGGCCAAAGCTTTTCTCCGGAAATACGGCGCCAAATACGAGCGGCCCGAGGTGAATATGAGCGTGGAAGCGGTCGAGGCCCTGTTCGATTACGCCTGGCCTGGAAACGTGCGCGAGCTGGAAAACCTCGTGGAGCAGCTCGTGGTGCTCTGCGACAAGCCGAGGATCGAGCCCCAGGACCTGCCATCCTACATTTTTGAAGACACAGCGGTAGGGGATGAAGAGGAAATAAGCGCTCGAACTCTAAAAGCGGAATTCCTGTCAGGCGAGGAAGATTTCAAGAAGCTTCCCGAATTCAAGCTGCCGACTTCGGGCATAGACCTGGCCCGGGTGGAAAAAGCGCTTATCGAGGAAGCGCTCAGGCGCTCCGGAGGACGGCTTATCGGAGCCTCAAAGTTCCTCGGTATAAGCTATAAGACTCTTCAGTACCGGATAAAAAAATACGGGATCAATGTAGCAAGCACCAGGTTGTGACAAGACAGGGCAGCTCATTGACTCCCCTGAATGTGTCTCCTCTGCGGAATCTTTTCTACGGCTATTGCCCGAAAACATGGCTCTTTCTCCCTCGCTAAAGAATTCATCTGTTTTCCACCCTGTTCGTTTTATGGTCCAAAACAGACCGGCAGTCCAGCAATCGACCCTGTATCCGGGGTTTAAAACCATCGGTTACTGCGAGTTTCGGGCCATGAGCCTGGGAGGAAATCAAGCTGAAGGTGAAGATGAGCTAATCGCTGAATGACTGTATGCCTTATGAGGGTTGAGAGGTGAGATTCAACGGCAAAGAGGGCCGCCTGGATTCCCGGTCCCCTTTGATTTGCAAATTGAGCATGATAATGTCAAATGAACCATAAAATGTATGATTTTTAGAAATGGCAATCTAACCGATAGACCATTCAAGCTTCATTTTCAGGGAGTTGAAATGAGTATAAGGTATAATCTTATCATGCTGAAGACGACCCACCACAATACCGGGATGAACTCCTGTTTCTTTTGCGAAGTGTATAATATCTTTTGTGGTAAAATGACCCTTATTCTTGAATTCTTTCAAAGATGAAGGTGAGATTAAAATGTTTGAAGCGAACCTGTTTGCCTCTTGTTCTTTATCATTATCATTGCATTCTTTGCTATCGAGAAAAACATTCCCTTTATTGTGTTTAAGAATATGGGCCGCTTCATGAAAGAAACTAAACCAAAGATGATCGTTTGTCTTATAGCGGAGGCTGAGTTGAATAAGAGCCTTGTGTTGTGTTAGCCAGCGAGCAGCACCTGATATACCTGTTTTTGGCAATTCAGGGATAAATAAAAGTAAAACACCACATTCAGCACAAGTTTTTTGAGCCTTTGGGACAAAAACATCGGGCGATTCAACTGTAAGAGATCTAAGTGACCATAAAGATTCTAAAAATCTTTTCTTATCGTAAGTGTTGCAATCTATTTCTTTGGCTTGTAGTTCTCCTTGCCTAAGCCAGGCGGCTAACGCCTTCTGGTTAATTTGACGAGCAGTGGATTTTCGATATGCAACTTCTATCTCATCCCATAACTTTCTATATGTTTCAGGAGAGGCTACTCCGAAATAATTAAGCAATTCCTTAAGCTGCATAAGCTTATCGTTTTTAAAATCCCTAATCCAGCCCAGCCTGACCATTTCTATCACCGGCATTTGCTTTAACCACTCTTTGTGTTTGTGTAACCGCTCCTGCTCGCGTTTTTTCTCCAATCCCGCCTGATAAAGACATTCCAGATTATTCCAAAAACTCGAAGGAACTCCTAAAGTACGCTCTAAACAAACAGCAGTTTCAGGGCTGATACCAGCTAGACCTTTTACAATCTGATTGATTGTTTTTTTTGTTATGCCAGTGCGCAGCGCTAGTTCTTTTTGAGTCATTCCTAGTGTATCAATTACTTCCTGTAATGTATCTCCTGGTGGAGATACATAATCTGGCTGGAATTGACTTTGTATTGCATTAATCATGATAATCCTCCACGGCAATGATTCTTATGGAATTTACTTCAGTCCAGTCAATGCCGCCGTCTGGTTTCCGAGGAACAGGTTTATTGGCAGGATCAAAAACGATACGATACCGCTGGTCTATATTTATTGCAAATTGGCCCTTGCGTGCACCTTTAAGCTCGTGACAATGTAAGTGTGGTATTTTATTCAAGTCTGAAAGTATCTCTGCCGCACTAAGCTCGTGAAGGCGTCGAGCAAGCTTTTGAGCTACAGATACTCCAAATTTTCTTTCCATTAGTGTCATACTACAGCAAATCTTATTCAGTTTTCTCGTCTTAAAAAAAATTATCATCTAACCTCTCTAAACCAGCATATATTGATTAACATATTTAGTTAATCAATAATCATTCACATATAAAGTTAATCTTTTTTAAATCACTTGTCAAGTGGAGGTATTGTTCTAAAGATAATTTTGTTAATAATGTTGAAAAAGCGGCACATTTATGGTGTGCCGCATTATCTTCCAGGTTACCTTAAAGCCTTCTTCCGCCCTTCACCCCTTCTCAGGCCCGGTTATCCCCCAGTAATATTTCTGCAGCATCCGGTCCTCGTACTCCATGAAGCCCGCTGTCTCTGTGCAGTTGGCCACGCTGGCCTGCATGGTTCTCTCGAATTCCTGCACCCTGTAGCTTGAGCGCTCAAGCTCTTCGACCTTGATAAAATTCTCCACCAGCTCTGCCGCTTTCCGCTCATCCACCACCTGGTACATGCGGGTAAAATCGCGCACGGGCGTGATCTCGCGGATCAGGGCGTGGCCTGAGGGCTTGACCTCCTGGTCAAACTTGCTCCTGTCGTATCTGCCGGGATCGGCAAACCTGGCCTCGGGAGTGTCGATAAACGCCTCCCTGACTCCTTTTTTCTCAAGACTCGAACAGACACAGGAGAGGAGCTCCCGGGCAATATCCTCGCTGTCGGCCAGGAACGGGCCTACGAAATGGCGCAATCTCCCGGGCCTGGCCAAGACATACCCGCGGATATCACCGCTGTCATCATGGTAAACATACGCCTCGCCCGCGGAGTCTTTAAAAAGCCCCCGAATGACATTCCCGCGCTCGAGATAGCGTGCTGTATCATAGCGGACCAGCCCGTCGAGGTCTTGTTCTGCCACAGTCGAGACCCTGTTCGTATCGTATCCGCTCCCGCGGAACTGGGCCAGCGGGAACCACGAGCGCCAGATCCGGTAGCTGTCCACATAGCCCACTGCCCCGTAAACAGTATTGCCCATGGGCGTGGCATCCAGGCCGTTGATGATCCTGCCCTGCCCGATTGCGTAGCGCACGCAATGCTGCATCATGGCATTGGCTACCCCCTGGCGGCGCAGCTCAGGGTGCACGAGTATCATCCCGATCCAGGTGTGCCTTTTGCCCAGAGGGTTCACTGTGGCGGTCGAGACCGGGATATCGTAGTCCGCAGTGACAAACCGGGCGACAAAGTTGCCCTGCGGGTCGAAACCGACCATGCGCTCGAGGTCGCGCTCCACCTGGTTCCAGCCTGCGCGCATGGTGAGAAGCATCATCGTGTCCAGGTTGTCCCCGATCGGCTCCATCCTGAACGAATCGAGATTCACCGCTTTTTTCTCGGGCAGGGGGATGCGCATGGACCCGGGAACCCTGATCTGCAATTTCCTGCCGCTACGGTAGATTATCTCGACCTCCTGCTCGCTTTTAAAGCCCCCGGCTCGGGGGTTATCGAAGCGGAAACAGCCGTAAAGCCGGTCAACATAGCTGTCCGCTCCAAGCTCCAGGCTCTCGATCTTGCGTGGATCGCCTCTTTTGATCAGTTTCAATGCCAGCTCCTTTAATTTTCTTAAAGATAAAAAAGCCGCCGAATTTTTTCTGCGACTGGGAAAACCTGGCGATATTTTTAATTTTTTGACGACTACTTTATTTTGACTGAATTAACGCATTTCTCATTCACCTCTCCGACTGCCAATCCACCTGAGCTTCCTGTTCCCTGAAAAGAGACAATCAAACAAGAGTCATCCACTGGCAACTAATCAGTGAGCAGAATTTTTTGTTCCGGGCTGTACCGGATTTTCTGACCGCCCATGGAAAAACTACAGCAGCCGGAGCAGCCATTTCAGAGAATCATTTTCGGTCCCAGGTGGCGGAAGACCTGCCAGCGCTCGCCTGACTTCTCCAGCCCGATCACGTTGCCGATATCAAAGGCCGGGAGCTCCTCAGAGCCCTCGGGCTTAACCATGGCCTCCAGAAGGTGTTCCAGGAAAGGGAGGTGACTGACAATCATCAAATCACCGTGCTGAGCCTCGATTATCTTCAGGGCCTCTGTGATGTCATCTTTGGGGGCCAGTCCCTTGACCGCTTTAATACCCTTCGAAGGATTGATCGAGTCAGCGATGATCTTTGCGGTCTCCTCTGCGCGCAGCTTGCCGCTGTGGACTATCAGCTCGACGCTGAAATTCATGTTCCTGAGTGTCCGGGCGAGATGGCTGATATCCGACCGTCCTTCCTCAGACAGCGGCTGTGCCGGATCTGTTGCAGGGGGTAGTGCCTTGCCGTGCCGCACTAAATATACTTTCAAGATAATCCTCCTTGGATAAAAGAGATAAATTTGTCGGAACCAATTATGGGAAAAGCACTTTTGACTGTCAATATTTTTATCCTGTGCGGATTTATCTTGTGATCGAAAACCCGGATCAAAAAATTTAGAAATCAGCTCGCCATACTCTTCCGGATGTGCAATATTGCGGACAAGACAACAGGTTTTCTTGCAAAATAAACCACGGGTTGATAATATTGAAACCTGATGCTTTTCTCTTTGTGAGAAAATCTTTTAAGTACCTCTATCCCTGGAGGGACACCAAATGGTTAAGCTGCTCTCTGTTACATTAGGCCTGGTCTTTCTCTTAAGCGGCTGCTCGAAAGATGTGAGCCAGGAAAAACCTCCGTTAAAAACATTCGAGGCCTGGCCTGCGCCGATCGAGGTGCGGGTCTACCAGGGCGCATTCAGCAGGGAGCCTGAACAGCGGGAGATAAAGCTTGCAGGCCTGGCCGGGGAGGTGCTCTCGGCCCAGGTGGTGGTGAAAGGGAGCGAGGATCTCGAGGGGCTGAAAGGAACCCTGTTCGGTCCTGAAGGGCAGGTTATACCGCGCTCATTAGGCTGCGTGCGTTTCGGCGCCTGCTTACAGGTGGATGAAACCATGACCCTGACCGCTGACCCTCTGCTCGAGCAGGAAACAGTGGATGTGCCGGCAAATGTAGCGCAGTCTGTCTGGCTCACTCTGCACCTGCCTGCGGATATCCGGCCCGGAACCTACGACGGCAAGCTCGAGCTCTCCGCCTTATCCTGCGAAGCGGTCGATTTCCGGATAACCGTGGAAGTGCTGCCCGCCAGACTGCCTGAGCCGTGGAATTGGAGCTATTACCTCAATATCTGGCAGGACCCGAGCGGCGTGGCCCGGGCCCACAAAGTCCAAGTCTGGAGCGAGGAGCACTGGCAGATTCTGGAGCGCTATGCAGAGAACTTTGCCGCGCACGGGATGAAATCGATCATGACCAGCGTTGTCTACGACCCCTGGAAAAGCCAGAGCGGCTATCCATTCGACACCCTGGTCGAGTGGAAGTATCCAGGAGTTTTTAAAAAGGGCGGCGCGGATAAGTTCGAGTGGAATTTCACTGCTTTTGACCGCTATGTCGAGCTGATGATGAAAGCCGGAGTGAGGGAGAAAATAGACTGCTACGCGCTGGTGATGGGTCCGGGGGGCACCACGGACGCCCATATCCGTTATCTGGACTCCAGTTCCGGAGAGTACCGCACTATCGAGCTTACAGTGGGAGAACCCGCCTGGCGTGAAATCTGGAGCGCCTTTCTGCCTGTGCTGCGCAAACATCTGAAAGAGAAAGGCTGGTTCGAGAAAGCCCTGCTTGGGTTCGACGAGAAACCGGAGAAAGTGATGAAACTCATTTTCGACTTTATAGTCCAGGAGGCTCCTGATTTCAAAGTGGCTTCATCCGGCGGTTACCCGGGTGACGAGCGCAAGTGGGGCGATGAAATCGTGATCCATATCGATGATATGACGAATGAAAGCCGCTGGGCCCAGGTAGAGCCGCTCGTAAAGCGCATGCACGCGGACAAGAGCCGCTATATCAGTTTCTACACCGCCTGCATGCCCTATTTCCCCAATACTTTCCTCTTCTCTCCGCTGCGCGAATCGAGACTCATGGCTTGGCTGGCCTGGAAATACGGTTTCGATGGCTATACCCGCTGGGCGGTGAACGCTTTCCCGGAAGATGTCTGGACCCAGCCGAACTACAAATGGCATTCCGGGGACATGTATTTTGTCTATCCGGGAAAGGACGGGCCGCTGGACGGTATGCGCTGGGAGCTGATGAGGCAGGGAATCCAGGACTACGAAGCCCTGCGCATGGCCTGGGAAATGGCGGAAAAAGCAGGAAGAAAGGACCTGCTCGAGAAGTTGGGCCAGGCAGTCAGGCAGGCTACTATAATCGATTCCTGCCGCTGGATACCGTATATCGAAGAAGCCAGAAGCCTGGTCAACGAGGTGATCCGCGAGCTGGGCCAAGGCGCTGTTTGATCTGTGAAGCGTAACAGCCTGTGTGAATGACTCAAAATGTCCGTTGTACCACGAAAGATCGATAAAATCATCCAACCCGGAGAGCCAAATGGCTAAACTCATCACTCTGGCCTCATGTGCAGTTTTCCTTTTAGGGGCTTGTTCAGGAAAAGAAAGCTCACGGGAGGCAGCCCTGAAAACATTCGAGGCCTGGCCTGCGCCGATCGAGGTGCGGGTCTACCAGGGTGCATTCAGCAGGGAGCCTGAACAGCGGGAGATAAAGCTTGCAGGCCTGGCCGGGGAGGTGCTCTCAGCCCAGGTGGTGGTGAAAGCGAGCGAAGATATCGAGGGGCTGAAAGGAACCCTGTTCGGCCCTGACGGGCAGGTGTTATCCCAGTCATTAGGCCGCGTGCGTTTCGGCGCTTTCATACCGGTGGATGAAACCATGGCTCTGACCGCCGACCCTCTGCTCGAGGAGGAAACAGTGGATCTGCCGGCAAATGTAGCGCAATCTGTCTGGCTTACTCTGCACCTGCCTGCGGATGTCCCGCCTGGAACTTACGACGGCAAGCTCGAGCTCTCCGCCTCATCCTGCGAAGCGGTCGATTTCCGGATAACTGTGGAAGTGCTGCCCGCGAGGCTTCCTGAGCCTCGTTACTGGAGCTATTATCTCAATATCTGGCAGGACCCCACCGCTGTGGCCAGGGCATATAAGGTGAAGGTCTGGAGCGAGGAGCACTGGCAGATTCTGGAGCGCTACGCGGCTAACTACGCAGCCCACGGGATGAAATCGATCATGACCCACATTGTATACGACCCCTGGGACGGAGTGAGAGGATACGCCTCGGATGCCATGGTCGAGTGGAAGTATCCGGGAGTTTTTAAAAAAGGCGGCGCGGACAGGTTCGAATGGGATTTCACTGCCTTTGACCGCTATGTAGAGCTGATGATGAAAGCCGGAGTGAAGGATAAAATAGACTGCTACGCGCTGGTAATGGGTCCCGGGAGCACAACGAACGCCAATATCCGCTATCTGGACACCAGCGCCGGGGAGTACCGCACCGCGGAGCTCGAAGTGGGCGAACCGATGTGGCGCGAGGCCTGGGCCGCTTTCCTGCCTGTCCTGCGCGAACATCTGAAAGAGAAAGGCTGGTTCGAGAAAGCCTTGCTCGGGTTCGACGAGAAGCCTGAGAAAGTGATGAAGATTATTTTCGATTTTATCATCGAGACTGCGCCGGATTTCAAGCTGGCCTCATCCGGCGGCTACCCGGGCGACGAGCGCAAGTGGGGCGACGAGGTCGTGATACATATCGATGAGATGACAGACCGGGGCCGCTGGGCGCAGGTAGAGCCCCTGGTAAAGCGCATGCACGCGGACAAGAGCCGCTATGTCAGTTTCTACACCGCCTGCATGCCCCACTTTCCGAATACTTTTATCTTCTCCCCGCTGCGGGAATCGAGACTCATGGCCTGGCTGGCCTGGAAATACGGGTTCGATGGCTACACCCGCTGGGCAGTGGACCTCTTCCCTGAGGATATCTGGAACCAGCCGCTTTTCACCTGGCCCTCCGGGGATATGTTTTTCGTTTATCCAGGCGAGGAAGGGCCCCTGGACAGCATGCGCTGGGAGCTGATGAGGCAGGGAATCCAGGACTACGAAGCCCTGCGCATGGCCTGGGAAATGGCGCAAAAAGCGGGAAGAAAGGACCTGCTCGAGAAGTTGGGCAAGGCAGTCAGGCGGGCTACTATAATCGATTCCTGCGGCTGGATACCTTATATCGAAGAAGCCAGAGGCCTGGTCAATGAGGTGATCCGCGAGCTGGGTCCAGGTGCGGTCTGATCGCCATAGGACAGCCTGGACTGGTGAACCGGAATGGTTTGTTTTACCCTATGCGAGATCAGACTCGGAAAGTGGGATATTTTAGAGCCATGATTTGATCCAAGGGGTGTTGGATAAATGGATATACTCTGATTCTTTTTCCCGACCGGGGCTGGGGCCGGCATCCTTTTTGCAATAGATCGACGATACAGGACTACCGGTCCTCTGCGCTATAGCAAAAAGGCTGCCGGCCCCCGCCTTCCAACGATCCAGAAAACCTTCGGCGCTGCCTCAAGGCGTATATGGTTTGGTTTTTTATAAATAATCCGGACCGAAAATATTATTTTGTGTCGTCTAATAGAATGTACCCTGAGCCGGGTAGATTTCCCGGCGCTTAAGAAACTCAAACAGGAACAGGGAGAAAAGATGTTTTACAGCTTGTGGATCAGGGAGAGATTAGAAACGTTTCTTTTCTTTTTATTCCTCCTTTTTACGGTAATGTTCCCCTCTGCGCTGGAAGGCCAGAGACTCGCCAGCAAAAACACCCAGGCCCTGGCACTATTTCAAGAGGGCCTGATCCTGGCCAATGCAGAAAAAATCAGCGAATCGCTTGAGAAATTTCGCCTGGCGATCAAAGCCGACTCAAATTTTATCCAGGCGCACCTGCGTTACATGGACGCACTTCGCGGTCTCGGACGGGAGGAGGAGGCTGTTGAAACATACGGCAACAAGTCGCGCCAGCACCCCACCAGCGCTCTCTATCACTTCCTTTACGGACGGACTCTGAGCGATCTGGCAGCCAAACGGGCCGAGTTCAAAACCGCACTCAATGCTGACTCGGCCTTTTACTGGGCGCAGTTCGGTATCGCGGGAACTTATATGCTGGAACAGCGGTATGACGAGGCAGTGGTAGCTCTTAACAAGGCTCTCGAGTTAAATCCCCAAATGGTGGAAGCGATGCTCCTTTTGGGCACAGTGTACATGGAAAAGGGAATGCCGTATCAGGCCCGTCGGGAGCTCGAGGCCGCTCTGCCCCTGGATCCGGACAATGCAGGCCTTCACCTGCGACTGGGCCAGGTTTACAGCCAGCTCGAACGCTACGAGAGTGCGGAAAAAGAATTCATCCGCGCCGCTGAACTCACGCCGAAAGAACCGCTGATATATTACTATATCGGCCTGGTCTGTGAGATGGGCAAACACCCGGATCGTGCCCTTAAAGCCTTTGAAAAATTTCTCGAGATGGCGCCTGACCATGAGTTTGCGCCTGCGGCCAGACAGAATATCGAGAAGTTGAAAAAATAAGACTGCTGCCAGCGGGCGGCCAAAAAAATGAAACCGCTCTTTTCGTATATACACTTGGAGGACCGGGCCGGAAAAAGAAAACAATTCGCCTTTGAGCAGGGGCTCCGAATCCAGCCGGGAGATTGTTCGACCCTGTTTGAGGGGATTTTACCGGCCCATTAAACAAAACATTAAAAGGGGAGATAAATGACTCGACGTTTTTGCGCAGGCTGCTTAGTCTGCCTGGCAATCCCGTTGGTGATTATCCTCTTTGCCGGCCTTACCCACCGCTGGTGGCTTTCTCAGATCGGAACCTACCTTGTCCTGGACGAACCCCCAATCCACAGCGATGCAATTGTGGCCGTGAGTGGAGAAGAGAGCCGCCGCATTTGGGCGCTTAACCTTTATAAGCAGGGGGTTTCCAGTCTGCTTATTTTTAATTTAAGCGATACTACGTTTGTTTTCGGCAGGGCGATCGATTCCCGCTCCAGTGTGCTGGAAATGGCCGCTGAATACGGTGTCCCGGCGGATTCAATCATCCTGAACTCCGATATCTTATCCACCTGGGATGACGCTCTGGCAACCAGGGCCACTGTCGAGCGCTTAGGACTCAGTTCACTTCTGGTGGTCTCGAGTCCTTTTAACATGCGGCGAGTCGCTCTCACTTACCGCCACTTGCTTAAAGATCTGCCAGTCAGAATGAGATTCTGCTCAGTGCCCCTGGAGAAAGAAAAACTGTCTCTCGATGCCTGGTGGACCAGGGAACGCGAGCTGCAACTGGTGAACAACGAGTATATAAAAATTGTTTTTTACTACTTTAAATATTTCCTTTAGACGGGATTTAGTGATAAATTTATATATCGAATAATCTTGTTAGAACATTCTTACGGTTCAATTTGATCCCGGATGCCGCCCTATCAGGCAGACCGAAGTGTGAAAAGCTTGCCAAATGGAAAAGCAGGAGACAAAAAACAAGGTCACGCAAAAGGAGGTTCCTCCAGGACTTCTTTTACGCAGCGCCCGGCTTGTTGAAAAAAGGCCCAAGGAAAAAGGCTGCTACGGTTTTAAAGGGGGCATAATCGCTTTTGTCGACTGGGAGGGCAATCTTTATATTACCCCGGGAACCCGCCTCAAACTTGAATTACTCCAGTCCTCTGGATTCAAGAATCCCAGGCCGCAGATCCAGGTCCCTTTCTCGGACAACTCCGTGAAAAGCAGACGAAGGCTCAGGAATGTCCTGCCCAAAACTGAAATAATGCGTTCGGTGCAGGAAAACCAGATGCCAGTGGTGGATGGCAAAGTGTTTGCCGGCATATTGAAAGTAAACCGTGAGGGGCTAAAGTCGCTCGATGAGGAATTTCTTAGCCAGCGCTGCGCCAAAGCAGAGGAAAAAGGTTACCATTATGTCGGGCTGTGCGCCAGCTACCATGCGATACTATCCTTTACTGACTGGGAAGCGAATACTTATGTAACTCCCTATTCAGATCAAAAAAGGACGCTTCTTGAAAACCACGGCTATGTCTATGTCAAGTCCATGATCAAAGTGCCTTATTCCCTTGAAAATGATGAAAATCGCGCCTGGCTTGCCGCGCATATCCCTCATGAGGAATGGGCCCGCACCGAGAAAGAGGTCAGTGAAGAACGAAGTGAGGAAAAGCTTTCCAAAGCGAAAAAGAGAATCGAGGAGCTCGGACTTAAGGATCTGCCTGAGGATCTCCTGGCCTGCTCCGCGCTCTGCGAGGAAAGCTATCCCCACTATGCCGGCATGCTGGGTTCGCATAGCGGAATCCTGTCGTTCACCAATCCGATGGGTGCGACCTATGTTACTCCGGCCACCAAGGAAAAAGTCGAGCTGCTGAAATCTCTCGGTTACCAGTTTGTGGGCTCGAGTATCAAGGTGCCGCATTCACTGAAAACCGAGGCTGATATCGCCTGGCTGCGGGATCATATTGCGCCGGAACACTGGGAGGCTGCAAAAGAAGCCAACCAGGCCGAGCTCAGACTTCAGGAACAGGAGCAGGCCGAAAAAAGGCAGCGGAGCTTGGGGCTCGAAGAGCTGCCTTCTGAGCTGATCGAACATTCAATAAAAACCGACGCTAAACAGCCAAACTTTGTCGGCCAGTATTTCGTACGGAACGAAATCCTCGGTTTTGTCGACCTCTTTGGAACCGTCTTTATTACCCCGGTTACCCAGAAGAAAAAAGAGCTGCTCCAGGAGGCAAACTACAAGAAAGCCCATATCGGGTTTTCGCTTCCCTATTCGGATGGTACTGAAGAGGATCTTGAATTCATCCGGCAGCACCTTTCACAGGAAGAGTTTGACCTGAGCCGCAAAGAACTCGAAGAAGAGACAGAAAAGACCCGACAAAAAACTATCGAAAAAATTATCTCCACTCTAGATCTGAAAGAGATTCCAGAGAATCTCATGGCTCGCTCGGCGAAAACGGAGTTCCAGGATCTAGAGCTTATCGGGAGCTACAGTTCGCGGGGAGGAATTGCCTGCTTTGTTTATCAGGATGGTTTTTTCTATATCACCCCGAAAGTGCCCTGGAAAGAGGAAGCCTTAAGGGAAGCAGGCTACGGGGCTCCTCAGCGGCTGTTTCGGGTTCCCTACAGTTCGGAAACCGGTGAAGACCGCGAGTGGCTGGAACAAAACCTGCCTTCGGGCGAACTTGAGAAAAGCCGCCGGGAGCTTGAAGAACTGGAAAAGGAGGAGAAAGAGAAAGACCTGAAATCAAAGCTGAAGAGACTGGGCATTGGAGACGAGGTGCCAGAGGAGCTGGCTGCGCGTTCTGCGGTTACTCCTGAGGTAGACACCGAACAGATCGGACGCTACATTGAACAGGGAGAATTTCTCGGGTTTGTCGGACCCGACGGGCAGATCTGGATTACTCCGAATACCCCGCATAAGCTCGAGATTTTAAGAAAAGCCAATTACGATCATGCCACCCGCAGGTTCGTTCTGCCCTTCTCGAGCGATTCAGAAGAGGACCAGGGATGGCGCCTGGAAAATCTGCCTGAGGGAGAACTCAAGAAAAGCCAGGAGGAACTCGAGCAACTGAAACGCCAAAAAGAAGACCACATGGCTGCTGAAATTCTGCAAAAGAGGTCGATCGGTAAACTTGCTCCCGAATTCCTCGAACGCTGCCTGCGCACCGAGCAGGTTTCGGCACAGAATGTGGGTTTCTACCTGGAGCGTGAGAATATGCTTTTTTTCATTAATTCAGAGCGCTATCTCTGCATTACCCCCTCGACGCCGAACAAGCTGAAAACCCTGGCAAAAGCCGGTTACACCCAGCACGATCGTTTGCTCTCGCTCCCCTATTGCTCAGGCAGCGAGGAGGACCTGGCCTGGATAAAGGCGAACCTGCCCGAAGGAGAACTGGAAAGGAGCCTGAAAGAGCTGGAGGAGCTCAAACAGGCTAAGTCCGGAGAACTGATAGAGAAAAACATGGAAAAATTCTCACTCAAGCCGGTTCCCGAACAGATTTTCGAGCGCTCTGCCGACAGCGGAACCCGGGATCCCAATAACATCGGCAGGCTCGGGTTGTTCCGCGGCGTGATGGCCTTTGTCAATCCGGATGAACGGGTGTTTGTTACCTGGTATACCCCGGACAAGCAGGAAACCCTGGAAGGCTGCGGCTACAAAATGGAAGGCCGCCTGCCGATCAAGGTCCCTTACGCCATGCAGGACCCAAGTCAGAGAAGCTGGCTCATGGAAAACCTGCCTGGACCGGATGACGAGGAAAACATCTCTGTCGATGAGAATAAGTGACTCCAATAAAAGTCACCGGGGGGACTATTTTGTGAAACCTCCTTTAAAACTCGGGCGTTAAGTTTTATATTGAATCTAAGTTGACATTTTTTTTCAAACTTTGGAACAAAACCATAGATGCGGAGAGAAAACACCTTCAAGGGAACTTTGAAAAGACCGGGGTATTGAAATGCGGCTGTCACCAAGGGCTTTAAGAGGAGCATACCGGGCTCGGCTGAAACAAGATTTGCCAATCAAAGCTTTGAATTACATGATTTTTTTTCTTCTGTTTGGTTGTACCCTGTGCCTTACATCCGGGTGCAGCGAACTGAGATCAAGGCTTGGTTGGCTGTCTAAAAAACAAGATACAGCCTTAGCGGTTCAGTCTCTTTCTTTAATGGATTCCCTTTGGCTTGCCCCTCTTCCAGTGGATACTGTTGTCCTCCAGGAGCGCGCCCGGGTAAATTCCGGAGCCCCTGCTGTCAGCCCGGAGCGCCGGCGCGGACCGTCTTCAGCCCAAGTCGGGTCGGTCGATCGGGTCTGGGGCTACAGAGTCCAGCTTGCCTCGGCAGAAAAAAAAGAGGAGCTCCAAACCTTATGCCTCAGGGTGGAACGTGAATTTGGAACTACAGCCTATCTCGAAAAACTCGGCGGCCGGTACTGCCTGAGGGTCGGGGACTACCTTGACAAGACCGAGGCCGAGGAGCAAAGACTGCGAGCGGTTTCTTTCGGTTTCAAACATGCCTGGATCGTGCAGGCTTTAATCTTTTTTACCGAAAATCAAAATAAGGAGTGAACATGCAGGTCAGAGGACAATTCTTTCATCTTGATGAGACCTGTCCGGTTTTCAAACACCTGAAAGAGGGAGAGGCTTGTTTTTACAAATCACAGTGCGATGCTATCTGCAAATTGAACGACGGTACCGCAGAGTATAAAAAGATGCGTCTGGATCTCGATTTCCGCGCTTTTCCTGAATCCTGGAAGAAAAAGGAAAAGGATGTTTTAACCGAGGTGGCTAAGGTTATCGGGCTGCTCGAGAAAAAAGGCACCCCTCTCGATGTCAAAAGAATGAAATTGGCCTATGGATTCCATGTGGCCAAACGGATAAGCCAGCAAGGTTAAAAGTGACACACGAGGCATCTTACTACAAATCTGAAGAAACAGGCATTGTAAAGTGTGCCCTCTGTCCGCACCATTGCAGTATTGCACTTGGGAGAAGGGGTATCTGCGGGGTGAGAGAGAACCGGAACGGCCGCCTGATGAGCCTCGTTTACGGCAAGCTCGCCGCCAGCCATGTAGACCCGATCGAAAAAAAACCTCTTTTCCATTTCTTTCCCGGCTCAACCGCCTATTCAGTGGCCACTGTGGGCTGCAACCTATCCTGCCCTTTCTGCCAGAATCACGAGCTGTCGTCTTCCTGGCGCCACCAGTCGGCAGTCCCAGGTCACGAGACCAGTGTTGAGAGGGTGGTAAACGAGACCCTTGCCTCACACTGCAAATCGGTCTGTTTTACCTACTCCGAGCCGACAATATTTTTTGAATACATGCTCGATATCGCCAAACTCTCCAAAAACAAGGGACTCAGAACCACAATGGTCTCGAACGGTTTCATCGAAAAAGAACCCCTGCGCGAGCTGTCCCCTTTCCTGGACGGAGCGAACATAGATCTCAAGGCTTTCAGTCAGCGCACTTACCGTGAAATAATAAAAGCCGATCTCCAGCCGGTCTGCGACACAATCGCTGACCTGCCGGGACTTGGCGTGTGGTGCGAGGTGACTACTCTTTTGGTTCCCGGCATGAACGATTCGGATGAGGAATTGAAAGATATCGCCGCTTTTCTTGCCGGCTGCGGCACCGGGATCCCCTGGCACGTGAGCCGCTTCTACCCGCACTACAAATGGAACAGGCTGGAATCCACGCCTGTGGCCGCCCTGCGCCGGGCGCTTGAGATCGGCAAAGAAGCAGGGCTTAAATACATCTATGTCGGCAATGTGCCGGGCGACCGCTCCGAGAGCACTTTCTGCCCTGCCTGCGGCAAGCTGGTGATCGAACGTTTCGGATTCAGTATCGGGGAGACCCATCTCGAGCCTGGAGGTTATTGCGCTTATTGTAAAAATCAAATCGAAGGCGTATTCGAGTGAGCTCATTATCGGAACCGGGTGGCCGGGCTTAAAGCTTTATTGACCCTCAATCAACTCCCCTTACATGCTAGAAGTCTGCGAAACATTCCTCTCGGTAGCTGGTGAATCAGGATGGCAGGGCCTGGTAGCCACTTTCATCCGTTTCGCCGGCTGCGATGTCGACTGCTCCTGGTGCGATACCGCTTACGCGCGCGAGGAACCTGGAACCTCCGTATCTATCGAGGAACTGATGTCGATCTGCCGGGCCAACCGGGTGCGCCGAGTAGTGCTCACCGGCGGGGAGCCGCTCCTTCAGCAGGAGCTGCCGCAGTTGTGCAAGAGGCTCCTGGATGAGGGGTTCGATGTGCAGGTCGAGACGAGCGGCACCCGGCTGGTCGATAAACTCGACCCGCGGGTGATGAAAGTGGTGGACATAAAGCCCCCGAGCGCCGAGGCGCAGAAAGGCTTCCACTGGGGCAACCTGGACCTGCTGGGAAAGCGCGACGAGATCAAATTCGTCCCGGCTAACCGTAAAGATTATGACTGGGCGCTTTCGATCATGCGCAAATGCAACCTCGAAAGCCGCTGTAAAGTGGTCTTCTCACCCGTACATGGCCAGCTCGATCCATCCGCCCTGGCCCAGTGGATGATCGAGGACGGACTCTCCTGCCGGCTGCAGATCCAACTGCACAAGATCCTCTGGCCGGATGCCACCAGGAGCAGGTAGCAGGAATAATCAGGCAAACCTATTCGCCTGTGTTTTTAGCCTCAAGCGGCTGAGCCGCCAGCAGATCTAAATAGTTGAGCGTATGAACCACTAAACTCATTGATAATTAATAAGATAACAGCTTTACGCCGCTGGCGGATCCTCCAGTTCTCCATAAAAGATTCAATTGCAAAAAGGATATTTCGCTCATTAAGAAGCTTGTTCAAAAAACGGTTTCAGATAATGGTACGCCTTGGGATTGATATGGGCGGCTCGCGAGCTGCCTCTGTAAGTTGTTGATAATCATGCAGTTATCGTATTTTATATACGTCTTTTTATTCCTTTACAAGGGTAATGGTCAATAATCAGCACGCTCTAAGAGGATTGAATAAGATTTGATTGAAACGACGTGATCAATCTTTGGAGGCGGCTCTTTTTTCTCTCATTTTTCCCAGCTCGACTATCAGTGCCGTGATATCCGAGGGCCTAATTCCCGGAATACGCGCTGCCTGGCCCAGGCTGGCGGGCCTGGCGCGAGCCAGGCGCTCCCTGCTTTCGACTGAGAGTGCCGCAATATGTGAAAAGTCAAGCCCGGGTGGGATCTTTACTTCCTCGGTCCGGCGCATCTGCTCTATTTTCAACCGCTCGCGGTTCATGTAGCCCTCGTATTTCACCTCCACCTCGACCTGGGTCAGGGCGTCCCTGTCTTCTTTTGCATACTCGCTGCCGAGAAAATCGAAGAGACCCTTCAGGCTCACCTCAGGCCGCCGCAGGATCTTCTCCAGGGACAATCCGCTCTCAGTATGGGCGCTTCCCAAAGACCCGAGGTAAGGGTTGATCCGCTCGGGGCTTACGGCTGTGCGCCTCAGATACTCGTGGCATCTTTCAACCAGGGCCCTTTTCTCTTCGACCCGGGAGTACTGCTCATCCGTGATCAGACCGAGCCTGGCAGCCAGAGGCGAGAGCCTCAGGTCGGCGTTGTCCTGGCGCAGGGATAGGCGGAACTCGGCCCGGGAGCTGAAAAGCCTGTAGGGTTCATCCGTGCCCTGGGTCACGATATCGTCGACAAGCACGCCGATATAGCTCTCCGCGCGGGAGAAGATGACCGGGTCTTTGCCCTGCACAGCGAGAGCTGCGCTAAGGCCTGCCACCAGGCCCTGGGCGGCAGCCTCCTCGTAGCCTGAGGTACCGTTCACCTGGCCGGCCAGATAAAGCCCCGGAACCAGCCGCGAATCGAGAGTCGGGCTGAGCTCGCGCGGGTCGTAGCAGTCGTACTCGATAGCGTAAGCCGGTTTGAGCATCACGGCCTGGCCAAGCCCCTCGACACTGTGCAGCATCTCCTCCTGTACATCAAGGGGCAGGCTGTTCGAGAAACCGTTCAGGTAGATTTCGTAGGTCTCGAGCCCTTCCGGTTCGAGAAACAGATGCTGGATTTCGCGCTCCGGGAATTTGACAAACTTGTCCTCGATCGAGGGGCAGTACCTGGGGCCGGTGCCCTTGATATAACCGCCGTAGAGGGCAGAGCGCTTGAGGTTTGACAGCACCAGTTCTCTTGTCCTGGCAGTGGTCCGGGTATGCCAGCAGCTTCGCTGTGGGAGAGGCGTGCAGGTGTAGAAATGCGAGAACCGGTAGCCGGTGCTGTCGCCCGGCTGCTCGACCATTGGGGAGTAGTCCACAGTGCGGCCATCGATTCTGGGAGGAGTGCCGGTTTTAAAACGCATCATGGGCAGTCCCAGCTCTTTGAGATTTTCGGCCAGGGCCACGGAGGCCGGATCCCCTGCCCTGCCGGCCGGGATCTGGCGGTCGCCGATCCTGATCAGGCCGTTGAGGAAAGTGCCGGCAGCCAGTATTACAGCGGAGGAGCTGAAAGAGCCGCCCTCGGCTGTCTTCACACTGCGGACATGTCCGTCCTGGAGAGCGATCCCGGTGACCATGGCTTGATAAAGCCTGATCCGGGGGTGGGATTCGACCAGGGCCCGGATCGCTTTTACGTAGAGGCGGCGGTCGGACTGGGAGCGCGGAGACCAGACAGCCGGGCCTTTGCTCGTGTTAAGCATCCGGAACTGGATCGAGGCGGCATCCGCAGCCCGGCCCATGATTCCGCCGAGCGAGTCGATCTCGCGCACTAGTTGCCCCTTGGCCACTCCACCGATCGAGGGATTGCAGGACATCTGGCCTGTGGTTTCGAGGTTGCCGGTGATCAGGAGCACCTCTTCGCCCAGGGTGGCCGCAGCCCAGGCCGCCTCGCAGCCCGCATGCCCCGCCCCGATCACCACTATCGAATAATCTTTCATCGGCTGTGTTTCACGTGAAACATTGAAGTTTAAAGCTCTAGCCAAAAATATTTGAAACTTACTGTAATCTATTCAGTTGATCGACCTGAGATCATTTTCAACTTGTTTTTCAGGAGAATTCAGTAGACAGGAGTCAGGAGTCAGAATACAAAATTCCCCCACCACCCAAGTAACTGGCCTCTACCTTTTCTACTAGGCTTCGGACTCAATGTATTTGGGGGGTGGGGACTACTGACTTCTGTATTCTTTCTTTGGTGTAACTCATTGATTTATGAGACATTTCTCAATTGTGAGAGATAATCTCTCAGAGTGGAATATGTAAGAATCTAAAAAGATGCTTGACAGGAGCGGAATGTTTCACGTGAAACATTCCGCTCTACTTTCCGATACAGAACCGGCTGAAAATTCTCCCGAGCACATCCTCGCTCGTTATCTTCCCGGTAATCTCCCCGAGCAGGCCGCAGGCTTCCTCCAGGTCCGCGGCAACCAATTCGGCAGACATTTTCTCATCAATCCCGGACAGGACGCTCTTTGCCTGCTCGAGTAAATTTTTCTGCCTGATACTGTTAACCCGGGGTCCGGTCAGTTTCTCTCCCGCTTCAGGCATAACCGAGCTGACCATGGCCTGCTTTAATTCCTCAAGCCCGGTGGCTTTAAGCGCGGAAACAGGTATATATCCCTCCGGCGGCCCGCTCCAGCTCCCGATTAAATCAATCTTGTTCAGGATTTTCAGGATGTTTTTATCCCCGTAAGTCTTCAAAAACTCGTTTTCTTTTTTTTTGAAACCTGCTCCCGCCTCGTGAACGAACAGCACGAGATCTGCCTGCTCCATGTATCTTCTGCTGTATTCGACTCCGATTTTCTCCACCCTGCCCCGGCTCTTTCTCAGGCCTGCAGTGTCAACCAGACGGAAAAGTAGCCCTCCGATCATTGTTTCCATCTCCACAGCATCCCGCGTCGTTCCGGCCAGCTCTGTGACAATCGAGCGCTCCCGGCCTAATAGGCGGTTAAAAAGCAAGGATTTCCCCACATTGGGGGCGCCGGCGATAACTGCAAGCGCTCCCCTTGAGATTACTATGTTCCGCTGTGCCCCCTGAAGGAGCTTTTCGAGCCCTGTTACCGCCTGCTCTTTTCTGTTCCTGATGCCCCGGTACAGATCGGCGTGCTGTTCTTCCTCAGGAAAGTCGATTGAGTATTCCAGCTCAGCTTTCAGATCAAGCAGCAGCTCGCGCAAGCTTTCAATCTGCTGACCGAGCTCTCCGCCCAGTCCTGAGAGCGCAAGTTTCCGTCCTGGCTCGCTGCTAGCGTGGACCAGGCTGTCAATGGCCTCGGCCTGAGTGAGATCCAGCTTGCGGTTTAAAAAGGCCCGGCGGGTGAACTCCCCCTCCTGGGCCTGGCGCGCTCCCGCTGCAATTGCAGCCCCGGTGACCGCCAGGGGAACCGCTAGGCCCCCATGGCATTGGAACTCGACTACATCTTCCCCGGTGAAACTCTCGGGACCTTTATATTTTACCACCAGGGCGTTATCGAGCTTATCCCCGCTCTCCGGGTGGCAGAGAGTAAAGAGCGCGCTCTTTCTTACCTCCAGCCGGTCGAATTTTCCCGCCCCCTGGATCATCTTCCCGGCCACCTGCCAGGCTTGTGTCCCGCTCATTCTTACCAGGGCCACTGCTCCGATTCCCTGGGCCGTGGAGACCGCAACTATTGTATCCGGCTCCAGAGTGAGCCTTCTCCCGGCAGCCGGTTTTTCGACAGATCCTTGGGAATTCATATTCTCAATTTTTCACAGGAGATTGAATCAAGGGGCTGGACTTGAAGTATCTTACTTTCGTTTTCCGGAAACTCAACCTTCACTTTAACCGAATCCAGCGCCTTACTGTCACTGTAGCGCGCGGTTACCCGGGCGGCAAGACAGATTTCCTCCTCCCCTGGGGTTCCCTCGAGCAGGGTCAGAGGACCATTTTCATCCAGGCAATAGAGCTGTGTCAGGTCATCAGCCTGCTGTGATAAAAAAGTGTTTTCCACCTCATTCCTTCCGACCACTATTTTGACCTTTTCGCTTATGCGGAAATGCCTGCCTACTTTCAGCAGAATAACCTGATTTCTGTTAAGGCCGTTATTTCCTTCATACTTAAACAGGTCCTCCATTCGTCTGGCATAGTTCCGGTCTGTGAGAAAGCAGCAGCCCCCCGCAGGCTGTGGATAATCATCGAGACCTAGCTCCAGGGCCAGCTTGATCTGCTCCTTTCTGCTTCTTCCGCTGAAGTCGTAAAGCTTCTCCCTGTCGACCCAGCCTTTTATTTCCGGTATGGTGGGCTTGAGCTTTTTTGCCGAGAGAGGCCTGAGGATCAGTCCCGCGCAGCCGCTTTGTTTCTCTATCAGCCTGAGAGTGTTGCGCATCTGGCTCATTGGGCGCTGACCGAGCACCTCCCCGGTGATAATGAACCTGGCCCCGATTTTCTCCATATACTCTGCCGTCTTTTTAAGCATAAAAATGCGGCAGTCGATACAGGGGTTAATCGCCTTGCCGTAGCCGTATTTCGGCCTGGTTAGAATATCCATGTATTCTTCCGAAATGTCGATAATCTCGACCGGGATGCGCCACCTGGCTCCGGCTCTCAGGGCCTCGTTTCTTACGGATTCAGGCGCAATCCCGGCACCCAGGCTGGCCATCTTTCTCCGGTGGTCTGTCATACAGAAACCGGTGTTGTAGTTAATTCCCACTACATCTATGCCTTGATCGGCCACTATCTTGACCGCCAGGGAGCTGTCCAAGCCTCCGGAGAGCATGGCTACCGCCTTGATCTTTTCCTTTTTATCCTTCACAAGTCAGCTCCTTTTTTAATCCCTCCACCAGCACGAACCGTCCGAGCGGAATGACATCCACCCCTTTGGGAAACGATTTCAAAAAAAGGGGATTGTCGCACATCCCGCCGGAAAGATAGAACCTTTTCGGCTGCCCGATGAACTGGAATGCGTTTGCCGCTAGCCCTTTGGTAAATTCCGCCAAAGCAGCCTCCAGGCTTTTCCCTTCGGCTAGAGCCTCGAAAAGCTGCTCCATTCCCAGCACCCCACAGGTTATACCCATTGTTTTTTTCCCGGGATCGATTTTTGCCGGATCAACGGAGAAATAGTTAAGGATCAGCTCCAGAGTGAATCCTGTCAGCGCGCCGCATTTGGCAGACCAGTTCATCCCGGTCACTTTCCGGTCTGCGAATTTGACGTATTTTATATCCCTGGCGCCGATATCCAATACTGTATAGTCTTTTTTATCAATTAGCTGCATTGATCCGTCACCCAGGGCAATCAGCTCGTTAACCGTGTGTCTGGCCCTGTTTTTGGTGTTGTGTCCGGTAGCCAGGTCGACTTTTAACGAGCCGACATTTTCTGTTTTTTCGATCCTTCTCCGGCCGCTCGTTGTATCCAGAATCTTGGTCCAGGAGGTACCGAAATCAGCAAGCAGGGCCATTACGGCCCATCCTTTCTCAAGGCTTAAAACTGCTTTTTGACGAAACCCTCTACAAAGTAATAATTTATAAAAAAACTAATGCTTTGTAAATTATTTCCTTAAGATCCTTTCTCAAGCTGCTCAGGGTCTATTTGATCCTTCTGGTGTTATGTCAACTAAGTTTTGCATGGTATAGGTTGGGGTCTTTTTTGCCCACCATGTGCGTGTTTAGTCTGTAGGCTGAAGACTGTAGGGGTGCAAAATCAAATCTACAGAGCACAGTTTACAATCGATAGTCTGAACAAAGGTTTAAACCTTGGGCTAGCAACCCTCTAGCCTACAGCCTGATGTCAGCAGGCTGGCGCATTCTCGCTCATTTCAACTTTGCGAATTATCCTGCATTTCAAAGTTGACAGTCTACTAGGATGACTTATATTCAGGGCCGTCTTGCCGGTCCCTGCAGTCCATTTCAATAAAGGTCTTTTTTGCGTATACCTTTCCCGCTGTTCGAGAACTCTTTGCCGATTGAGCGAATTTGACTTATATTTATCCATAGATTCCACATATAAATCACGGAAAGGATATGATTATAAATAGATCGCTGTCAGGGTTAAGCCTGATAAGCTTCCTTTTACTGTGGTCTTTTTCTGCTCAGCCGGCCTTTGGCGCCGACGACTATGACGAGCCGGCGGAAGCGGAAACCTATTTCCAGGCCCGCATGGGGAGTTCGCTCTGGGAAACCCTGATCGAAAACGGGGTCAATCCCACCCTCTGGAAAGTCGTTTTCGATTATAACCGCATGAATAACCCTGCTTTCTCGAAAATCAGATCCGCGCGCAGTATTCCTAAGGGCACTGTGATCTATATTCCCTTCGAAAGCGACACCAGGGCTGAAGAAGCCTCCAGGCCCCGCCAGAGATTTACCAGATCCGTTGTCTCGGATACACTGCACCTGTTCGGCGACATTCCATTTCTGTCTATCAAAGCCGGTCCCGGCCAGTACCTGAACGATGTGATCGAACAATTCTGCATTCCACCCACGATTACGGACAAAGTTCAACAGGCGAACATGTCCCGCACCATACGCAGCGACATACGCGACTCGTACCGGCGCATGGGACGGCAGCTCAGCTACAGGGACCGCACGTTCTATCTTCCCCTTCACCTCCTGGCCGAACAACAACTGGCCCTTGAACGAAAGATCAGTTCTTATTTCAGCTCACCTGAGTATTATGTTCCCAGGGACAGCCTGCTGGATATTTCTCCAGAAGACATTCTTCATACAGCCTCCCCTGGGGAAAGCTACCGCTCGCTGGCAAAACGCTATCTTGGCAGCTCAAATGATTTTCCCGCCCATTACCCTTACAAGAATTCCTTGAAAGACCATATCGCTTACGTGGCCCAGCATATCCGCCACTATAACCTCAACCAGCCTCTCTGGCCCGGGAAAACATATTTCATTCCCTCCTATCTGCTGGGCGGCCGGTATTATATCGATAATCCCCGGATCGAGCTGGCCCGCAGGACAAACCAGGCCCTTTATTATACAAACGGCCTTCAAGTTTCACTCGAGTATCATGTTACCCGCAATAAAACATACTGGCGCCGCAGGGAAAAATATCTCCCTCCTCTAGAACGCTTGCTTGAAAACGGGAGCCCGGCTTACCCGGATATGATCCTCTGGCACCGCACCGGCCTTGAGCCTGAAGTCGAGGACCTCCTGCGGTCAAAAGGCAGGGAGCATTTCAGCCTGCCCTATATTTACCGCATGGCGGTATCCAACTATTATATCGATGAGCAGGGCCACTGTTTCCTGATTGTCGATCCGGAGAAGAATCCCAGGCACCATGCGGGTTATCCCTATGACTTCCGCTGTTTCTGGAATGGACAGAGCCGTGTTTCTGATATATCGATCGGGATCGAGATTGAAAGCGGTTTCTTTGGAGATTTATCCAGCGCGCAGCTTGCAACAGCCCGTAAGCTTCAGGAAGTTATTCGTGGTCTTTTCATTATCCCGGATGACAGAATCCTCGATCACCGCAAGGTTTCCTGCCGCCGGGGCCCCGGCCTGCTCCTTTTGCGCGGCCGTAAAGTCGACGGCCTGACTCCCTCTGACCGCCAGGCACTCAATCTCATCTCTGTCCCCGATCCGGATGTCCTGCTCGGTATCTTGGATGCTAATCTCGACATGCTGCAGCAACGCCAGGCAGACAGTACCGACTATTGGTACGGTGTCCGGATCGATCCCGATCTCGAATCCAGCGCCCGGATTATCGGCTGGCGTCTGGTTGACGGGATCTGGCAGCGGCCCGCTCTTCCAGGGGGGCAAAAGGCATATCCATCATCTTCCTCTGGCCAGTAGCGGCAGCTCCCTCCATGTCCAAAAAACGATCCTTTCTCCATTCTGGCTTACCTCTCCGAACCGCTACAACCACCGATCCGGTATCCCGGAAATTTTAGCACCTTTTTTCACCAGTCTTTTTTAACGCATTCACAAGGTGACTGGCACCAACTATCTATTGATTGGTTATCTTTGCTCTTTCCTGTTATCCAAGGTGTTAATGATCTTTTGATTCTGATTTTCATTTTCATTATATATTAAAAACAGAAATTATTGCTTTCAACCCTCCCTTTTGTTAACATTACTTGCCGTAGCTCGTTATTATAAAATCTAAACATTTTTGGCTCTTTTTTTTAGCCGTCTCTTCAAATTAACGGTTCACCTTTAAAAGTTCCGGCACTTTCCATCCGCCTTGACTCTTATCTTAGTTTCTGGCGCCAGCCTTGAAGGGCGTAATCAAAAATTCAGCGGAGGTATTCATGGTTAAGAAAGGAAGCAAAACCGAACACAACCTTCTTGCTTCATTCGCCGGAGAATCCCAGGCGCGGAACCGCTATACTATGTATGCATCCAAGGCCAAAGAGGAGGGGCTCCGTCAGATCGAGGCTCTTTTTCTGGAGACTGCAGATCACGAGAGGATGCACGCTCAGCGTTTATTCCGCCTCCTGCCGGGCGAGCCTGTCGAGATTACGGCCACCTATCCCACTGCTATCGGAGATACAGCCTTCAATCTGAAAGCCGCCGCTGCAGGGGAGAACGAGGAGCACACAGAGCTTTATCCCAAAGCGGCAGAGGTAGCTGATGAGGAGGGTTATCCGGAAGTTGCCAAGCAGTTCCGCGAGATAGCCAAAGTCGAGGTGGAACACGAGAAACGCTATCTGAAGCTTTTGAAAAACCTCGAGGAGGGCCGGGTCTTCAAGCGCGGGACCAAAGTATTCTGGAAATGCCGGAAGTGCGGCCGGATAATCGAGGCGGCCCAGGCTCCGCTGCAGTGCCCGACCTGCGGCCATCCGCAGGGCCATTTCGAGCTTTTTGTCGAAGCCTATTGATAAAATTCCTGTTTCTTCGTTTTCAAGAAACCCCGGAGGATCTGACATACCGGGGTTTTTTATTGTCTCAAAATCAGAGTGAGCCGAAAATTTTTCTCTTCTTTACGGACTTTTTAAGTTGATTTTATCCCATCCGACCAATAAAATAATTTTGGCTTTTCCCAGGTTATCTTTTTATTCTTTCAAATAAGCTTTAGTGAAAACAGTAACGGATCAATTCCAGACATCGGAGCTGGATTCTCAGGCCATGCTTTTTCCCGTCGAGTAGGAACACCCGATGGACAAGTTCGCCAGAATCAGAAAGCGTTTTCCGGTAACCCGGAACCATGTTTTCCTGAACAATGCCTCAGTGTCCCCTGCTCCGCCATTTATAACAGGTGAAGCTGTAAGCATTTACAAGGGATACAATAGCTCGGGCGGGGACCTTGCCGGGAGCTGGTTCCGCAGAATCCCGGAAATCAGGGGAAAGGTGGCCCGCCTGGTGAACGCATCCTCTGGTGAAATCTTTTTCACCAAAAACACCTCTGAAGGCCTCATTCTCGCTGCCCAGGGTTTTCCCTGGCGCCCAGGAGACAATGTAGTCACTCTGCAGGGCGAATTTCCTGCAGTCACAGTGCCTTTCAGCCTCCTCTCCCACCGCGGCGTTGCCTTGCGCCTCGTACCGCCCCGTGAAGATAACAGCTACGCTTTGGAGGACATAGAAGCCGCGCTGGACGACTCGACCCGCATGCTGGTAGTGAGTTTTGTCGAGTTTCATACCGGGTTCCGCAACGACCTGGCCTCAATCGGCAGGCTGTGCCGGGAGCGCGAGGTGTTTTTCGTGGTGGATGGAGTGCAGGGAGTCGGCGCCCTGCAAACCGATGTGCGGGGGTGGGGAGTAGATCTCTTGAGCGTGGGGGGACACAAGTGGATGCTTTCCGGAGAGGGTATCGGCTTCTGCTATCTGCACGCCGGGAGCCTTGAAAAGCTCGAGCCTGTAGCCTGCTCCTGGCTGAGCCTTGACAATGCATTCGATTTTCTGGTCAACGATGTCTCCGAGGCCAGCTTCGAGAAACCGCTGCGCAGCGACGCCCAGCGCTTCGAGGGTGGGACTCTCAACGTGGCCGGGATTTTCGCACTCGGCAAAAGTGTCGAAACCCTGCTCGAGCTCGGTCCCCGGGACATTGAAAACCGCATACTCTCTCTCGGCGCCCGGGCGGTAAACGGGCTGATCCGAAAGGGTTACCGGGTGACAAGCCCCCAGCTTGCGGACCAGCGCAGCGGGATCACCTGCTTTCGCTCGGAGCGCCTGGATAACAAGAGCCTGCTCCACGAGCTGCGCCGCCAGGGATTCAGCCTCGGTTTCCCCTGCGGGTCGATCCGTATCTCGCCGCATTACTACAACAACGAAGAAGATATCGACTCGCTGCTCCAGACTCTCCCGGATGGCTGACAACAGGGACCTCTCATCCAAGCGAGAAAACATGGGAAAATTTCTCCTTTTCTGGGCCGGGCAATATCCCCATTCCACTTCGCCAGAGAGCGCTGGTTTGTCCATTTCCCGGCCCACCTTTTACGCGACTGTCTGCGAGCCGGCATTGTCCCCTGCGATATGCACGAGGTAATGGCGTTGTGCGCCCCACGGCCTCTTTTTAATTACTCTGCCCGCAAAGATGATATATTCCCGAGCTGGTGGGCTGTGTATGTGGGGTTAAAACAGGTGGCCGAGGTTTACCGGCTCCTGGGAGCAGCAGACTGTTTCAGCTGGCTGGACGGTGAAGGGGGTCACGATTTTCCTCCCCAGGCTCGGGAACAGGCTTATTTTGGGAGCAGCAGACTGTTTCAGCTGGCTGGACGGTGCGAAGGGGGTCACGATTTTCCTCCCCAGGCTCGGGAACAGGCTTATTTATGGCTCGACAAATGGCTGGTTAATGACTAATTTTAATTGTCAGGATAACTTCCAGGCCACCACAACTGATAATATAAATCACTATTTTCAGGGAGCTTAAAATGGATCAGAAAAACCGTCAGGAACTGCCCGGTTCCAGCAAGCTTTCCCGCAGGGATTTTATCGGACGGGCGGCCGCTGCCGCCGCCGGAGCTTCGGTCCTCTCTACCACAGCCCGCTCCTACAGCCGGATAATCGGCGCCAATGACCGGATCCGTATCGGTCAGATAGGCTGCGGCGACCGGAGCGAGGGACACCGGAACATGATAAAGATGTCCCAAAAAGAGGGAAACATCGCGCTGCACAGTGTCTGCGATATCTGGACAGTCAACCGCCAGAAAGCCGCTGACCAGGGCAAGGCGTTTTTCGGCTCGACTCCGAAAACCTTCAAGTATTCAGAGGAAATACTGGCCGACCCGGACCTGGATGCAGTGATGATCGCTACCGGCGACCACCAGCATGCAAAAATTCTGGCTGAGGTAGTCCGTGCCGGCAAGGATTGCTACTGCGAGAAACCCATGGCCAATACTCTGGAGGACGCCAAACTGGCACGCAGTGCAGTACTCGCCACTGACCGGGTA
The DNA here is from genome assembly GCA_035528795.1 of archaeon. Classification (GTDB taxonomy): domain Bacteria; phylum Gemmatimonadota; class Glassbacteria; order GWA2-58-10; family GWA2-58-10; genus DATKXY01. Next base: position 20,345 of record DATKXY010000224.1, on the reverse strand, counting down.
GTGCAGATGGGCTCACAATGGGTCAGCGATCCATACCAGCTCAAGGTGCGCGAGATAATCCGCAGCGGCAGGCTAGGCAAAATTACCAAGATCGAGCAGAGCTGGAACTACAATGGTCCGCGGTGGCACATGCCCAAGGACCCGGATATCGCTGCGATCCGTGAACAAGACACCGACTGGAACAGGTGGCTGCTCGGCCGCCGGTGGCGGCCCTTTGACCCGGTGGTGTATTTCGAATTCCGGATCTTCAAGGAGTTCTCCGGAGGGATAACAGACCAGTGGTACAGCCACGGCTCAGGGCTGGCGCATTTCTACCTCGATACATTTATCCCCACAGACACTGTATCCAATGGCGGCATTTTCGCCTGGCACGATGTCCGCGAGAACCCGGATACTTTCACCTGCCTCTCCACTTTCGCCGAAAAAGAAGTCCTTTACAGCTACAGCTCCAGTTACGGCAATTACTATGGAGACCACACCATAATCCGCGGCACCGAGGGTACCCTTTATGCAGTGGGCGGCGAGGGCAGCCCGCAGTGGTGGTTCCTCCCTGAGAGATCAAGCCGCTGGGGCTCCAATATCATCTTCCAAAAAAAATTCGATAAAACCCCGGAGCCCGAGCTGGTAACTATTCCCGGACATCCCGAGATACCGCCCACAAATCAGAGCGACGACACCAAATACCACATGGATAACTGGATCGAGTGCATGCGCAGCCGCAAGACTCCCAACGGCTCAATAGAATCGGGGTTTGCTCATTCGGTTGCTGTTGTCATGGCTAATCGCAGTTACCAGGAAGGAAAAAAAATGTACTGGGACAGAAAAAATGAGAATATTTTGGAGCATCCACCTACATCTTGAGTAATTATTTCAAGTTATGAAGTTATTCCAAAAGTTATCCACAGCGGTTTCCACCGCTTTGAAGAATTTTCTTTAAGTGAGCAGGGTTAATTCCAAGGTTTTCGGTTAATACATTATGATTCAAGGAGATCATTTTTTACTGGCTGCTATATATTTGTAATTATTTATTTTATAGCTACTTAGAATGCAGGTGGCGGATCCGCACGAAAAACCGGCGTTTTTATACTCTTTAAAATGTACTCCGGGAGTCGACCTTTCACTCTGCTAAGCGCCTCTGTGCCTTTTTATCTCATTCAACGCATTACTAAAAACCAGTCTCCACAGGGGGCCAGGATTCTTTATTCGATTTTTTCCGCCCGTACGCTGATCACCAGCCCGCAGCCTGCAAGAAGAATGACTCCGAACATCCACTGCACCACTGTCAGACGCTCACCGAAAAAGAGGTAACTCGCCAGAGCAACCAGAAACGGATGGGCCAGCACCAGGTTTGCGCTCCTCGCCATGCCGATGCGCTTGATCGAAAGATAGTAGCTGCTGTTCGCCCCGGCGATACCTATCACGCCTGAGACAAATACCAGGGTCAGCACCAGGTTCGAACCGTGGAGCATGTCTGACGGGTTGCCCCAAACGAGCATGACCGGAAAAAAGAACAGTGTTGCGGAAATGCAGGTGAAAGTGAATGCGATCAGGCTGTTCTCTGTTCGCAAGACCCGCTTAACCGTGTTGATATACACGGACCAGATAACACTGGATGTAATCAGAAAAGCGATTCCCACTTTTTGAGTATGCTGCAAACCAACCTTGAAATTTGATATTCCCGCCACCACCCCAGTCATACCAGCTACGCCCAAAACTATTCCGGCCAGAAAGCGGGGATTGCGGATAACCACTCTTTCATCCTTGTAGAACACGAATGCCATCAGGGTGATAAGAAGCGTGCTGAGCTTGCTCAGCAGGGAAACAAAAGCCGGTTCCACCCGGTAAAGGGAGTTGACCCAGCAAATCTGGAAACCGGCGACCATCCCCCCCAGAATGAAATAGACCCGCCAGTTTTTAAGGTATTTTCTGAAACAGCCGGGATAGAGCAGGCTGACCAGGATCGTCAGAAATACGCTCGCCCCGAAATAGCGAAAAAAGTTCTGTGTCTCGACATCCATGAGCGTGCTGAAATATTTGACAAATATCAGCGCCGCGGCCCAACAGATAAATGCCGAGGCCAGGGGCAGATATCTTGCCGCCCCTTCCTCTGCCCGGATAATTTTTTTTAGCACCCCGCTCAATTTAAATCATCTCCAAGGTTGCCGGCGCCTTGTCTGAAGCGTTAAAATTTTTTTATATCGCCAAACCCATGGTCGGAAATTTTTTCTAAATAGCTGCTTTTTGTCCCTATGTCAAGTTACCAGGCTTGTATCTATTTTTCAAACCTTGTTTTTCTTTCCAGGTGTGCTGATATTTATTAACAAAAGAAAAGCTGCTCGCTTTAAGTCGAAAGGCTGATTGTCGATGAAGTTTTTTCTCTCTAACAGGCAAAAAGTGAACCTCCTGGCGGCCTCTTTCGGCGCTTCTTCGATTATTGTGCAGACCGAGTTCTTACGGGGAGTGATGGAAGCGGCGGCAGGGGGAACCCTGGCTGTGGGCGCTGCGCTTGGGGCCTGGATGTGCTGGATCGCACTGGGCGCATTGGCTGGAGGATGGCTTGCCCGGATTATCCAGGATGCGCGAAAAACAGCCTTTTTTATCTCAGCTCTCGCTCTTCCATGTGCGCTGTTCCCTGTCTTACTTCTGGCAAGCATTCGTCTCCTGCTCGGGTTGCCTGGCGGCGAGCTGATTCCTTTCGATACACTAGGTGTGTGGAGCGCTCTGGCCTGTGGCCCACACGCCCTGCTTGTCGGACTTTCTTTCCCCATATTTGCCAAACTTTCCACCCGTGACCAAATCGCCTATCCATCCGGCGCCGCCCTTTTTATCGGTGGGCTGTGGGCTGCCGAGGCTGCCGGGGCCTTTTTCGCTGGCGTGTTTTTTACCTTGATCCTCGCCGGCCGCACAAGCCCCTTGCTCAATGTGACATTATTCGGGTCCCTGCCTCTGCTTTTGAGCTCTTTCCTGGGTTTTTATCCCGGTAGATTCGGCAAATTAATCTCCACCTCTTTTGTTTTATTATGCCTTGTTGTCTTTATCCTTGTACCCAGTCTGGAAAAGAAAATATCTCTTCTCTACTGGCAGGGACTCGGCTCTCCCGGAGAGCTCCTGTCGCAGCGCTGGACTCGCTACTGTAACCTTGTGGCCGGCCGGCTTGGAGAGCAGACTACATTCTACGATGACGGTTACCCGGTTTTTAACTTCCCTGACCCTTATTATAATGCCTCTCAGGCGGCTCTTCTGCTAAGCCAGCACCCTAAGCTTTCCCGCATCCTGGTGGTGGGCACAAGCGCTGGAGGACTGGCCCAGGCCCTGATTTCTTCAGGCGCGCAGGAAGTTGTTTCCGTTTACCCGGATAAGGAGACCGAAAGGGAGCTTATGCGCTATCTGCCCGGAGACTTGCGTCTGCCCCTTGAGAGCGGCGCATACCGTTTTGTCGGCGATGACGCACGCGCGTTCCTGGGCCGCCCGCCCGCGCGGGACCGCGCGGACAGGCCCGCCGGATGGGACATGCTGCTCCTGAACCTCGATGGGCCCTCGCACATGAACACCTCGCGCTACTATACCCCGGGCTTCTTCCGGCGGGCCAGTCGGGCTTTCGGCCCGGCGGGCGGCGTCGTAGCCCTGAGACTGCCTATCGGCGCCAATGTAATGCTGCCTGCAGAGCTCGACCAGGTCGCCTCAGTCTGGGCCTCACTGAAACAGGTTTTCCCTTACATCGCTTTAGGCTTGAACTCGACCCACTGTTATATCTTTGCCGCCAGTGCGGACTCCCTGGTTACCCAAAACCTCGAGATCATGATGGCCAGGGTCCAGCCTTTCGAGGGAAAAGTGCCTCTTTTGACCCGCTATATTTTACCCATGTATTTCGACTCCACGCGAACCGCTCCGCTCAAGGAAACTCTTCAGAAAAGAAGCATTGCGCTTGGCGCTCACACAGACAGCACACCTGTTGCCTGGCTGCACTATTTGAGGCTCTGGGCGAGACTCGCCAGGCAGGCCCACGGTCAGAAAAGCGGTCCGGGGCTGCTCGAGAGGGTGCTCGAGTCCGCCGCAGGAAGGACTTACCGCACTATGGCTTTCTGGCCGGCGATTATACTTTCGTTCGGGTTCCTGTTAATCTGGCTCTCAGCGGTCTCAAAGGGTAAAATCACTGTCGCCGTACGCTGGGCCGCAGTCCTCAGTATCGCAGCCACCGGGTTCGCCGCCATGGGCGCCACCGTGACCCTGATCTACCTCTGCCAGCTTGTTTTCGGCGCTTTATTTTACCAGGTGGCCATGATTACCGCGACATTCATGTTTTTCCTGGCGGCCGGATCTTCCTGGGCCTCGAAAAGAGCCTCTGTGGAAGCCTCGAGCGGGATTGTCGTGGCTTTTCTCGCCTTCCTGGTCTCTGTGGCGGTTTGCCTGCCCACAGGAGGCATAGTGTTGCTTGAGCCGCTGATCGGTATCTGGGGTGCCTGGGGAACAGCTTTGGCCATGGTATTATTTTATCTGATGGTCGCTGCGGTGGGTCTTTTCTGTGGAGCGCTTTTCCCATGGACAGCGGCTCTGCACGGTTGGGCTGAAGGCACAACCCGTACAGACCGGACTGCAGCCGCCCTGGACTGTGCGGATCATCTCGGGGCTGCAGCAGGTGCGCTTACTGTGGGGGTTTTCGCTGTCCCGGCTCTGGGAATATCTGCCGTGGGTTCCAGTCTTGCGCTCGGCATGATCTGTGTCGCTCTGTTCTGGTTCGCAATTTCCTCAAAAGAGCTATAAGCCTGGCTGGTCAAGAAAAAGGCCGCCGGCCCAAAAAAACCCCCAACCGGCAGTTCCGGTTGGGGGTCTGGCTTTCGATATTAGCTTCAGTTTTTTACAGGGGCACCACCTTTGTCGCCTGAAGTCCCTTAGGTCCTTCTTCAAATTCGAATTCAACTTCCTGGTTTTCACGCAGGGACTTGAAACCTTCTGACTCGACCACTGAATAGTGAACGAATACATCAGCGCCCTGTTCCTGTTCAATGAAACCATAACCTTTGGAATCATTGAACCATTTTACCTTGCCGCGCGTAGACATCAACAAACCTCCAAAACTTTACGTTGACTGCTAGCCTATTTCCAGCTTATCCTTAAGCCGGTAATCGGCTGATACTGAAAATAGGGGAACATATTACCGAGGAAAAGCCATTCCCCTGAAGCTTTAATATAGAACGCAGCTCATTGTCAGTCAAGAGTTTTTTATCTTTTATCAAATTTTACTGCTGAATTCTCGATTTTTCTTCCTGCAGCGCATAAAATATTTTATTTTTAATAAACCATTTCACAAGCGCCACTTGTTTCAATGCTACCCTAAAAGAAAGGAAGATGTAGAGATGAAAACAATCAAATCCCTTTTAATGCTCACATTTTGCAGTTTTATTCTTACCGCCGCCTCTATATGGGCCTCTGAAATAGGCGTGTTCGTGGGCGATTACTCCAGGGACAGTGATATCGAACGCTTGGAGAAAATTGTCTCCCCGGGCACCTGGACCAGCGGCGAAAGGAGTTACGCCACTTATCTGGGATTATCCCTGGCCCATAAATTCATTATTCCGATCTTCGAGCTCGAGCATACTTTCGGGGCTGCTTTCGGGGCGGATAAGTCCGCCAAACCGAACTCCTTTATCTATTCATCCAATTTACATTTCATCCTGCCGGTGGACCTGATGCGGGTCAAGCCTTTTGTCGGCGCCGGATTAGGCTATGCGTACAATTTCGGCGAAAAGGCCGGCTTAGAAGATGTGGCCGGGTTTCTGGGCAGCGGCAGCTTCCTGGTAAATCTCGGGGGAGGGACAAAAGTCAAGCTGAGCGATGCCTTGTGGCTGAGACTCACCCTGCGGGACTATATTATGCCCAACTTTAAAAAAGCGCTGGTTTCAGCCGTATCCGGCAGTTCCATTTACTCGACTGTCAAAAAATCCACTCACAACATTTCCTTTAGCGCCGGAATAGCATTCAATTACTGATGCCAGGCGGGAGCCGGCCAAAGGTGGGCTTGCGAAAAGGGACTGGAGTCGAAGCAACAAATTTTCCTGTAGAACCATGTTGACAAAGAAAAATTTGCATTTTATTTTTTGTCTTGCTTTGGTGATGCCTGATTAAATTAGATTTATTTGCGTGCCGAGGTAGCTCAGTCGGTAGAGCAGGGGACTGAAAATCCCCGTGTCGGCGGTTCGATTCCGTCCCTCGGCACCACTGATATCAAGGGTTTAGGTGCTTTTTACCGAACCCTTATTTTTTTGATAGACCGATTTATCCCAATCCTGTTCCAGGATTTTTATTTTCAATGGCTGTTTTTTCATAAAACAGGTGATTCGGAGGGAATAAAAAAGGCGGATGTGTTTTCAATTTTCCACACCCGTCTTTATACCGGTGGAGGAGTATTACTTGCCTAACAAGAAAAACCTGCCGGTCTGCTTGCGCCTTGAATAATCCTGCCTATTATCGCAAAAAAGTTTAGCCGCTGCAGGGGATTCATTCCTTAAAGTGCTCTCGCTCCATTTTTCGACTGTTCGGTCGAATCCCTCTTGACCCGTATCCCCCATATAAAGATTGAAAATGATTTTCGAAACCGGCATAAGGTGTTAAATTATAAAAAACCACGCATTCGAGAAGTACTGAATGGCTCAATTCAATGCTGAAGGTTCAAATTATTTTCCTGTTTTGACTACAAAACGCTTTGATATTCATATGAAAAACGAATAAGTTAAAGCAAAAGACGATAAATAATCTACTTATTCAAGCCAATACGGCTTAAGTCGGGGGCCAAAATCAAAAAAGTAGGGAAAAATACCTCCTATCAACTTTGATATGGGGAATGTCGGTTTAAAGTGATTATCGTTTCATACGATTTTATAAATGTAAGGAGCTGCTTTTTATGAGACCGACCCACTCAAAGAAATCGGTTTTCGATGAAGGCCCGCTCGATCTTTACCTGAAAGAGATCAGCAACTATCCCCTGTTATCCAGAGAAGATGAGAGCGAGCTGGCAAAAAAAATCAAAAAAGGTTCTCAAAGGTCTCTGGAAAAACTTACACGCAGCAACCTTCGCTTTGTTGTCAGCGTGGCAAAAAAATACATGAACCAGGGCGTGCCTCTTTCTGACCTGATTAACGAGGGAAATGTGGGTCTGATCCGAGCAGCGCATAAATTCGATGAGACCAAGGGGATTAAGTTTATCTCTTACGCGGTGTGGTGGATTCGCCAGGCCATAATCCAGGCGCTCACCGAGCAATCGCGCATTGTGCGCGTTCCAATGAGCCGTGCGGGTATTCTATACAAAATCGGTAAAAAAAGCAACCGGCTCACCCAGGAACTCGGCCGGAAACCCACTGTAGAAGAGATTGCCGAGGGAATGGATATCAGCCTCGAGGAAGTTCGCAAGACCCTTTCCATTTCCCAGTCCCATTTGTCGCTGGATGCGCCGCTCACTCCAGGCGAAGATAACCTTCTGCTCGACTACCTCCCCGACAGCTACGACCGGGGCCCGGTAGAAAGCGCTTTCGAAAATGCCCTGAGCAGAGCTATCGAGGAGTCTTTGAGCACCCTGAAAGGCCGGGAGGCGAAAATCCTGCGGCTATATTTCGGCCTGGGCGGCCAGGAGCCGATGACTCTCGAGCAGGTCGGCTCTGTGTTCGGGATCACCCGCGAGCGGGTGCGCCAGATCAAGGAAAAAACGATCGGCCGTTTGCGTCATGTCTCGCGCAGTAGAGCACTCCAGTCTTTCCTCAATTAAGCCGTAACTTATAAGGGGTTACGGCTTTATTATTTAGCGCAGGGCGCTGTTAGGGTGCCGATTTAGTGCTTAAAATACGGTATAAATATGAAGTAATCCGTCTCTCAACACTAATTCCCTTAACCTGCCTGAACGAGACAGTTTTCACGAAAAATGTCAGCCATTACTTCGAGATTTTCGCGCCACGGTTTTCTGCCACTTATCTTCTCTTCATGAAAATAAACCTTGCCAAAATCTCTTTCGTTCGTAAAATATAGAATGTCTCTTTTATTCTTCTCAGCATCCTGGTCTATGGTTGATACTCATAGATAGGCTACGGTCCTCGGCATCCCGGCTTGCGCTTTTATTATCATTATTGCCTCCGAATTAAAAGAATATGATAATTAATATATATTTATAGCTATGAGAGTAGTAATAAAACCTTATGGTCAATGGTCAGCTGTTGTAGTATCTCTAATAATGTCGGTAGTCGCGATGTGTTCGTTGATAAGAGGGGGGCGTTAACGAGATTGAACTTCGCTGGCAGGTAGCTCAAATAACTTACCGCTCAATAAAGGAAGATTAAAGATGCCAGGCCTAACAGAAGCGGATACCTGCAGAAAATATGTGGTTCCCAAGATGGTCGCAGCTGGATGGGATCAAGAGCCTCATTCCTTCACCGAACAGCGGACTTTCACTGACGGTCGGATCATAGTTACCGGCGGCATAGTTCGACGCGATAAACAGAAACGAGCCGACTTTCTTTTGCGTTATACGCGCGACTTCACGATTGCGGTGGTCGAGGCAAAGGCAAACTACAAAACAGCTGGTGACGGTTTACAACAAGCCAAGGAGTATGCGGAAATTCTTGGGCTGCGTTTTGCCTATGCCACAAACGGAACAAGCATCATAGAATTTGACTACACGACAGGGAAGGAAGGGGAAATTGACAACTTTCCAACACCCGCCGAACTCTGGTCACGTCTACGAGAAGTAGAAATTCTGAACGATGAACAGGCCGAGCGCCTCCTGACACCTTTTTACCTCCAGGCCGGAAGGATCCCACGCTATTACCAGGAGATCGCTATAAATCGCGCGGTTCAGGCAATCCTGCAAAACAAAAAACGCATCCTTATCACCATGGCTACAGGTACTGGAAAGACGCTTGTCGCCTTTCAAATCTGCTGGAAGCTCTGGTCGTCCAGGTGGAACCCAGCGGGTGATTATCGCCGCCCTAAAATTCTTTATCTTGCCGACCGCAACATCCTTATAGATGATCCCAAAGACAAAACCTTCACGCCTTTCGGTGACGCACGACACAAAATCGAAAACGGCGAGGTCGTTAAGAGCCGCGAATTGTATTTCGCGATATATCAAGCCATTGCAAAGGATGAACGCCGGCCCGGGCTTTATCGTGAATACGCGCAGGACTTTTTCGACTTGATCATAGTCGACGAGTGTCACCGCGGCAGCGCCCGCGATGAAAGTAACTGGCGGGAAATCCTTGAATATTTCCAGCCCGCTTTTCAGATCGGTATGACAGCCACACCTTTACGCAAAGACAACCGAGACACTTACCGTTATTTTGGGAATCCAATCATAATTTACAGCCTGAAGGACGGCATCAACGACGGCTTTCTTGCACCCTATCGCGTTCATCGTATTGTAACGACCGCCGATGCAGCTGGCTGGCGCCCGACACAGTGTGAACTCGACCGCTACGGTCGCGAAATTCCGGATAGGGAATACCAGACTGAAGATTTCGAACGTATTGTCGCTCTACGTGCCCGTACCGAGGCCATTGCACGGCATCTTACAGACTTCCTGAGGAAAACGGATCGCTTTTCAAAGACCATTGTCTTTTGTGTTGATCAGGAACACGCTGATGAAATGCGCCGTGCTCTGAATAACCTCAATTCCGACGTAGTTCGACAATATTCGGACTACGTCTGTCGGGTTACAGCCGATGAGGGCCCAGTTGGGCGTGGTCATCTCAGCCGTTTTCAGGAGTTGGAATCAAACAGCCCCGTCATCCTCACAACCTCCAAGTTGCTGACTACTGGTGTTGATGCGCCTATGGTCAAGAACGTAGCGTTGGCTCGTGTCGTTGGTTCGATTACGGAATTCAAGCAAATCATCGGACGCGGCACGCGAGTCCGCGACGATTACGGCAAGTACTTCTTTAGCATACTGGACTACACCGGCTCGGCCACTCTACACTTCGCCGATCCTGATTTCGATGGCTATCCTGCATTCGAGACCGAGGAAACTATCGACAACGAAGGACAAATTACGGGCGAAGAAGTTATCACCCCGGAGGGAGAACCATCGGAGGAAGGTGAAGAGATACTCATCGACCATGAACCGCAAGACATTGTAGAACCCCCCGGTGATGAGCGCCGCAAATATTATGTCGACGGTGGAATGGTCGAGATTGCAGCCCATCTGGTCTATGAACTCGATCCGAATGGAAAGCAACTCCGTGTTATAAAATACACCGACTACACCGCCAAAACAGTTCGGACACTCTATCCCACGGCGGCGGTGTTGCGCAAGCATTGGTCGCAATACAATGAAAGAAACGAGATTATACGGCAGTTTGAGGAAAGAGGAATAGACTTCCTGGAACTCGCGAACCAAGCCGATCAACCCGACGCCGATCCTTTCGACCTAATCTGCCACTTGGCCTATAACGCGCCGCTGCGTACACGGCGAGAACGCGCCGATCGCCTACGAAAGGATCGCAAAGACTTCTTCGAAAAATATGGTCCTGAAGCCCGGAAAATCCTTGAGGACTTGTTGACTAAATACGCTGATCACGGCATAGCCCAATTTAATATTCCTGATGTGCTCAAGGTTCCACCCATATCTGAACATGGTAATATTACAGAGATTATTGGTTTCTTTGGCGGGACGGATCTCCTCCGTGAGGCAGTTGCACAACTACAGGAAGAACTCTACGCGGCGTGATTCTGAAACGACATCCATAACCAAAGGAAATCTTAGAAATGGCAAGCTATAAAAACACAGCCAAAGACCTACCCATGACCACAGCCCAGCAGCTCGGGTCCATCATCAAGTCCGCCCGTAACATAATGCGCAAGGATAAAGGATTGAACGGCGATCTCGACCGTCTTCCGATGCTGACGTGGATCATGTTTTTTAAGTTTCTCGATGACATGGAACTAATCCGCGAACAGGAAGCTCAGCTCAGCGGGGAAAAATTTCGCCCGGCTATCGATCCCCCCTACCGCTGGCGTGATTGGGCCGCCCAGGAAGACGGGATCACCGGCGAGGAACTTTTGAAATTCGTCAACCAAGACGAAGCTATCTTGCCTAACGGCAAAAAGAGTGCTGGTCTACTGGCCTATCTCCAGGGCCTTCATTCCACCAACGGCCGCGACAGGCGTGACGTTATCGCCAATGTATTTCGCGGTGTGCAGAACCGAATGAACAACGGTTATCTCCTGCGAGACGTCATCAACAAGGTGAACGGCATACATTTTAACTCCTCCGAGGAAATCCATACTCTCAGCCACCTCTACGAATCCATGCTGCGCGAGATGCGCGATGCCGCTGGCGACTCTGGCGAGTTCTACACCTCCCGCCCAGTGGTTCAGTTCATGGTCGCCGTCATGAATCCCCAACTAGGTGAAACAGTTCTCGACCCCGCCTGTGGAACGGGTGGTTTCCTCTGCGAAGCCTATCAGCATCTCGCCAGTCAGTGCAAGACAGTACAGCATCGCCGCGTGCTACAGGAAGACTCGATCTTCGGCCAGGAAGCCAAACCGCTACCATACATGCTCAGCCAGATGAACCTGCTGCTCCACGGCCTTGAGTTTCCCGACATCGTCTATGACAATTCCCTTAACGTACGTATTCAGGAGATCGGCGACCGCGACCGCGTGGACATAATCCTCACCAATCCACCTTTCGGCGGCGAGGAGGAGACAGGCATCAAGTCGAATTTCCCCGAAGACCTGCAGACCTCCGAAACGGCGCTCCTTTTCTTGCAACTCATCATGCGTAAATTGAAGCGCCCCGAGAAAAATAACGGCAAGCCAGGCCGCGCAGGTGTGGTCGTGCCCAACGGTACGCTCTTCGGCGATGGCGTCTGCGCCCGCCTTAAGGAATGCCTGCTTAAGGAATTCAACCTCCACACCATCGTCAGATTGCCCAACGGTGTTTTCGCGCCCTACACACCCATCCCTACCAATCTGTTGTTCTTTGACCGCTCCGGCCCGACGGATACGATTTGGTACTACGAAATTCCCCTACCCGAGGGGCGTAAGAACTACACCAAGACCAAGCCGATGAAGTTCGAGGAATTCGACGAATGTATCGTCTGGTTTACCATGAAGCAGCGCGAAGCAAACAATAACGCCTGGAAGGTTCAGGCCAAGGACGTGCTCAAATACAACGACAACGACGACCTTATATCCTGCAACCTCGATATCAAAAATCCCAATAGCACTGAAACTCTCGAACATCTCTCGCCCGAACAACTTGCTGCAGACATCCTTGAAAAAGAAAGGCGTATCATTCAGATCATTGATGATATAAAAGAATTGTTGAGAGGAGGTGCTGCATGAAACCTGCGCCTATAGAAATGCGACTTGATAATCTTCTTGAGCGGATCGAACGTCCTGAAACAGTTGACGCGTCGAAAGAATATCGTCTATTAGGAGTCCGCTTGGATGGCGCGGGACCGTTCCTGCGTGAAGTTAAACTTGGCTCCGAGTTGTCTGCAAAAAAGCTTTTCATGGTCAAAAAAGACGATTTCATCTACAGTCGGCTTTTCGCTTGGCGAGGTGCATTTGGAGTAATTGAAACCTCCCAGGACGGCTGTTATGTATCCAATGAGTTTCCTATCTTTCGGCCTAAGGATAACAAAGTTGATGTCGACTTCTTAAAATACTGGTTCAGGCTACGACGGGTCTTAGACAAAGTGGAATCGGACTGTAGCGGCAGCACTCCTCTTACAAGGAACCGGTATAAAGAGGAGTTTTTTCTTTCGCTTAGAATCTCTCTTCCACCGCTATCGGAGCAACGGCGGATTGTAGCCAAGATTGAATATCTCGCCGCCAAGATCGCAGAAACCCAGAGCCTTCGTTTGCAATCGACGAACGAATCTGAAAAATTAGTTAACAGTTATACGCACCAACTCTTCAAGCAAAATCTAGCGATGAAAGCAGAAACTGTACCTTTAGGCAAAGTGTCTAAGATACGATCTGGCGTAACGCTGGGGCGGCAACTCTCAGGTGAGCTGATTGAACTTCCCTATCTTAGAGTCGCGAATGTGCAGGACGGCTATCTCGACCTTGATCAGATCAAGACGGTTTGGGTCAAGCCAAACGAGAGGGAAAAGTGGCAAATAGAGGAGGGCGATCTTCTCCTAACAGAGGGCGGTGATTGGGACAAGCTCGGTCGAGGGACAATATGGCACAAAGAGATCACCAACTGTATCCACCAGAATCACATTTTTCGCATTCGGCTGGATCAAACCGAATTAGATCCAGAGTATTTGCTTGCTTTGATTAGGTCGCCTTACGGAAAGGACTACTTCAAGGAGGCTTCCAAGCAAACGACTAACCTTGCCTCAATCAACCAGCGCCAACTAAAAGCATTCCCTGTCTTCAAGAAATCAATCAAAGAGCAACGCCGCATTGTGGTCTATCTCGATGGCCTACAAGCAAAAGTGAATCGGCTTAAAGCACTGCAGGAACAGACCTCATCCGAACTTGACGCCCTCATACCCAGTATCCTCGACAAAGCCTTCAAGGGGGAGTTGTGATGCCTGATGAACTACGATTCAACGATCCTGCATTTTCATGCGAAGTTGTAATCCGCGGGGCGCATGTTTCGCTCTATCGGGCAGCGGAAAGGCAGTTTATCCGGCTCAGATCGATTCGTGACCTGGGGCTAACAGGACATTTCGACGAAACAGGTGTGCACACGAAGTACCATCATTTGGTAGGTCTAATGCGGCTCTTTGAGAAACTTCTCATGCAGCCGGAAGGATATGGTTTGCCGAGGGATTTTCTATGGTCATTCTGGTCACGCTTATGCTTTGGCCAGACAGGCCATGCAGCGTTTTGTTATGACGCAGAAAAGGCGGTATTGCTGACATGCCATGTTGACGCATCATTTCGCAAGCGCTTTGTCGATTTTCTTCAGCCTGTTGTCGATGAAGCTGCAAAACATGTCTTGGGCACTGCCGAGACTGAGAAGCGAACTGTCGTTTCGAAATGGCTTGATCAACTGATAGAAGAACACCAATGGCGGCGACTTTTCCATTGGATATCCGCGTTGAAACTCATTCATGATAATAATCTTAGTGGTCTTCTCAAGAGTTTTAAGTATGACAAGAAAACACGGACTCCTGGTTTCGATTGGCAAAAGGCAATTCTTATCCTTATTGAGCCGGAAAACGAATGGGATCACGCCATGCGCCGCCTTAATCGCCTCGATTTCGTTGTTCGGGACCTGCATCTTACAGGTCGTATCGGCATAACCTTGGATGTTGACCGCCTTGTAGCGAATGTCAACCAAGAAGATGACCCTGATTGGCTCTTGATTCGACAGCTAAATGATTACCTGGAAATGACGCTCTACGAATCAGAAGAACACCAAACGCAATCTGCCGTCTTCCAGCGGACGCTGGCAGAACTTTTGATTAACAAAAGCATTGGACTGGAGCAGTTATTTGGTGTCGACGCGAACGACTATATATCAGATGAAGATGTTTCGAGGATGATCAAAAAACGCAAACAAGGAAGAGAGTTATTTGATTCCGAGGTGCGTAAAGGCTGGAAAACTTGGACAATTAATGGCGCCGTGGAGATAGATCGTCCCCCGTTGATCCTTGAACGACGGTTAGCAGGGAGGCGGCAAGGAAACGCAATTCTAACAGATCCTTCAAAGAAACGGGTAATGGTTCATCAGCTAAGCCAGCCAAATAGTATTGCTTTTTCCATTCGCCATCGCGATGCCTCAGATCGTCCTGAACCCAAAGAATTCCTGCAGGCATGCAAACGCATTGAAGTTGAGATGTATCCAGACTTTGATGTCTCCGATCTTCATCGCACACTAATGGAAGGTTTGTGCGGTTGCTCTATAGAGAACTCTCTCTTCGATAGAGCCAGTAATTTAGGTTGCCTCTCCATACCTGACGCCAACATCGAGAGGGCTGCATCAAAGTATATCGTAAAGCATGCAAGGCGTTATGCGCCTGAGGCAGAAGATATTAAGATTGTCATCCGCGGTGTTGAGCAGCCTTTAGGATTCTCCTATCCTTTTTGCATTATGCAAGCGTCAATCTTTGGTCCGGAAGATCTAAGGCAGAAACTGGGCCTTGACCTTGAGAACGCTCGCCGTATGCTATGGTCATATATGTTTCAATGGCAGAATCGCTTCTTCCAGATAAAGCCGGTCACGGCCTTGCAGAACTTAATTCGGTCCGCTCAGGAGGTTCTGCATCAGCGTGTGATTGAAGAAGCAGAAACAAAAGGAATAGACATGGAATTGTACATACTCCTTGAGTCTTTGCAACAACCTTCAGAGAATGTAAAATTTCGTGTTTCTTTGCCGAACGTGATTATCTTTAAAGAAGATGGCACTACAGAAAGCGAGTACGATGTCGTTTCAGTAGTTCTCAAGCATGACAACAAAGTCGAGGTATGGATATGGGGCTCGACAACCGAGGCTAATTATTCAAAAAAGAGAACAGAAGATAAGCGAAAAATCCAAATACTTAAGGATAAGATCGGGCAACGCTGGAGTGGGGAAATTCGAACACCGGATTGTTACGCACACGTTGTGCAGAAGCAGTTGCAACTTGAAATCGATGGTAGGCAGGAAAGCCGTTGATGCAAATCCTGAAATTATTCTTTAAGTATACACCCCGTTTTACCAATATGACCTGCCCCCCGAAAACGTGTCCAGAAATATAAAAAATCTGGTGTAGGTCTTGATATAAAGAAAAGCAGGAAGGCTTTCCGAGAAAATGCCTAATACACCACGCAATCTTAGTAATCTTAAACTTTCTTATTAATGATGGTGGTCACATACAATCAAGAAAGGAGAAGATAGAAATGAAGAGAATTATATTCTTCGTGCCGTTCTTGTTAATTTTCGCAGTCAGCGCAGCGGCCGGGCAGGCTGTTTATCCGGTTAAAGTAAGTACAAATGGGAGGTACTTTGTAGACCAGCAGGACAACCCCGTTTTCTGGCTGGGTACGACTCAATGGCAGATCTTTCGGGAATATACGCTTGACGAAGCCGGAATAACCATTGAAAGCGTGAGAAAAAATGGATTTTCCTTTATTCAAGCGATGCTTATGGGAGTCGGTGACGGGACGAAACCTAATATATACGGAGAAAAACCCTGGATCAATGACGACCCTCTCACGCCGAACGAAGCGTACTTCAAGCATGTCGATTCCGTGATCCGGATAGCCCGGGAAAATAACGTGGTTTTTTCGATCACGCTTTATCATCAGCGGTACCGCAAGCTCATCACACTGAGTAACGCCCGAGCCTGGGCGAAATGGCTAGCCCAGCGGTACAAGAACATACCCAACATTGTCTGGTCCATGACGCCTGAGGCAAAACAAGAGTTTGTTCCGATTCTGCGGGAGCTTGCTGCAGGTCTTCACGAAGGAGACGGGGGATTTCATCTTATTACTTTCAAACCCGATCCCGCCCCATACTCATCCAGCTTTATTCACGAGGAAAAATGGCTTGATTTCAACTCGATGCAAACCTGGAATAGCGTGCAACTGATCTATCCAATGGTGACCAATGATTATAACCTCAAACCTGTAAAACCTGTTTTGATGGCAGAAGGGGCCTATGAACAGGGTTCTGAGTATGGATTTGATGTGACTGCTCTCTGGATTCGCAGGCAGGCATATTATTCATATTTAGCAGGAGCCCATCACACCTATGGGCACAATGACAGTTGGCGTGTACTCCCCACATGGAAGAAGGCCCTGTATGCGCCTGGCGCTGTTCAAATGGGCGTAATGAAGAAAATATTTCTGGGCCGAAAGGAGTGGTGGTACCTCGTTCCGGATCAATCAATATTTGCCAGCGGCGGCGAGGTCAATGGACAGGTGTTGAACTTGGCAGCCCGTCATAAAGACGGTAAATGGGTCATGGTTTACCTGGCTAGTAAAAGCTCCTTTTCAATCAACATGAGTAAAATTACCGCAGCAAAAAAAGTGAATGTATTTTGGATTGATCCGAAAACAGGTGATCCGGTTGCGGCTGGCAGCTTTCCAAATACGGGAGTGAAGACTTTTTCAACGCCTGATGAATGGGAGGATGCTCTATTGATCCTGGAACCTGCTGGCATCAACAAGGGTCCATGAACAATTACAGAATACAATATATTGGAGTGAAAATCCCTGGATCTTTCCTGATTTCTTCTTTAAAACCCTAGCCTTCTCCTTCCTCGATCAACTTTTGAAAACGAGGGCCGAGGCTGTCACACTTGAAATATTCTTTAATATTTCCATGCTTATCCTGAATTACTGACTTAACATAAAGAATATGCTCGCAACGAAAATCCTTTTCATTGCTCCTGCTGCAGTATAAGGTTCGCGGTAATGAATTCCCTTCCAGCGGTGGATTTAACTTTGCCGAGTCGAACGGGCACAAATCCATTATCTCTTTCAGCTTCAAATCGAAATCGCCGCTAATGAGTTCTTTCATCTTGAAAAGGCCAGCGATATTGCAAACTATCTCCCAGGCAAGACCTCCCTCGTGTTTGTAAAGCCTGGACAGGCCAAGCAGCAAATTAACCAAACCGCAGCGCCGCTTATAAGCTTCACCCAGGATTTCGAGCTGTGCCGGTGAGAAATTATAACGTAAGCGATGCGGCATAAGAGAAACCATTTCATCTGCAAGGTCGGCCAGATAAAACAGCAGGACTTTTGTATGTTTCGGATCCTCTGAATCCGGGTTATGATGATTGAGGATCATTTGCAGCACCTCTTTTTTCTGGTAGGGATTCAATGCCATATCGCGGTTTTTAAAAAGACTCGCACTATGCTCCTGGTGCTGGTTGACAAAAATTGCCAGTTTACCGGGCGGGAGATTATCCAAAGATTCAAGGTCCGGATACGGAGAAGTATTAAAAATGCCCAGATCATGCAATAAGGCAGCGATGCCGACACTTACCAGAGAGAGGATCGTCCAGCGCAGACGGAGGCCAAGTGCGACTGAAAGCAGCGCTGTCCTGATACTGTGTTCCAGAATAAGATCCTTTGGCGTTGTCTGTTCAGATGTGTTGAATTTGACATCATACATCAACCGCACAATATCCGGATTGGAGAACAGGATCGTCATCACGCGCATCACCTTTGCTTGAAGTTCTCCATCGGCGAGAAAATTGGTGTAATCTTTACCGGATATCACACTTTCAGCAACACGATTAAGGTCTTCATAGATTATATTTTTTATATAATTAAGGGCAAACTCATCCTCCCTGATCCAAACCCTGTTATTTGAAGGCACGATCTGATTTGAGAAGTTCTGGATTGATTTAATCACCTTCTCTGTCAGACAGCCGCCGCCCAATTCAAGACAGGTTATCAGAAAGCTCCCTGTTTTCAACTCGATATCTTTTTCTAACACCATTCCAGGTAACAAATGATCCGTGTGGAAAAGCATAATCACTCCATTATATCCTACTCATCAGGAATAATTCCGTATACGCTTCCGAAACAATCGATTTTCATTTCAGAAGTATCATTTTCCGAATTTGAAAAAAATCCTCAGTCTGCATTTTGTAAAAATAAGTACCACTGGGCACAAGGCAGCCCGATTCATCTCTACCGTCCCAATACACACTGAAAGTACCTGCTTCCTTCATCTCCTCCACCAATACACGCACCAGACGACCACGGATATCATAGACCCTTAAGGAAACATTTCCGATACTACTTTCAGGCACAGTATAGCCTATGGTTGTTGAAGGGTTGAACGGGTTGGGAAAGTTCTGATTGAGTCCAAAGGTCTTGGGATTATCGGGCACCCTGCAGAGAACTTTCAAGAAAAAAATGTTATTTTCAGGATCGTTGCTGAAAATCTTAATCAGAGCCTCTAGACTGCCGAGACTTACCGGTTTGAACGTTACTGTCACTGTTTTTGACTGCCCGGGCTGTATAGCAGCCGAGTCTGGGCTGACAGCTAACATTCGGTTGTCATTGCTGATTTTCTTTATTATAAGGTCCGCTTTGCCGCTGTTGGTAATAGTGAAAGCGCCAGTGCCAATACCGCCGACTGGTACCTCGCCAATATCCAGGATAGTGTTCGCCAGGGACATTTTAGGTGCTGCGGAAGTAATTGCATTGCCCTTGACTTTTACCAATAGCACCATTTCATCATCATCATTGCTGGCGACAGTAATATTGGCGTTCTGGTTGCCTGTTGAGCTGGGAGTGAATTTAATTACCACCAATTCGGACTGACCAGGTTTGATAGTCATTGAAGCCGGACTGGCACTGAAAACCTCGTTGTCACTACTGATGTCCTTTATAACAAGGTCCAATCCGCCGTCGTTGGTAATGCTGAAAACTCCGGTTGTGCTATTCCCAATAGTTACTTCACCGAGATCAACAGAAGTTTCTGACAAGGTTATCTCAGAAGAATGCAGTACAATACAATTTACCATTAGAGAAAAACTAAGCATATTCTCTTCACAATCACTAACCATGATCGTTAAAATAGCCCTATGATTACCAGTTTCGCTTGAGCATAATTTAACTGGAACAGCCAAGGTCTTACCGGGGGGAATAACAGCGGAATTATTATCAACAGAGAATGAGGGATTATCAATACTGATATCAGTTATTAAAAGATCAGAATTCCCGAAGTTGGTTATATTAAAAGTATCTGATATAGTGCTGCCGGGAGTTATACTCTTAATCTCTGCATTATTGTCATTGCCTGTACCGCCTGTCACCTGGTCTGCATTACTATCATTGATGATAGCGAAAACACCTGTGCCACTGACAACAACCGGTATATCTCCAATATTGAAAGTGAAGGTGGATAAGGTAATATTTGGTTCAGTTTTCTGGACACCACTGCCTGACACACTGACAGTTACCGAAGACTCGTCCGGATCGTTACTCGCTACCACAACCAAAACGCTCTGTGCTCCAGCACCCACTGGACTAAATATCACTGTCACTGTCTGCACCTGACCCGGGGCTAAGGTAACAGAACCAGGGCTTACGGCGAATACTCCATTGTCACTGCTGATTCCGCTTACCACCAGGTCCTCTTCGCCATCATTGCCGATTGTGAAAGTCCCTGTACCGCTGCCGCCAACCGATACATCCCCTAAAGCTAAACTGGATACGGACAAGGTAATATCCGGCTCAGGCGGCAGAACACCGCTTCCTGACACACTGACAGTTACCGAAGACTCGTCCGGGTCACTGCTCTTGATTGTAACCCCGCCACTCGCACTCCCGGCTGAAACCGGACTGAATGTCACTGTCACTGCCTGTACCTGACCCGGGGCTAAGGTAACAGAACCAGGGCTTACGGCGAATACTCCTTTGTCACTGCTGATTCCGCTTACCACCAGGTCCGC
>DATKXY010000223.1:0-13226 GCA_035528795.1 archaeon | reverse complement strand
TTTTTTCCAGCAACGCTGTGCGGAGTCGTAGGGGCGACCGGCGGTCGCCCGAACAGGGCGAGGCATGCCTCGCCACTACGTTTACTAAATTTGTAAATTGGTTTAAAACAATACGCTACACTATTTATGAATTCATGTACTTAGTAGGAGGGTTCACTTGACAGTCTTATAGGAGAGAAAAACAGCACTTTTTCAAATCACAGGTTCGCCGGTGAGGCTTTCAGGGATGGGATAGATTTCTCCATTTGCCTCGAGTTCCGCCTTCCTTTCCTGATCCAGACCGATTTCACTATCGGTCAGGTAGCATGCAGGGTCCGGCCCGAATGGATCTGAGTAAACCCGCTGGGCGCGCACCCGCATCGAGCCGCCGCAGAGAGCGAAATAGCGGCAGAGCCGGCAGCGCCCTTTTATCACGGATGGGCGGTCTTTGAGGCCTTTCATGAGAGGGTCCGAGGTGTCTGTCCAGATTTCGGAAAATTTTCGGTTGCGGACATTGCCGAAGCTGTAATCCATCCAGAACTGGTCGGCATGGACTTCGCCGAACCAGTCGACACAAGCCAGACCCACGCCGCTCGAGTAAGTCCCCCCGCGGTTCCACTCGAGCAGCTTGCGTACCTCGGCGATGCGGGGCGAGTTTTCCTGTTCAAGCAAGCGGAGAATGTAAATACTATCTACATGATTGTCCACAGTAAGGATGTTTATTCCAAGCCCGCGCTCGTGGAAATCACGGGTGCGCCGCATGATAAGATCCACGGCGCTTCGGGTCTCGCTGTGGGAGAGGTCGCTCTCTGTGATCGAGGCGCCGCGGCCGGAATAAACCAGGTGGTAGAAACAGGCCCGGTTGATCTTTTCAGCTTCAATGAAGTCGAAAATCGCCTCGAGGTCCCGGTAGTTGCAGCTGGTCAGGGTGAGGCGCAGGCCTACCCGAGCTCCGAGCTCCACCAGATTGCGGAACCCCCGCATGGCGAGCTCGAAAGCGCCTTTCATGCCGCGAAAGCAGTCGTTAACCTCGCCGATCCCGTCCAGGCTGATCCCCACATAAGTGAACCCGGCTTCCCTAATCCTGCGTGCGGTTTTTTTATCGATCAAGGTGCCGTTGGTCGAAAGCGTGGGCCTGAGTCCCAGATCAACAGCATAGCTGACCAGCTCGAACAGATCCTGTCTGACCAGCGGCTCCCCGCCCGAGAAAAGAACCGCGGGCACTTTGAAATCCGCCAGCTCCCGCAGCAGAACTTTGCCCTCCTTGGTAGAAAGCTCGCCCTTGTACCTGATATTCTTCGAGTCGGTATAACAGTGCACGCAAGACAGGTTACAGCGCCGGGTGACATTCCAGACCACGACAGGCCTGCGTTCCCCGGCGCTTTTCGGCACTCCGCTTGTCACTGACCGGCGCTCCTGAGGTATGCTCGCTCCTGCCCGGCCGTAGCGGATCGTATCCCCGCCCGAGCTTTCTCCACAGAGCAGTTTCGTTATGTCGATCACTCGCCCTCCAGCAGCTTGACTGTCAGAAATTCGGTCGCGTACAGGCTGGGGAAGATATTGTTTCCCGGGCTCCCAAGCTTTCACTTTTCGATTGCTTCAGAGGATTTTGGAGCATAAATTTATGATTTAAAGCATATTAAATGAAAACAGCCTCAATTTATCTTATCTCTCATCCGGTGTCAACCGCACCTGGTGCGCCGGTGTGTCATTTAATGATCCCTTATGAAGCAAAGGAGTTACGGCATGGGCAAGGTCAAACGGTTCGGGGTCTCGATCGATGCTGAGCTGGCCCGCCGCTTCGACAAGCACATCCTGAGCGAGGGCTACTCCAACAGGAGCGAGGCTTTGCGGGACCTTATCCGCGAGCACCTGATCACTGATAAGTTGAGCTTTGACGGGACAATCGCTGTGGCGTCACTGAGCCTGATCTACGACCACCACCAGAGAGATCTTGCTGAAATCCTGAACCACTTTCAGCACGAACACCACAAACTGATAATCTCGAACCTTCACGTACATATCGATCATGACAACTGTCTGGAAGTAATCATCTTCAAAGGGCCGAACAACGAGATAAAAAAAGTGGCCGACAGACTGGCGGCCATCCGCGGCGTGAAGCACGGCAAGCTGACCATGACCACCACGGGCCATGGCCTTTGAACCCGGCTGCTGACTCTGTCCGTCCCGACCCTCCAGCCCCCGGCTCAAAAACCAGCCAGGAAAAGAAGGAATAATAAAGAAATGGCTGTAAAATAGGTCAGCAGCCCCATTATCAGACTATACAGGAAAAGCTTTGAACCCCCGATTTTGTCCATGAACTTTAACATACATTTTCTTTCCTTTTCCCCCAGTCGCTAAACCTCAAACCTAAAAATCACACCGGCCAATTTTTCTCTCACCGACTTATGACGGACATGCGGAGACTTGAGTCCACTCCGTGTGCCCACTAGGAGTTATAAAACAATTAAAATACAAAGCACCGCCTGATTGCCAGCGCGTGAAACCGCGCTGATCGGGTATTCCTGCCTTAGCATCCATCTGAACACGTTATGTCAGAAACCACCCACCATTGGGGCGAGAAATATGGCCATGGTCAGAAAATACAAAACCAATATCAAAAAGAGGTGCATATAATATTCCAATTTGAGATACAATCTCTTTTTAGACATTGTATACAACCTCCTGATATATAATTATAAACAACCACCTAATATTTGTTTACTAATCTTGACTCTTTTGTCCAATTTAATTCATTCCCACTAAAAAGTCAAGCTCCAGAGCCAAAAACAAACCGGCCGGAAGCTCCTTAAGCCTCCGGCCGGTCCCGCTCAACCAGTTTTTTCCAGACACATATCAGGCCATACCATTCAAGCCGAGACAGATCGTGATAAATCCGAAATATACTGCGCAGCCTAAAATAACCTCTCCGTAAGGAAGAAAAACCTCGCAGTATTTTTTGATGGCAGCTTTCATTTTTTAGTCTCCTTTTTATTGATTTTTTTCTTTGCCTCAGCTTCCCATCATCTCGATCCACTTATTATGACTCTTTCCTGTCAACTTTGGTTTCAACTTTTTTTAATCCTATAAGTTGCGCAAATCTTGTTCTGCCATGAATAAAAGCCGGACTGGAATTTGACTGTCTCCATGGCCGCCCGCCTTTTTGGCGCTCCAGATGCCAGAGGGATTCTTGAGCAGAAAAAAAGCCGGCGGCCCAATAAACCGCCGGCTGCGACGCAGCCGGCAAAACTTGATTTTGCGTGTCAGTGACAGGGCGGCAGGCTTGTTATTTGAAAAGAGCTATTTCTTCCCCAGCTTCCCCATGAACCCCCACATCTGTCCTAATGCGGGTTCGCCCTCGGCCCGGTAGGAGTAAAACAGATCGTTGTGACAGCGGGTGCAGAACCTGCTCGTGAAAATATTGGCCGCAGGCACCCCGTGCGATCTCGCCTGATCTGCGAGCAGGCGCCGGAGATCCACAAAAATCTTCTCTTTTGGAGGTCGATCCTGCAAAGTGTAATCGCCTGGCTCAAGCAATGCCGCCACTTCAGGGCCAACCTGATAACAGGAACCGCAGATCGAGGGGCCCAGATAAATTTCCACTCCATCAGCCGGTGTCCCGAAAGATTCGTTCATCACTCTCAGACCTTCGCTCATCACCCCTGCGGCAACACCCCGCCAGCCTGCATGAATCAGGCCCCAGGCATGCAGATTCCGGTCTAAAAGATATAGCGGGACGCAATCGGCCATGGTTATGACACCGAGAGTATCCTCTTCGCAGGACACCAGGCCGTCAGCCTCCAGGGGCGAGATAAGGGAAACCCTTCCTGCGCCCTCTGAGCTGTCAGGTTTAATTGGCACCACCCGGGCTCCGTGTACCTGTTTGAGCCTCTGGATAACTTTAAAACCGGCCCGCCGCATCCTGTCAGAGAGGAGATCGAATGTTTCTTCCTGAGCACCCCGGCTTCCTTTCAGAGTGACTCCCTGTAATATTTGCGGTATGTTTTCCCAGGGAGTGAAACGCAAACACGCAGTTTGTCCTATTTGAACGAGCCTTTCCATCCGGCCTCTCCCAGGTTGATATTAATCCGTGATTATCCCTTTGGGTGTAAATTTATCAAGCAGGAAGTTCTTTGCGCTTAAAAAGCTCCGCTAAGCCATGTCATTGGGTCCCCAAGGCAGCGACTGGTATTTGCTGACCGTAAATTTTCACTATTCCGACTGTATGAAATGCTTTAAGTTAAAGGAAATTTGCTGGTTTATCAACATCCTGAAACGGCAAAGTCTGCCTCGCAGGCTTACCTGCCCAGTCGAGCCTGGAAAAGCGGAGCCTGGCAGGGGCGGACCAATGTGTCCGCCCGGTCAAAAGAAATGGTTTTGCTTCTTTTGCCTTCAAAAGAAGAAAAAAATTTACCTTTACGGATAGATAGAAAAAATTTAATGCGCTGAGTAGTATTTTTTGAAATCCTGTTTCGAATTGAGCGATTGCCATGTCGTACAGCATAAAGTCCTGATTTTTGGATTGAACTGAGGAAGGATAAGCGTCTCTTTTTTCCTTGTTTTGGCCTAAAAAATCCCTTGATACTAAAGAGAAATCAGGCTAATTTATTATACAGGACGATAAGAAATCTCCTGATTCAAGCCGGGAACGGAAGGGCGAAAGATTTTCTCCGGAACCAAAAAAGTAAACTTTTTCTGTATCAATTTTGATATAGAGAATATCAGAAAAGATCAGAAAGGCCTTTATCGGGTTTCTGCCCAGCCGGTATTTTGAAATGAGCCTGAATATTGACCAGAAAATAACCTGATTGTCAGCAACTTTATCAGGGCCAGGCTCATCGAGCCAGTGTTGGTCGATCTCGGTGCTGTGGCAGGCTTCATCCTGGTCCTGGTCAGTTTCATATTCGGCCCTCAAAATTATGCTTTCCCCCTGGAGATCCTGGTAGGACTTTACGATGTTATACATTGCCTGGGACCGCTGCCCGGGCGGATCGGTACTGGTTATTTTCATGGCCGCCGTGCAATACGTGTTGCTCTCTCAATCTCCTGAATTCAGCAGCAGCGGTTTTATATCGCCGAGCTGGACGCCTAGTCGCCATCACCGGCGCGATTGTTTTCATCCAGATAGTGGACAATATCTACCCCAACCCGGTGCTCCCGGGTTTTTCGGTTAATATACACTTCCTGGTAGTTTTGCTTTCAGTCATCCTGGGAGGCAAAACACCGGGATTAACCGGCATGATAATCTCCATCCCTATGATCAGCATTGTCCAGACAACTGTGCACGAAGTTTCCTATGATTTAAGGTTCCTTCAGCATTGACCAATGATCCACGGTCAGGATAGCCCGTGTCCCTGGACGAGGTTCGGGGAAAAAAGAGAATAAATAGAAAGGGAAACAGGTAGGAGTGATATAAATAATGATCCTGAAAAGCCATATAAAAGACGAATCCATCATCTTCAGGCCCACTTTCAAGCTGACTTCAATGGCTGTATTAATACTGTTTCTGGTGTCCTTTCTTTTATGGATACCGGGGCTTCTATCCTCTTTCCTTATCGCTCTTATCCTGGTCTATATTTTATCACCAGCAGTCGACTTTTTCGAAAGGCACGGAGTAATCAGGATCTATGCAATCTCGATCGTGCTTTTTCTGATATTGGTGCTTAGTGTGGCGGTGGGGATGATCATACTTCAGGTGATAATGGAGGAATACCAGGATCTTGCCTCGCGCCTGAACTCTTATTTGGCGATGTTCAACGAGGAAATAAACCTCCGGGCGGCAGAGCTCGAACGCCGTTTCGGAATGGAGGGCTACGGACTGGGCCAGAAGCTGATCAAATTGGGCCAGGAAGAGCTGAAAACCGTCTTTTCCGGCACTACTTTCAGTACCTTGATGACCTGGCTTGCTGTCGTGCCGCTGTTTCTCTTTTTCTTCCTCCTGGATGGCTATAAGATCAAGAAGGCATTCATCGGATTCCTCCCCAATCGTTATTTTGAAATGTGCCTGAACATAGATCAGAAAATAGACCAGATCGTGGGTAGCTTCATCAGGGCCAAGTTCATCGAAGCGGTGGTTACCGGGCTGGTCCAGCTTATGGGCTTCTATGTTGTCGGATTTTTCTATCACCCCCTCAACTACGCCGTTTTCCTGGCATTGATTGTCGGAGTCCTGGACATTATCCCATATATCGGTCCAATCATCGGATCCGTGCCCGTTCTGTTTGTGGCCATCGTGCAGTATGTCCTGATGCCGCAGTTTCCGGAATTCAGCGGCACCGGCATTGTAGTGGCAAGCTGGGCGCCCGTGCTCGCTGTCTGCGGCACAATCCTTTTTACCCATATAGTGGACAATGCCTATCTCCAGCCGGTCGTGCTGGGCCACTCGGTTAATGTTCACGCCCTGGTCGTGCTGATCTCGGTGATTCTCGGAGCCAAATTGCTGGGAATAACGGGCATGATCATTTCTATTCCAGTGGCTGGCATCTTGCAGACCTTGGCACGCGAGGTTGCATATGGAATAAGGCACCTGCGGCACTGAAACGGGTGAGAGGGGTATAATATCCCTGCCTTGAATCAGTCATGCCGAATCTGTTCTTCCAGTATTTCCAAAAACCTCCTCCGGATTCGATGCTAGAAAGAGAGACCGGGAACATCCGTCTTAAAAATAATTCTTTGCCTTCATGATCTTAAAAAGCGGCTGCTGATAAACCTTTTTCCGTATTTCTTCCCAACCTGCATCTCTTGTCCATGGGGGTGACCATGCTTTACAGGCTCGTCTCAATCTTTTCGCTCCTGCTCCTGACCTTTCCGTTTGCCGCTCGTTCCCAGCAGCTTACCCGGCCCCAGGGAGTCAGGATTATCGAAAATAAGAGTTTCGATGACAGCGAACAAGCCCGCCGGGAAATCCTCGACCTTTATAAAGATTTGCGGGTGACAGATGTATGCGACGGTATGGATCTGATCGGGCTTCAGGATATCGGCCTGATGGATCCCTCGATTCGCTCCCTGTGGAGGGATCTCGAGCATTTCACCCACCGTTTTGTCGGGTTTGCCATTACTGTGCGCCACGTGCCCTCGGATACGCGTGTCGGATTGAACTCGTTTCCAAACCTGGATGGCTTCCTGAAATTCAAGGATGAACAGTATGGGCGTGCACCGGACGCCTGGCTTAAAGCGGCCCGGCCGGGGGATGTGGCGGTGATTGATGCCAATGGAGTATTCGAGGTTGGCTATATCGGCTCTAACAACAGCCTGGGTTACGCTGAAAAGGGGGTGGTCGGAGTTGTCACTAACGGCTACGCCCGGGACACGGATGAAATTATCAAGGTGCAGAAAATACCGGTTTATTGTAATAAAGGTTACAGCGGCCGGGGAGTCCGGCCTGGAAGACTGATCGCAGAATCTTACAACTTTCCGGTCAATTGCGGAGGGGTGCTGGTGTATCCCGGAGATGTGATTGTAGGCGATGGGGATGGCGTAATCGTGGTTCCCAGGGAGCATGCCCTCGAAGTGGGCCGTCTGGCGCGGGAAATCAACGAGGATGATGAGGCCAGCCGCGGCCAGAGGTACAAAACCCTGGGTATTCCCCCGGATAAAACGGTCATTGAAAAATAATATCGGGACCAGCCGGCTGCCTGCACATTAGATTGAGCCTGTCCGGGAGACAGGCTTGCCAGGTTTATTTTTCCCGCCGTTACTGGGCCTGGAGGACTTTTACTTGCCAGATGCCCAGCAGTCCTGACATGCAGCCAAAAGAGCGGCTGCCCGGTTAAAGCAGCCGCTCATGGTCGCCGGGAGCACAGACAGCCGGGGAAGCATATTTCTCTTGAGTTCAAAAAGTCCGGCTAATATAATTGTGCCTGCAATCCTCACATACCTGGTTTAACTGTCAAGTTAACCTGTCTAACCTATGTCCTCCGCCAAAAAAGCTAAAAAGGCCCGGGAATGGCCTGTTGCTAAAATCGCCCTGGCGTATCTGCTTCTTATCCTGACTGTAGTCGTTCTCTCCTCGCTCTTCTTTCCTGTCCGGGTCTGGGGCCTGAGCCTGCTCAAGGGATTCCCCCTTTATGTCTGGGTAATCTTCGCCGCTTTCTCCCTTATCGGAGTAATCCCCCGCCTGCGGAAGAAAGTCGCCGGATTGCTGGACCCGTCCGGAAGAGAGGTTTCTCCTGGCGCAGGCATCCTCCGGAGATTTACTTTTCCCATAGCTCTCGGCGCTTCTATTGCGGCAATACTCTTTCTGGTGCGCTGCCCGATAATGGGTGACGGTATTGACCACATTTATAATTTCCTGTTCCACCAGGAAACTTCCCGGCACTACCCATTCTTCTCGGCGATGATGTCCGGACTGTACGCCTGGACAGACTTTTTGGCAGGGGAGAAAAGAGCCGCCGGCCCGATCACAAAAGAGATGTCTTTTTTCATCTGGTCGCTGGTGACAGGCCTGGGAGCCGGCATGTTTACAGCCGGCCTTCTCAAGCTCACCCCTCTGCTTGACAGGAAGACCGGGAATTCTCTGCTTCCGGCAGCCTTTGTCATCACTTCCGGCACAATGGCCCTGTTCTCCGGTTTCATAGAAGTGACCGTGCTTTTCAATGCGCTGCTGGTAGTCTACATTCTGGCGGCTGTCCATGCACTCGAAGAGAACTCTGCGCCCTGGCCGCCCTTTGTGATCTTTTTTATCTGCCTAGGCCTGCACGCTTCCGCCGCGGCGCTTCTTCCCTCTTTGGTCTGGCTTGTTTTTACGCGGAGGGAGGAGATAAGGACCAGGCCTTTGCCCTGGATTCTGGCTATTGTTGTGCCGGGAGGTCTTTTTCTTGGAGCGGTTTTTCAGCTTATGGATCTGAAAGCCTTTCTGCTGCAGTTTGTCACGGGAGTGGAAACGCTGAATGCAGACAGTTCTTTTGAGCAGCCTTTTTTCGCCTACGGTCTATTTACGTCCACCCATTTGCTTGAATTGACAAATGTGCTTCTCCTGCATAACCCATTGAACCTGCTGATGCTGGCCTGGACAGCATACGCGGTTATTGTCTATAGAAAGAATGTCTTGAGCGACAATATCTCGATGATCCTTCTCCTTGCGCTCTGCTCTTTCCTGGTAGAGCTTTCCCTGCTTAACGCCTATCTGGGGGCCTTTCGGGACTGGGATATTTTCAGCCCTCCGGGGATTCTGCTTCCGCTTACGGCTTTTCGGATCTGGCAGGTGAGCGCCCCAGGGCCTGCTAAGCCGGCCCTGTCGAAAGCCGCTGCCGTATTGCTGCCTTTAGCCCTGGCGCATCTTGTGCTCTGGGAAATTACTCTGCACAGTCCCGACCGCATTGCAAGCCGGATGGTGAGCTATGTGCGCGATGGGAAGTTCCTGCCCCCAAGAGGCATGCAATTTCTCGGCAGCCACCTTTCAATATACTGTGTCGAGGAGGATTATTTCCCTGAGCATATTATCGATTTCCTGGGCCGGGACGAGGAATCCAGAAAATTTGTCATTTACAGGCTGTGCAAGATAAACCGGCTGGACAAGGCTCTGGAGTTGACAGAAAAATGGCCGGAGGCCCTAAGTCTTTTAGATTATGCGAATATCGGGATAGCTTTGACAGCCGATGGCCTGGTGGAGCAGAGCATCTATTATTTGCGTCTGGGCTATAACAAAGATCCCTATGACGGGCCGATCGTACGAAATATGGCTACCTGTTACCTGTTTTCTAAAAGGCCGGCCGCCTCGTATTTTTACTACCTGCAGTTACCCGGGGACAGAAGGGAAAAGTTCAAAGAAAAATACTCTGTCCAATGGAAATATGAACCTGAATCGGATGAGGAGGCTTTAAAACTCCAGAACCAGATTTTGCCGGAAGCCGCACTGGATATCTATAACAATGGTATGGAATGTTTGAACAAAGGTTTCTTCCCCGGCGGGGAGCAGGAGCTTCTAGCCTCAATTGTACTAGGCCTTGACAGTCTGAATGTGTATCAGGAGCTTGGGAGAGCAGCGCTGAAAGAGCAAAAATGGGACAAAGCGCAGCACTATTTCGGGAAATTGGTGCGCATTTCCCCTGGTAACTGGAGATATTTAGCTGGACTGGGAATGGCTTACGCTTACAGCGGTAAAAAGGCTGAGGCGTCAAAGATTGTAGAGCTTCTTGCCGGACTGGGAGTTTCCGCTAACCTGGTGAAAAACCTCAAAGCTGTTATCGACAGCAGATAAAGCCTGCCGCCGTTTTCCCGGATTGCCTATCCTATCAAATTCACCGGAGCAACCGAGTGGGCCGCCCGGGGAATTCAGAAATGTTTCTCACAGCGTCTGGGATCGAAAGGGACCTTTTCGCGCCGGATCCAGTAGCTGGCCCTGGTACTGTCCCATTCAAGCTCGAGCGGATGTTTGCCCAGAACCCTGAGCAAAAGTCCTGTCGGCGCGAGTATCAAATAGAAAAACAGGGTTAGAAGCAACCGCGTGTTAAACCATCCAAGGGCGTGAGCGAAACGCATCCACCCCCGGTGCGGCAAAGTAAGAAGAGCAGGACGCACGAGCCCTGCCAGAGCCAGGACGCTGCCAATAATCAGCAGAACGAGAGCTGCTCCCTGAATTTCCCGCCAGAAAAATATACCGGCTACTACAATAAATGCCGCTCCTACTGATAACCCGAAAACTCTTAAATCCTTAAGGTGATCCCTGTCTTTATCCCCGGCCAAAATTATCCTCCATTCCAATACAGCACGTCCACCCGGCGCTAATCAGGGACGATAGTCTCCTGCCAGTTGTCGGTTTCCGGCCACTCAGGCTGTTCGGCCTTGTCGATCAGGAAACTCCCGATTACCAGATAATCCATGTTGGTCCGCATAAAACAACGGTAGGCCTGCTCCGGGCTCATCACTATCGGCTCCCCGCGCACGTTGTACGAGGTGTTGATAATCACCGGACAGCCGGTGAGCTTCCTGAACGAGTCGATTATGTCATAATACAGCGGGTTCTGCTCCCGGCTCACTGTCTGTATTCTTGCCGAACAGTCCACATGGGTGATAGCCGGAACGACCGAGCGCACCTCGTTCACCTTCTCAAGGCCGGTCAGTAGCTCATCTTTCCGGCCATCCAGCCTTTTATCATCCCGGACATCAGCGGTAAGAAGCATGTACGGGCTCTCGCAGTCCAGAGCGAAATATTCTGAGACATTCTCCAACAGCACTGTCGGGGCAAACGGCCGGAAAGACTCGCGAAATTTGATCTTCAGGTTCATGATCCGCTGCATCTCGGGCGAGCGGGCATCCCCGATTATACTCCGGTTCCCCAAAGCCCGCGGGCCGAATTCCATTCTGCCCTGAAACAGGCCGATCACTTTCTCCGCGGTGATAAGATCCGCTACGCGCCCGGGAACCTCCTCAGGCGCTAGCCTGTGATAAGGAATGTTTTCCCGCTTCAGGTAGGCTTCTATCTCTGAATCGCTGAAACCGGGTCCCAGGTAGCTCCAGAACTGCTTGTCCCGGACATCATCCGCTTCCCTCTCCCGGCCCAGATAACAGTGCCATGTAAAAAGGGCCGCTCCTACAGCTCCACCGGCATCACTGGCCGCGGGCTGAATCCAGATCGACTCGAAAGGCCCCTCGCGCAAAATCCGGCCATTGGCCACACAGTTAAGGGCGACTCCGCCGGCAAGACACAGGTTTTTCATCCCTGTCTCTGCATGAGCGAAACGGCTCATCCGCAGCATCGCCTCCTCGGTGACTACCTGGACCGAACGCGCAATGTCCATCTCCCGCCGTGTAATCTCGGTCTCAGGCTTCCGCGGCGGCCCCCCGAAAAGCCTATTGAACCGCTCGTTGGTCATTCTCAAACCCACGCAGTAGTCGAAATAGTCGAGATTAAGACGAAACGAGCCATCGGGCTTGAGATCTATCAGCTCCTTCAGGATCAGGTCCGCATAAACCGGCTCCCCGTAAGGGGCAAGACCCATCATCTTGTATTCGCCGGAGTTGACTTTGAAACCTGTAAAATAGGTAAAAGCCGAATAAAGAAGTCCCAGGGAGTGGGGAAAACGCTGTTCGAACAGAAGCTCTATCTGGTTGTCCCGGCCCAGACCGCAGGTGGTAGTGACCCACTCGCCCACTCCATCTGTGGTGAGTATCGCCGCCTCACAGTAAGGAGAGGGATAAAATGCGCTCGCTGCGTGAGACTCATGGTGCTCGGGGAAAATAATCTTGCCCTCGTAGCCGAGCTCGCGCCTGATTGTCTCGCCCAGGAAAAGTTTCTGCTTGAGCCAGAGAGGGATGGCCTGGAGAAAAGAGCGGATGCCCCGCCCAGGGTAGGCCAGATAAGTTTCCAGGATCCGCTCGAACTTGATAAACGGCTTGTCGTAAAAAGCTACGTAATCAAGATCGGATACGGTGAGACCCGTGCTCTCCAGGCACCAGGCAATGGCCTGGGAGGGAAAAGAAAAATCGTGCTTGATTCTGGAGAAACGCTCTTCCTGCGCGGCGGACGCCAGAGAGCCGTCGGTGACCAGACAGGCCGCGCTGTCATGGTAAAAGGCGGATATTCCCAGAATATGTGTCGGCATGGACCTGGCTTATAGTTTAAAAGAGGGTGTAAATAAACGGCGAAAGAGCCGCACCCTCAGTAAAAACGATCAACAAGCTCAAAAGCAGCAAAAACACAATGATCGGCGTAAGCCACCACTTTTTATTCTGCCGCAGAAACTCCCACAACTCTGCCAGAAGATTTAACTTGGACATTATCTGCTGCTCCTATGCTTATTTTAATCCTAATACTGTTCACTTAAAGCGACAACACTCTCTTTTTGTCACCCCCGCGAAAGCGGGGGTCCAGAAAATCGGCTTAAAAACCTGGATTCCCGCTTGAGCGGGAATGATATCGTTTGCCTTTCCCGCCTAAAGTGAACAACATTGATTTTAATCCGCATTTTTCAGCGGACAGCAATCCGGCATCCCACCATTCTTTATTTTTCAAAAAAATGCCAGGCAGAATCAGTCAAGAGACAACCACTTTTAAATCAAAGCGCAAGCCGCCTGGCTTCTTCACAGGCCCTCCGGATGACTGCCGCAGCCTATGACAAGCCTTTCGATGATCAGCCCCGGTCAATCCGAAAAGCTGTGTCATGCCCCAATACCGTTCACTTAAAGCGACAACACTCTCTTTTTGTCACCCCCGCGAAAGCGGGGGTCCAGAAAATCGGCTTAAAAACCTGGATTCCCGCTTGCGCGGGAATGACATCGTTTGCCTTTCCCGCCTAAAGTGAACAACA
>DATKXY010000222.1:0-58577 GCA_035528795.1 archaeon | reverse complement strand
AAAATGCTGGGAGAAGCTGGAACACAATATAGACTTTTTGATAAAGAACTTGAATGCATTGTTGATGCTAAGATATTCTGGAAGAATATTTTAAGTAATATAGAAAATACAATTGGTAAATTTACAATAATTGGTAATCCTAGTCACCCAGATCTTGTTGTGAGCATTAAACCGGAATTTGCTGATAAAATTAAAGAGAAAAAAAAGAAAGTTGAGCTAAGAAGGAAATTCAGTAAAAAATGGAAAGGTGCTTATGCAATGTTATATGCCTCTGAGCCTATTTCTGAGTTTTTTGGAGAGGCAAAAATATCTGATATAATAGAAGATAGTCCTAATGAAATATGGAATCTGTTTGGTTCGGAATTGGGTGTTGATAAAGGGCAATATTATGAATACTGCAGAGGAATTGACAAAATAAATGCTTTAGTATTGTCTGATATTACAATGTATAAAAACGGTATCTCTAAAAATCGTGTAGAATATTTACTAAATAAAGAACTTAAAGCTCCTCAATCTTATTCAGTTATAAAAGAGGGTACTGCATGGCCAACAGCCGTTTCTCTTAATTATTTATTATTAGCTTAATTTGTAATTGCTTTAAATTTGTTCTGTATCTCTATATTTGTAGCACTTCTATTTTCACACCAGTATTTCAATACTGCCCTCACTGTCCATCCGCTTGAGCTTGCGCCAGGGGTTCGCCGGGCTGATACCCAGGGCTTGCGCGGCCCGGCTGCGGTTGCCCTCGAGCTTTTTCAGCACCTCGAGGATATGCTCTTCCTCTATTTCCGCCAAGGTGCGCTTGAGCGGGTCGCCGCCGGCAGCTCTGTCCGGGCGGGCATGCACTATGCCCGGCGGGAGGTATTCGGGCAGGATCAGGCCGTCCTTAGAGAGCACCGCGGCCCGCTCGACAGCGTTTTCAAGCTCCCGCACATTGCCGGGCCAGGAGTGTTCCTGAAGGTAGTCCAGGCAGGTGGCATCCAGACGCAGGTTCTTGATTTTCAGCTTTTCGGACATCCGCTCCACAAAATGTCTCGCCAGGGGCAGAATGTCCTCCTGGCGCTCGGCCAGCGGCGGAACCTCGATCTCGATCACCCGCAGCCTGTAGAATAGATCCTCCCGGAATGAGCCCTCCCTGACCGCTTTTTCGAGATCCCGGTTGGTGGCCGAAATTATGCGTATATCCACTTTCCGCGATTTGCTTTCACCCACCCTTTTGATTTCCTTTTCCTGAAGCACCCGCAGGATCTTAAGCTGCATGGCCGGCGTAATATCGCCTATTTCATCGAGCAGGATCGTGCCGCCCCCGGCTTCCTCGAACAGCCCCGCCCGGTCTGAGACCGCCCCGGTGAAAGAGCCCGCCTTATGGCCGAAAAGCTCGCTTTCGAGCAGTGTCTCCGGCAGGGCGCCGCAGTTTACACCCAGGAAAGGCCCGGAGCTGCGGCTGGAACGGTGGTGGATGTATCGGGCGAGGACCTCTTTGCCGGTGCCGGTCTTGCCGGTAATCAACACTGCGGTGTCATAAGGGGCGATCCGGTCCGCCAGCTCGACCACCCGCTCGAAAGACCGGCTGCGTACCTCGACAAAAAATGGATGCAGCGAGCGCTCGAGCAGGCTGATTTTCTTGCGCTGACTGGCTATTTCGCGGCTTTTCCGCTTCAGCTCCTCGGTCAGCCGCTCGACCTTGCCTTTGACATCCTCGGCTTCAAACCAGGTCAGAAACGGCTCGATTTCAGCGCCCCAGGAAGCGCGGTCCCGGCCCTCGGCAAAACAGGTGCGGTCGCCTGTCACCCTGCACTTGCGCTCGATAAAGTAAATATCGGTCTTCAGGCAGAAAGAGCAGTAGCCGCTGGCATAGCCCACCAGCATCCAGCAGGCCGGGTGGCCGGTCCGGCCGAATTCTATCAGGTGTTCCTCGGCTTCTCCTGAATCGTGCCAGAAAAGCTCCATGACGAACCTGCCGGATTTTTGATCCAGCTCGAGCTTGTGGATTACAGACCGCACCACCCCCTGGATAGTATGCAGCCGCGCTCCGGCCCTGATCTATTCCACAGTATTGTCCCAGGTATATATTCGCTTCATGGCCGCGGCATCCTCCTGGCCCCAGTAGTAGCCGAACCTGGTTAGCAGCCTGCGGGCCTGCCCGTGGCCGAGCATCTCGACAAGATCTTTTCTCAACTGGGCCATGGCATGGATATCGTGCAGCACCAGCCTGCGGCCGGTGACAGTCACCAGCGGCTCGACACCCCTGGAGGGCATTCCAGGGCGGGCCACCTGCGGAGACCTGGACCCAAGCATAGTAATCGCCATGACGGAGAAGCTTGGCCGGGGCCCCGAAGAGATAAACAAAGTCCTTACCACTGAAATCCCCCCTGCCCCCCTTTGGCAAAGGGGGACCCCAGGGGGATTTAATAAGCTATTGCCGGTTTTAAAAAAGGCTCTATTTCTGTAGTCAAATTAGTATTAAAGGGGCGGTCCGAGGACCGCCCCTGGATTTTACGGATGCAATGATATTCAAGCGGCAGGCTTGTCAGGGCACTGTTATCTCGGCTGAACAGAGCGCCCCTGTGGTGTCATTCGCACTCACCACCTCGATTCTGTAATTTCCGGGGCCGAGGTTTGTAATTTCACCGAAAACAGTGTAGTCGCAGATGCAGCGGCAGGGTTCCAGTGTATGTTCTGTTTCGATCACCCGGATGAGGTTATCCCCAATGAGCCCGATCGAGAGAGTGAGGCTGTCCATACAGCAGTTATAAGTGGCTGCGCTGTGGGTAAAAGAGAGTATATTCCCGTCAAGCTCGAGCTTGAGCCCGTCTTTTTCCTCTGAAGGCGACCGCTCTCCGCTTGTTCCGCAGCCGCCCAGAGCGGCCAGCCGCACGCTGGGTCCTGTGTCGATTTCCTCAACGCCGCTCAGGATCCGGAGCATGTGGATCAGGTCGAACAAATCGCTCTTTCCGTCGTTGTTGACATCCTTCCCGTCACCCTGGGCGAGCAGGCGGATAAGCTCTATGAGGTCCATAACATCCACCTGGCCGCTCCTGTTAAGGTCGGCAACATTTATCGCCGGGGTGATCTTGATAAACGAACTCCCTACCTCAAGGCCGTCTCCTTCAAAATCTGCCCGCACTCTGCCGGCAGGCCAGCCCGTGGTGGAAACGGGAGCCCAGAGGAATCCCTCCTCCTCGGGATCAGGGATTAACTCGACCTCGGTCAGCAGCTTGTCACCAGCCCAGAAACTTACGCCTAAACCCCACCCGATATAAGACTCAAGGCGCACCTCGAACTCCTCGCCGGAGGTTATGGAAGTAGCTGAAAACTGGAGCCTCAACACATTAATGGAAGAGAAGTTTGACGGGTAGCTTTCGACCTGGATCGAGGAGCCTTGGGCCCCGTTGTAAAAGAACTCATCAAGCCATTCCGCAGGCAAGGGCGGCTGGCCGCTAACTAGCATATCCTGCCAGGCTTCATCAGTCAGGCGGTCTGAGAGCGGATGCTTGAACTCATAGTAGGAAAACATCCCACCGATAGTAATCACAGGGCCTGACGGGGTAGGAACTATCACATAGAGCGCCAGCGGGTAGCCCACCCCCACCTCGAGGGCCTGCAGAGTGTTGGGATCGGTGTGCACATCGGCTATTACAGCCATCTTGTCATCCGCTTCGTTCTCCCATTCGTTTGCGCCGGGAAATGCAACGAGTTTCTCCAGCGCATTGCCGATTGTGTTGATAACCTTTCCATCCTCTGGTGACAAGCTCTCGAAGGCCAGCTCTTTTTCAGCTATCATCTTGAGGCTCAGGGCCAGGCTTTCGAACTTGACCAGACGCCAGGATATCTCCTTGGGGAGAACATCCCGCGAATCCAGGCCCCGGCGCATATAGCGGGCGAGCGCTGCCAGGCGGGCGAAAACATGCGGCTCAGGCTCCACATAGCCTGCCCTGAACTCCTGGGGCACAGGGATCGAGGTCTCGAAAGTATAGGACTGCTTGGCGTAGAGGATCGTATCATGGCGCAGCTGGGCCCAGCTTCCGAGGGCTGTGCCGAGCTCTTTGTGTCGCCAGGCCTGGTTGCGCATGAACGAGGGGTACCCCTCTGTCTTCTCGCTGAAAAGTGGTCTCAGGCAGTAGAGCCAGTTCCAGTAGAGGTTCTCAGCCCAGGTATCGACAGGCAGTGCGGCGAACTCGGTCTTGAGACTGTCGAGCGCTGCCTGGTAGTCCGGATAAGTGGAGCTTTCGCTGTAGGTTTCCTCGAGCAGCCTGTCCGCTGTCTGCGAGCCCAGTACAGCCATCACATCCAGCCCGCGCGGGAAGAGCCGCCCAAGGACATAGGGATGCACGAGCCGCCCCATCACATAGGAGTCGGGGATAAAGCGCTGGCCCATGAAGCGGAAACCCTTGGTGACAACGGAAGGGTCCTCGGTATCAAAAAGGAGCGAAGAATTGATACGGGGCGGGCGCAGGAGCATTGCCTTGGAGATAAAGGTTTCGAGGTTTTCGCTTTCTGCGATTTGCTCAGGGCTCAGCAGCTCGGGAGCTTTACCGTAAACCTCTTCCGCCAGGTCCGCATATTCTGCTGCGGTGAGGTCATCCGCAGAGCCGACAAAAAACACCGTGGGCCTGTAGATGCGCTCCCAGACCTCCAGGGCGGGCTCCCCATTGACTTCCAGTCCGGCCAGCTCAGAGACCAGGTTAAGCGCCATGCGGGTCTCGCTTCTGCCCTTTTCGACCAGCTCCTCTGTCTCCCCGGGCCGCAGGCGGAAACCGATCCGGCCGTACCACATCATGGCCCTGAAATAGCGCTTCAGGGCCTCGGACCTGGTGTAATGCCCACGCGGCACGTACTGGCTGAAATCCTCGCGGTAGCCCATGATCGGCGAGTAATCAGGCCCCTGGTGTGCCTCGATCAGGGCAAGCTCCGCCTGAACCAGGTCAGTGACCCCGCCCGGAATGTCGCTGTCCGGGTCAGCGAGCTTGCGGGCCGTAGAGACAAAGGCGACCAGGCGCCTGAGCTCCTCGGCCAGTTTTTCGTCCGTGGAGCTTCTCTGCTGCACCATTTCCAGCAGCGCCTCGTTGAGAGAACGCAGGTCATACTGGAAGCGCTCGGTTTCCAGGATGCGCAGCGCATAGTCGTAAAGGATATGGAAAGTATGCAGCATTGCATCCGTAGTCACGAACACCGGTAGATCCTCGCTCTTGGCCCAGTTGTAAAGGTCGTGGACCTGCTTGAAGCGGCCTGGCAGAGCCACGAAATGGTTGCGGGCAAGAAGCTCGAGCGCCTGGGTGTCAAAAGCTGGTTTCATGCTTTCGAAGAACGCCACATTGGAGAAATCCTCAGCCAGGGTCAGGTCAGCCACTGCAGGCGCGATCTCGACAGCCACCGGATCGTAGACGCCGAACTCGGTGGTCACCTGGCGGTCTATCACCGGCATCTCTCCGGCATGCACCCGGGAAACAATAGCCAGTGGCAAGAGAAGCCAGAAGAAAAACCGTTTTTTGTCCATATGTCACACTTGGGGTTGAAGGTGAATATTATAAAAAGTTCTACAGCATTCATGAGACCTTTGAAAAACCCAGATAACAGGTTAATATTCGATCTGTAGGGGCGGTTCGCGAACCGCCCCTACAATAACCTATTGATATTCATTAAGTTATAAAAAACAAGAATTGATTCTTAGGTAAAATAATAATATTTTTCAAAGGTCTCTTTAAATATATTACAGCTCGTTTGCAATTTATGAAGTTAATTCTTTCGCTCACTTGATATTCAGATTCTTACACATTTCAATCTGAGAGATTATCTCTCACAATTTTCTAACTGACTGATAAATAAAGTGTTCCAGGCTCAGAGGCACAAAGGCACAAAGGGACATAGAAAACTTGAAAATCCACGAAGAAAGGCGAAAATCGAACGACTGTTTTTGGCGTTTAACCTGATAATTCCATAATAAACAGTTACAATAACTTTGTTTCTTTGCCACTTTGTGACTGAAAGTTTAAATTTTGCGAATGACTTGTTTTATATAGGATATACCTAAAAATTTCAACTATCTTTGGCTAGATTTATGTAGTGGCAGCCTCTTCTCACTCAACTGTGACAACAGCCGAGCAGTAAGGATTCTTTCCGGTCAGATCAGGGCAGATCTCCACGGTATAGGTACCCGGCGCAAGATCTGTAATTTCACCATGAATGGTGAAAGCGCAAACACACAGGCAGGGGTTGGAGGTATGCTCTTTCTCCACCACTCGCACAACAGACCCCTCGACCGCCATCTCAAAAGACACTTTGTCCATACAGCAGTTATAAACCGCGTTAGAATGGATAAAGGATACCCTGCCGTTCTCGACCGTGCAAACCAGTTTATCGTTCCGGACGGAAGCCAAGTTCAGCCCATCATTATAGTCACATCCTCCCAATCCGCTCAGACGCAGAGTGGGGGCGGCCTGCGGAGGGAAGGGGGTGAGGTTAGTGTGATTGGCCCCGCAAGCGGCAGAGATAATCAGTGCAAAAAAGACGGCGGCTGTTATTCCGGCAAGCATACTTTTTAACATTTTGAGCTCCGACAGATTTAATATGCCCTGGGATCTGCTTTTAATCCACTGTGAAAGCAACGGAACATAAAACCTGTTCGCCGGTTATGTCCGGGCAGATCTCCAATGTATACCAACCGGGCTCGAGGTCGATAATCTCCCCGTAAACCGTGAACCCGCAAATGCATTTACAAGGGGCCGTGCAGTGCTCTATCTCAGCTACGCGCACAACGGTCCCCTTAACCGCCATATTGAGAGACAGGCTGTCCTTACAGCAGTTGAATAAAGCATTCGTATGGGTGAAACTCACCTTGCCGCTCTCAACGACGACAAGCAGCTTATCATCCCTCCCGGAAGTCAGGGGCCTGCCCTTGGGGCTGCTCGCAGTCCCCCAGGCCGCTCAGGCGAAGCACAGCCCGGCTGTTCGAGGGAACAGGCTCGAAGCTGCTAGTGTCTCTGTTACAAGCGGACATTATCAGGAGAGCGAAAAATGTTGCAGCTACAGCCCAGGCAATGATCTTTCTCACTATACCGGATCCATTTCCTATTAAGTTTAATAATTGAATCGGGAAGACAAATAAAGATTGGGCATAAGCCTTGGATCAGAACTGTCCGGAGCGTGGCCGGCGCCCCGGACAGCCATAAAAGCCGGGTCCCCCCCGGTCCCGGCCTTTTTATTTCAATAGAACCATCTTGCGCACTCTGGTGAAAGCACCGGCGTTCATACGGTAGAAATAGACGCCTGAGGATAGCTTGCCTCCCTTGGAATCCCTGCCGTCCCACTGGACATTGTAAGTACCCGCCTCATGATACCGGTCTATCAGGGTAACCACGTTCCTGCCGCGGAGATCATAAACTGTCAGGCGCACCTGGCCGGGTTCTGAAACCGAGTAAGTGATAGTGGTGGACGGGTTAAAAGGATTCGGGCTGTTCTGCCCGAGGGCGAACGCGCGCGGCAGGGCAGAGGGCTCATCGGCCTGGCTGTCCCCGCCGCTTATTATTCCTTCACCGAGACGGATTTGCAAAGTCCTGTCGCTATCGAGAGCCAGCTCGCCTGTCACTGCGGCATTTTCCTGAGATGCAGTGTCACCTGCATAGAGCTCGTAGGAGCCGGCCGGCAGCCTGAACTCGAAAGCTCCTCTTTCATCAGTGTAAGCCGATACATGGTCGCCGGTTTTAGGGTCGAATAGGCTGACCAGGGTTCCCGGAACGAGATTGCCATCCGGGTCCTCCACTGAACCGTTGACCAGGATTTCGGCATCCCCAAGGAACAGGTTGATCTCGCACTCTTTCGTGCAGTCGACCGCCTGGATGAAGATAGAGGTAAAGACGCCGCGGGACGAGGAAGTGGCGGAGGCGTAGATATCGTAGATTCCGGGCTTAACCAGCATTTCCCAGTTTCCGGCGCGGTCTGTCCAGGCGTAGAAATCCTGCTCGGGCCACCAGGTCCAGGAGGCGATTTCCTTGGGCGTCAGGCCGGTAATCTCCAGCAGCCGGTTTGGCCCATCCTGGACCGAGACAGTTTGACTGTCCGGAGATAT
Source organism: archaeon (assembly GCA_035528795.1). Taxonomy (GTDB): domain Bacteria; phylum Gemmatimonadota; class Glassbacteria; order GWA2-58-10; family GWA2-58-10; genus DATKXY01. The sequence goes on along the minus strand of DATKXY010000222.1, from coordinate 50,512 downwards.
GCTGCCGGTAAATGCCTGGGCCGTACCGGTAGATTCTTTATTGGCCGGGTCTGCAGCCGGGCTGCGCAGGAATTCCAGAATCATTTTTTCGGTTTCAACAGGCAGGATATGCACCTTGTCATCGGCCCTGGAATTGGGAAACAGGTGCACCACGGCGTCAGCCACTCCCTGGCCGGCTCTGTCTGTGACCCTGCCGTGAACCCGCACCCCGGGAATGAGAGCGATGTCGAAAGTCATATCGCTGTCAAGGGCCAGAACCAGGCGTGTCGAGTCCGGGAAATAGCCTTGTGTCGGGGAGACCAGCACATAGTATTCCCCCTTGACCAGTCTCAGCTCGTACTTGCCGTCCGGCCCGCTGGAGCTCGAGCCTTGCCATCTGCCATCCGGAGCATAAAAGTTCAGCCAGCTCCCTTCGAGCGGGGAACCATCAGGGTTAGTGACCCGGCCGGAGAGAAGGTAACCGGCCTGGAGAGTGATGTTGAGCTCGAGATCGCTTTCCAGGCTCACATTATCCACTGTCTGGGCGGGAAAGCCATCGCTTCCCGGGCGCCCGTCGAAAAAGAGGCTATAGACTCCGGGCATGACCCTGATCTGGAAAAAACCGTCCTCCCCGGTGGGTACCCAGTAGCCGATCCAGGGCATAATAACGGCGGTATCTGTCCCATCCTTATCTCCGGTTTCGGAATAACTTCTATCCTGAATGCCCGGGTTTATCTGGAAGGAGCCGAACGCAAGCGGAGATCCATCCGGCAGGCTGACCCGTCCGCTGAACAGGACTCCCGACTCCAGTGTCACCTGGGGCACCTCAATCTCGGCGCCTTTTTCCACTTTATAGGCCCCCGCTTTCATCTGCTGCTGCGGATACTCGGCAGGAGCGTACACCTCCACCACATACTCGCCCGGCATGACTGCGGCCTGCCAGCGCCCATTTTCATCTGTCGTGCAGTAGATTGTCCTAGGCCAGGGCAAGTACCGGAAAGATGATTCAGCACCGCCGGCACTTGAATTATCTTTGATCGTTCTGTCCGGGTCGATATAGACAATTACCGAATCAGGAACTTCCTGGTCAGTCTGTACAGGCCAGAGATTTACTCCCGCTCCCTGGACCGGGTGGCCCTGGCTGTCGATCACACTGCCCCTGAGAATGCCGCCAGAAGCGAGCTGGATATCATAGTTCATATCATTTTCCACTGCCAGGGGGCCGACCATTTGGTCGGGAATGAGCAGGTTCATGTTCAAGTAAACATCTATCCAGTAGCTTCCCTTGGAAAGGGCAATGCGGAAGGCCCCGTTTTCATCCGAACAGGCCCAGCGACTGTCAGTTTCACCGTAAAAGGCGAGAGAGACGCTGCCAAGCGGGGAGCCGTCCGGAGCGAGCACCAGTCCGGAGACCAGGCTGCCGCTGTCGAGCACGACCTTGTACTCGGTGTCCTGGGAAATTTTCACCCCGCGGATCATCGGCTGGGCCGGATAGTTCTGGTCAGGGTAGAGATAGATATCATAGGTGCCCGGGAAGAGAGTCACGCTGAAAAAGCCCTCTTCATCCGAATTAGTCCACAGGTAGAGTTGGTTTTTGCTGTCGACCAGGCTTAACCCGACATAGGGGGCGCTGTTGCCCCGGTCATCGGATGTGCGGCCTGAGAATATGACTCCAGAGCGCAGGACAAACTCGAGCTTGGCGCCGGTATCACCGACCCTGAACATCTCTGATATCTGATTGTCGGGATAACGGCTTTTTGGAGGGCTGGTTATAGATACGGAATATTCTCCCTCAGGCAAGGCCAGGCTGAAAGAGCCGTCTTCTCCGCTAACGGCGCGTACTCCGCCCAGGCCCTCGACTGACCAGGCGACAAGCTCGGCCCCGGCCACGGCCTCGCCCCGGTCATCGGTCACCCGGCCTGTGACTGTCCTGGTGGGAAGGTTTTGGAGACTCAGTGTGTAGCTGAACTCCTCACTCGAGCTGCCGGAGGCATTCTCCGCCCCGCTTATATTATCCAGGAAGACAATGTCCGGAGGGAGGCTTGAGACTATTATATAATAGGATCCTGCGGTTTTCAGTGAAGCGCCGATAAGGTTCCCGCCGGGCCACCTGATAGGCGCCAGACGGCTGTCCTGAGGACTGGAATCGAGCTCTTTTATACCGTAAAACCCACTGGAGACATTATTGCTGTCCGGGTCGAAAAGCAAGGCGATAACCCAGCCCTTGCTTTCTTGAGGCAGGACCTCGATCCTCACGAAATCGCCGGCCTGGGCCTCGAACTTAAAGAGATCCAGATCCTCGTTCGGAGTGGAAGTTCCGGAAACCAGGTCGCCATAAGAAATGCTTTGCGCCTCGACCCAGTTGTCATTCGGCTCGATTTCAGCGGCATTAGGTTCAGGAGTTTTATCAAGGTCAGAGGCCAGGGCAGGGGCACTGTATTCGGAGCGGCCCGCCAGGCGGTTAAGCTCGCCCAGCAGAGGCAAATCCCGCCCGTCAGGTGAGACCGGCCGGGCTTTCAAGGCCCGCTCCAGGCTTTTGAGGATAAGCGCCCGGTCCTCAGGGGAAGGCGCAGCGTAAAGGCGTTTGGGATGAGGGATGAAGTTCTTCTGTATAGTTCCCCGGGCAGGCGCCTGATACCTTGCCTGGACTTCGAGTTCCGGTCCGGGAAAGGCACGGAATGCAGCGGGGTTTTCACCCAAGAGCCTGATCAGGCTCCGGTGCGCCGCGGATAAAGGCTTAGAGGCATACCCGGTCTGACCGGCGGAGAGACTCTGTGCCGGAATCACAAGCAAGGCCAGGCTGCACACGGCCAGGCTCAGGATGAGAGGACGTATCCTTATCACATTCTTCTGGTTCATCGAACAATCCTTTCTCTTTATTTTGGATATTTGCTTTAACCGGAGAGCCATACTTTAGCTGCGGCAAGATAATGAAACCAAACAATTTTCCTCCTTAACCTTTAGTTGCCAACACTTGATTTACTGGAAAACCGGACCGACAACTCTCTTTACCTCATTCTTTTTTCTTATTTTTGGGGCAGAGCCTTTTCTCTGGTTTTTTCAGCGCCGTTTTTCCCGCTTTCGCGCTCGAGTTCCTCGGTCAAGGTGTCCTCTTCTTCCTTGAGCTTTTCTAGCAGTTCATTATAATAATCGAGCCAGTAGCCTTGGAACTCGATAACGCTCGAGCCTGTCAGGCGGTTTTCTTCTTCCAGCCAGAGCGAACCATCCATCACCTCGGTTCCTCCTTTGAAGGTCGTTGCAAAAGTCAGGGAGCCCAGCTCGGCTTGCATGGAGGAGATCTCACCTTCAAGCCGCTGGATCTCATTCAGATAATTCTCGTAATCTTGTGTCAGGATGTTTTCATTCCCACCGTCAAATACCGGCTTTTCATCCTCTGTCCGGGAAGGGGCATTGTTCAACATCCAGGTCAACCGGGCGTTGGATGTCTCGAGCTGCGCTTCCAGCTCATCGGCTTTCTCCTGGTTATTGCGGCCGGTGAGTTTCCCATAAATGCGGTTGTCGAAAAGCTCCACCTCTTCGATAAACTCACCGAGTGAGCGAGTGAGCGCGATCCGGCCTCTAAGCTCAGCGGCCTTTTGTTCGACTCCGGCCTTTTTTTGGGCTATCCTGGCCAGGCGGGATGCAGCATTCTCCCCGGCAGAGACCTGGGAGCAGAGAGCAAAGCTGAAAAGCAGGTAAAGACTGATCAGGATACGGTTCATTTTTCTGATTTCACTGAGGCTCATTTTCAGGTTCCTCGAAACTGATTTTCTCAAACATTCTTTCAGAATTATCTTTTTGTTTCTGTTCAAAAGCAATTTGCGTTCCAGAGAGTGCCCGGATTTTTGAGAGCGGGATTTTTTCGGGTTCAACTCATTTAATTACAAGCGGTTAACAAATTACGCTGTCCGGGTATAAAAGTTTTGCCGGCTGATGTTCTCAAGGGGTGGAAAAGAGGGTTCAGGTATCAGATTTTTGATACCGCTTATCGAAAAATTGAGACTCAGAAGCGGCAGGTCAGCCCTAAATTAAGGAGATTTTTCCTGAAATTCAGATCGCGGATAGATGACTCATTGCGGTAAAGGCTGAAAGTCAGGGAGGCTTCGAGCGCAGGTCCCAGCGGGCGGGAGAGTTTGACAATTGCGCCGTTGTTGTCGTTTTCCTCTGTAATAATGTCAACCATTATCGGCTCATTGACTTTATCGGAGTACCTTTTGAGTTCGAAAAAGAGGTAGGCGTTGAGGAAAAACTGATGGGGAAACTTTCTGGCAACTAACAGGCTGAAACGGTTGTTCCAGTAAGAGAAGCCGTAGTTGTTCGAGCTGTTGCGCTGAATGGAATAGATGAAGTTGACAAGAAACCGCCGGCTGTAGGCAACCGAGAAGTCCAGTTGATAGTGGTTGTCCCGCTGACGTTGGGGCAGCTGGACAAGGTGGCCTTCAGGCCCCGGAGCGGCAATAAACCTGTGGTAGCTGCGGCTGGTGAAAATATAGGTCACCGCTCCTGAAAGGCTGGGAGCCAGAGGGCGGGAAAACTTTATACTGGGGCTGTGCGCGCGGTAGTTGAAAGTCCGGAAAGTTTCAAAGTCGAAGAACGAGTAACGGTAGGCGGCGGTAAGAGTGCCCTGGCGCCCGAGCCTCTGGCGGGCGAAGAGCATGCCCGAGCCCCGCACATATCCTTCCTCACTGAGAAGGTTAACCTCGTTTTTTCTGTAGATATTGCGCAGTTTAAGCTCGGCTCCCAGGCCGGCAGAGAGGCTGCGCCCGAGGCGTTTTTCGCTGTCCAGAGCGAACTTGTTCACCAGGATATTCCCGGCCCGCAGAGTTTCCCCATCCGTTATCCGGTGGTGATCCTTAAAGCCGAGGCTGTAGTTTAACAGGGTCAGGCTGCCTGGTGAATCGAAGCGGATCTTGGTGAACAGGGACACCAGGCCTGCTCCGCCATTCACTCGTCCCGAGCTCTCTTCGAACACATTGTCATCATATTCCCAGGAGAAGGCCAGGCGGGTCTCGGCGACAGGACTCCCGCCGGATGCGGCCAGACACCCTGCGCCGAAAAAGAGATATACAGCCAGAAACCGGGCTGCCGGAATTAGGGGGGGATTTGCAGAAGACAGCTTCACTGTGGGGGGGCGCCCTCCTTTTTACTTTCGAGTTCTACAGCCCTGCTCCTTAAACTCTGCTCCAACTCGCGAAGCGTCCTGAGATCGTTTTCGAGCGAATCGCGCCGGGCCTCGAGGACCCTGATCGCAGCCTCTATCTCATCTGCGGAGAGGTTTTCCAGGTTTCGCTGCAGCCAGAGGTCCCCCTCCAAGTTAAATAGTTCCAGGTCTAAAGATTTCAGCCCCTCAGCTTCAGGCGGCAAGCTCTCATTCTTGAGCATTAAAGTCCCCTCATCAGGCGCGCGATAGGTTTCCTGGCCGGTAGCCGGGGTAGCCTGTGATCTCTGCCCAGCCCGGCTCGAGACGCCTGCATTATCAAAAAGTGATATTTCCTGGGCAAACTCGCCGAGCCGCTTGCGCATAGCCCCCTCCTCACTGATCCGGTCGAGGTTTTCCTCGAGCTTTCCTAAAGCGCGCATCCACTTGCCAGCCATGTCCTCGAGAAAGTTGGCCTTCTCCCGGAGCTCCTCCGGGGAATCCCGAGGCCCTATCCGGGCAGCCCCGGCGAGCTTTTCCAGGCTCAACCGGGCACCTTCACGGCCTTTAGCCGGAGGGCTCTCACCCAAGTCTGAGAATATGGCCCGCTCCTGACGCAATCTCTCTATGCGCTTGAGCAACTCTCCCTTGCCGGCCCGGTTCCTGGAAGCCTGGAGCTCGAGGCTCAAAGAATCGATAGCCGCTGTATAAAAGCTGATTACCTCGAGCGTGCGCCTGCTCAGTCGTTTCTCCAGCTCAAGGATCTTAAGGGTCAGCTTATCCAGGCTGTCTGCGAGAACCTGGCTTGCGCGCAGGCGCTCCTGAAGGCGAAACTGATCAAGGCGGGAATAATTTTGAGCAATCCTGCTTTTAAGTTCAGCGATCTCAGAGGCGAGACTGTCCGCCTGCCGGCTCAGCGAGTCCTTGCACAGCACGAGCTCAGCCCGCTGTGTCTCGAGACCTGCCAGCTCACGCCTGATTATCGCAGCGCGGGACTCAAGATCATCGCTCCGGGCCGCTAAGGCAGCCCCGGAGGCCAGGAAAAAAAGCAGGGTTATTTTCAGGTATTGTCTTATCACTTCAGCAAGCGCTCCTCTCAGCCCGGATTATTTCTGAAAACAGACTGCAAACTACCTTACTGCCTGCGGATCAGGCCTATGTGTATCTGCGCACGGTGGGGGCGGGCCGTTTCAGGAAAAATATTTTCTCTCAAATCCTCAACAAGCAAGAGGCGTGCCGTAAATATTCAGTATGCCCGATCACTTCTCCTCAATCAAGAGTTCCTGCTCGCCGGAGGTTCTCCCGTATTTCCAGCGGTAGAAAATATCAAGGTTGTCCCTGAGCCGCTTGCCTGGAGGGACATCCCCTATGGAACGCGTCCAGCGCTCGCATTCGGCGCGCAGGCGCTTGAGGTTCGGAATAAAGCAGCAATCTCCTTTGCAAATTTAAGGACAATCCAGCCAGGTGCAATATTTTTAAACCCGGTCCGGCAGATTATTTTGCCGGGTAATGGTTCTCTAACTATATTTCAGCATAACATTCAGGTTGAAAGAACATATTATCTGCAAGCTTACTAAAATTTCAGACCCGAGGAGAGACAATGGGTATTGCAGAGGGGAAATACGGATATTTCGATGAAAAGGAGCGGGAATACGTGATAACCCGCCCGGACACGCCGCAGCCCTGGTACAACTACCTGATCAACGAGCTGGGCTACTGCGCCATGGTTAGCCACACCGGTGGCGGAACATCTTTTTACCTGAGCCCCAAAGACCGGAAAATCCTGCGCTACCGTTACAACGGCGTGCCTGCAGACCGACCGGGCCGCTGGCTGTACTTGCGCGACCCGGAATCAGGCGACTACTGGTCTGCCACCTGGGCTCCGGTACAAAAAAGCCTGGAGGAGCAGAAGTTCCGCTGCCGGGTAGGTCTCAACGTGCAGAGGATCGAGAGCTCGTACAGCGGGATCGACTCGGCGATTACCTATTTTGTCCTGCCCGACCGCCCGGCAGAGGTCTGGCTGGCGCGCCTTTCCAACAAGAGCGGCCGTAAGCGGGTCATCCGCAGCTACTCCTATGCCGAATTCAATTTCTGGGGCACCCTGCGCGACCTGCTCAATCTCGACAACTGCCCCAAGTGCAGCCGCTACTCTTACCACAGCGGGGTGATCGCGCATTACAGCTACAACGATGTGGGTACCGGGCTGGACAACATGCAGTGGGTCAAGCATTACGCCGGGTTCAGGAGCAGCGCCGACCCGGTTGCCACCAACACCGAGCGCCAGCTTTTCCTGGGTGGCGTATGGCGCAGCGAGGCCAACCCGCTGGTTGTGGAAACGGGCCGGGACACGAATTTCGAGGGCGTAGGCGACTGGCCGATCTGCGGGCTCACCCACCACTGGGAGCTCGAGCCGGATCAGAGTGTGGAGTGTGCTTTTGTGCTCGCCTATGGTGATACTGAAAAGGAAATGTACGATAACCTCAAGCCTGCAGAGGACCTGGAGGGTCTCAAAGGCTCTCTCGCTGAGGTGAGGGAAAAATGGAGCTCGAGGCTTGCGAACCTCAAGGCCGTTACACCCGCCAGCGGGGAGTTCGACCCTTGCATGAACACCTGGAACCAGTACAACTCTTATATCACCGCGCAGCTTTCGCGCTCGATCTCCCCTTATGAGTGGGGCGCGGGCCGCGGCCTGGGATTCCGCGACACCCTGCAGGACCTGATGGGTGTCTGCCACTCGGAGCCTGCTTTCGTGCGCAGGCGGCTTCTCATGATGGCTGGCCTGATCCACACTGACGGCATCGCCCTGCATAATTATTTCCCGCTCACCCATACCGGGGACGGGCGTGATTTTTACGATGACCACCTCTGGCTGCCCTTTTCGGTCTGCCATTACATACGTGAGACCGGCGATACGGGCATACTCGAAGAGAAAGTAAAATTCTGGGACAGCGGGGAAAACCAAACCCTTTTGGACCGCCTGGCCATGGCGCTTGATACCACCTGGCGTTTGAGAGGGGAGCACGGCCTGCCCCAGACCGGCCACGCAGACTGGAACGACGGCCTGAACCCCGGCTCGACCGAGAGCGAAAGTGTGTTCAACGCCATGCTTTTCTGCGCTGCAGCGCGCGAGGTTGGTAACCTGGCCGAATATCTCGGCGATAGTGCTTTCGCCGCTTTATGCCGCAGCCGCTACGGGGAGATGAAGCGCCTGGCCAATCAGGCGGCCTGGGATGGCGCCTGGTACCGCAGGATCCTTCTCAAGGGCGGAGGCCATATCGGCGGGGCGGATGTCACCCCGGGCACGATATTCCTTGAGCCGCAGGCCTGGTCAGTGATTGCCGGAGTAGCCGAGGGAGACCGGGCGCTGACCGTAATGGACAGCGTGCACAAGCACCTGGCCAGGGAGCACGGGGTCAAGCTTCTCGATCCCCCATATACCGACTACAACCCGACCTGGGGCTCGATCAGTATCCCCCTGCCAGGGCACAAAGAGAACGGCGCCGTATTCTGCCATGCGGCAAGCTGGGCCGTGGTGGCCGAGGCCCTGCTCGGCCGGGGAGCGCGCGCCTATGATTACTACCTGCGCATGGCGCCCACTACCTACAGCCGGATCGCCGAGCTCCACGAGACAGAGCCCTATGTCTACAGCCAGCATATCGCCCAGGAGCCCTACCACCGCCCCGGGCGGGCCCGTAACAGCTGGCTTACCGGGAGCGCAAGCTGGTTCACTTTGGCCGCCAGCCAGTATATCCTGGGAGTCAGGCCCACACTCGGCGGCCTGCTGGTAGATCCCTCGGTTCCCGGCTGGCGCTCGTTCAAGGTGAGCCGCAAGTTCCGCGATGCGCTCTATGAGATAACTGTCAGCAATCCGGAGGGAGTCGAGCGCGGGGTGCGCAGAGTAGTGGTGGACGGCAGACAGATCAAGGGAAATGTGCTGCCTATTGTCCGGGCCGGAGCCACGGTGCGGGTTGAGGTGGAGATGGGGGAAGGGTGAAAGGCAGAAACGGAGAAACGGAGAAGCGGGGAAACGGAGAAACGGAGAAACGGAGAAGCGGAGAAGCGGGGAAACGGAGAAACGGAGAAACGGAGAAACGGGGAAACGGGGAAACGGAGAAACGGAGAAACGGGGAAACGGAGAAACGGAGAAACGGAGAAATGGGGAAACGGGGAAACGGGGAAACGGAGAAACGGAGAAACGGAGAAACGGGGAAACGGAGAAACGGAGAAACGGGGAAACGGGGAAACGGAGAAACGGAGAAACGGGGAAACGGAGAAAGGCAGAAACGGAGAATCGGGGAAACGGAGAAATGGGGAAACGGAGAATCGGAGAATCGGAGAATCGGAGAATCGGAGAAAGGCAGAAACGGAGAAACGGGGAAACGGAGAAGCGGAGAAGCGGGGAAACGGAGAAGCTTATTAAAAGATTTAATTGTTAAAATGAAAGGAAAACAATGGGTGAAAAAATTAAAACTTACAAAGATTTAAGGGTTTACCAAAACGCAATGGAAGCAGCAATGAAGATTTTCGAGCTGACAAGGGAATTCCCCCCGGAAGAGAAATATTCGATGGTGGACCAGATCAGAAAATCCTCGCGCTCTGTATGTGCGAACCTTGCTGAGGCCTGGCGGAAAAGACGTTATCAAGCCGCTTTTGTATCCAAACTGAGCGATGCCGAAAGCGAGGCCTGTGAGACGCAAGTGTGGCTTGAGTTCGCTCAAAGGTGCGGCTATCTGAAGAGTGATCGAGGTCTCGAACTGGAAGCGGCTTACGACCAGATAACGGCCCAGATCGTGAAAATGATCCAGGAAGCTGACAAATGGCTTATAAGATAGCACACCTTAAGGTCTTAATCTTCGAATCTTGCTGAAGGCTGGCGGAAACGGTGTTACAAGGCCGCTTTTATCGCCGAACTGGGTGATGCAGTGGGTCATTTGTTCTGTGGCCGTTTATGCCTCCTTCTATGCCTGAGCCGCAGTTTTGAGTACACCTTAAACCAACAAGAGAAACCGCTTCCTTAATTTTTCTTTGTATTCAGAGGTAATCGCCCTTTGTTTCAGCTTTATCTGAACTATCAATCTCTCTGCATCTTTCAGGAGCTTCCCTGAGGACTGTTGAGTGCGAGGTATTGAGGCTTCTCGTTAGTTCCCTGATATGGGCTTTCCCCCTCGGGAGGGCAAGCACTATATCGAGCGCTTTATTGTCCATAATCTGAACCATATACACCAAAAATGAACCAGTCTATTTAAATTTTCCTTTTTCAAATAACCACCTGACAGTAATAATAAAATAGAATAATTTATAAGAACCTTTCCGATAATAGGAGAATTGTATTGGATTTGACAGGATAATGAACTGCTGATGGATTTTAGGTTTGTTCCTAACTTTGGGTTAAGAGGAGTGCTTTATTCAGGATTTCTTTTTGCTGCTGGAGTTCTTGGCATTGGTTTCCCCGTTTCCCCGTCTCTCCGTTTCCCCGTTTCAGTCTTTCCCCGTTTCCCCGTCTCTCCGTTTCCCCGTCTCTCCGTTTCCCCGCTTCCCCGCTTCATCCATCCCCCTGCTTATTCCATTCCGCGAGAATCGCCTCCAGTGTGCGCTCCCTGGCCTTGAGCATCTCGGCCTTGGAGCTTGAGTTCACCCTGCCGGATGCTGCCCCGGTATGGCCGCTGCCGATATTGAGCTCGCGCATGATCTCGCCCAGGTCCCGGGGCACTAGTTGGTGCGTGCCGGCAATTGTCAGGCTCATTGAAAATGAGAGGTCATTGGTCTTGAGCTGGCGGTCAAAAATGCAGTTCACCTCGAGCACGGCGAGAGCTTCCAGGGCCAGGAGCTGGGCCAGGTTTTTGACCACCTTGACCCTCCGCACATGGCCTGAGAAATCGAGGAGAATAATCTTTTTCCCGCTGTCCAGGTAGTCTAGATGCTGCTCGATCAGGGCCATCATTTCTTTTTCCTCGGCGCGGAAAAGAGCGGCCCGTTCTCGAACCGGAGGGCGCGCGGCTGTGTCCTCGAGGCTTTCCTCTGTGAGCCAGAGGGTGAGGGTCCTGAGGAAAGTCCTTCTTTCTGCAGGAGTTCCCGTGCTCTTGAGCTTGATTGCGTCGTTGATCTCGTTTTCCGTGCGCTCCAGGCGCCAGTCTTCGATTGACTCATAGGCGAACGAATCTATGCGGTCGGCGCTCCGGACCATGGTTTCTAATTCATCTTCTATCTCGTATTCCCGGCCGAAATAGTCGATTATTACCCTGGCGCAGCTTGGAGCGGGCTCGCGCAAGCCCGGGACAGTCCCGAGATCTATGCCCCGCAGGGCTGCATCCTCGAAATTGGCCTGGTGGTGATCGAACCACATGCCGCAGTGGAGCGGATATGGCAAGTCGCAGACAATATCGCCGGGAGTGGTAGACATCCTGGCGTTTGCGATATCGCCCGGCCCGGCGAAAGCGAAGCGGTACAGCTCGAGGAAATAGCCCGCCAGGGCAGCGCTCACCACGCCGTCGAAATCATCATGGGTCACTATGCGGTTGTACATTTATCAAGCAACCAGGTTTAAAACAGCCATCCATTACTGAATAATCATCTGTCCAAAATGCTCAAATTACCCTGCATTCGGTGAAATGTCAACCTCAAGGCCGTGAGGCTCCCAGCCGCGACTCCTTGCTTGACACCAGCTTAAGTCTCGGGTAATATGGAATCCGGGATATTTAACAATTTAACTTCAGGAGGTCTAAATTGAAAAAGTTCTTCTTCCTCCTTTTTCTGGCTGCTGCGGCAGGCACGGGTTTTGCGCGCGTCGACAAGGAGAAAGCAAGCGCCTGGACCTGGATGGACTCATCACGCGAGGAGGCGGTCTCTTGCGCCAGGTATATCTGGGAGCACCCGGAGCTGGGCGAGCATGAGATCAAATCCAGCGAGCGGCTAGCCGCCTTTTTAGAGGATAACGGGTTTACGATCACCCGCGGAGTGGCTGATATTCCCACTGCCTGGGTCGCTTCTTTCTCCAATGGAGAGGGCCCGGTTATCGGGTACCTGGCCGAGTTCGACGCCCTGCCGGGTCTGAGCCAGGCCGCATTCACCCCGACCCGTGAGCCTATGGAAGAGGGCGGCAATGGCCACGGCTGCGGGCACAACCTTCTGGGCACGGCCAGCGCTTTCGCCGCCCTGGGGTTAAAGGAGGCGGCTGTCAAACACAATCTCCGCTGTACGATAAAAGTATTCGGCTGCCCGGCTGAGGAAACCCTGGTGGGCAAGGTCTACATGGCGCGCGAGGGGATTTTTGACGGGGTGGATGTTATGCTCGGCTGGCACCCGGGGGGCGGCAATGCAGTTACTTTCAGCAGTTCTCTGGCCATGAGCTCGATCAAGTTCAAGTTTTTCGGACGCACGGCCCATGGCGCCGGTGACCCGCATCACGGCCGCAGCGCCCTGGACGCTGTGGAGCTTATGGACACCGGGGTAAATTTCATGCGCGAGCATATTATCGAGAAAGCGCGTGTCCACTATGTGATCACCAAAGGCGGAGGCGCGCCCAATGTGGTGCCTGATGTGGCCGAGGTCTGGTACTTCGTGCGGGCGCCCAAGACCGAACAGCAGCGGCCGATCCTCGAGTGGGTCAAGGAGATCGCCCGCGGCTCTGCAATGATGACCAAGACGCGAGTCGAAGAAAATCTGCTCTCAAGCTGCTATGAGGTTCTGCTGAACGAGCCCCTGGCCGAACTCCTGCAGGAGAACCTGGAAGCAGTCGGCCCGCCGCAGTTCGGGGAGGAGGATTACGCCTTTGCGCGCAAGCTGAGCGAGTCGTTCGAAAAGGAGGAGAAGAAAGAAAAGGAGGAGGAAAAGGCTGACTCGATGCTTCTGAAAACCTCAATCAAAGAGCTGAAAATAGTGCCGCCTGATAAATGGGAATGGGGCAGCGGCTCGACTGATGACGGGGATGTGAGCTGGAACGTGCCCTACGGCCGGATCACCACGACCTGTTCTGTCTCGGGTTGTCCGGGGCATTCCTGGCAGGTGGTGAGCTGCTCCGGTTCGCCGATCGGGTTCAAGGGCATGGTCATTGCGGCCAAGGTGCTCTCAGGGGCCGGGATCGACCTCCTGAAAGAGCCAAAATGGATAAAAATGGCCAAGGAGGATTTTAAAAAGAAGCTCGACGGCAGGACATACCAGTGCGGGGTGCCGGACTCGCTGCGGCCTCCGGCGAGCAGGTGAGCTGTTTGAATGAATTCCACTGAATCCGGATTTTCATATCTGACTCAGGGAGGTCACCCATGCGGCTGCGGATAAAGCCAGCCCTGCTGCCGGCTCTTCTGGCGCTGCTATTTTTATCTTTCGTCCCGCTCTTCTCAAACGACTTTCTAAAAAGCATCGAAAATGTTTCGGTGTATGAGCTGGTGTACGGAAAAGGGGGAAAACGGGATCTCAAATTGACCCTGTACCATCCGATCGAGGGAGACGGTCCTTTCCCAGGAGTTGTTTTTATACACGGCGGAGGATGGAGAGCCGGCCATCCCGGGCATTTTGCCAGGCAGGCGATGTTTCTGGCTGCCAATGATTATGTCTGCGCCTGCATCGAGTACCGGCTTTCCGGAGAGGCGATATTTCCCGCTGCTATCGAAGACTGCAAATGCGCTATCCGCTGGCTGCGGGCGCACGCCGGGGAGTTTCACGTGGACCCGGAGAAGATAGCTGCCAGCGGAGGGTCAGCGGGAGGGCATCTTGCTCTTCTTGCCGGCACAAGCGGTGGGATGAAAGAACTCGAGGGAGAAGGGGGATGGAACGAGTTCTCAAGCAGCGTCCAACTGGTGGTCGCTTTCAATCCGGCCTGCGAGTTTACTGACGTGTCCAGCGAGGCGGTGGACTCTTTCCTCGGCGGCTCATACCAGGAAGTGCCTGACCGGTACCGCCGGGCTACTCCTCAAACCTATCTGGATCAAACAGACCCCCCGATGCTCCTTTTACACGGAACAGAAGACAAAATTGTGCCTTACCGTCAGTCTGCCGATTTTGTCGCAGCACTCAAGGCGTTGGGCATTGAAGCAGAGCTTTATTCGGAGGAAGGAGCAGGTCACGGCTGGTTCAACAACCCGCCGTTTTTCATTCAAACGACAATGGCTCTAAAGAATTTTTTAGATCAGCATTTCAAGAAAATCGAGTGATCTCATTTTCCCGGCTCCGGCAGGCTTTTTTTCGGCATCCGGATTTAACGGTTTGAAAAGGACCTGCTAAAATCGTCCTTTTTGCAAAGGCTTGCTGTCATCCGGACTATCTTGAACTGAGTCGCCGGGGGAAAAAAGTACCTGGCAATTCAATTAGACCTCGGGAGGGAAGAAAATTCGGGGTACTTTATTTATAACTGCAATACCAGCAACCAGAGATTAGCGGAAAACACAACCGTATTTATTATGTCTTCCGCTGTATTTGCCAAAACCTTGGTTTAAGGGGGCAAATCAAATGTCGAACGGATTTCAGAAAAAATCAACATCCTTTTTTTACCGCTTCCTGATAACTTTTCTTATCGGTTCCGCATGTCTATTATTCAATGTTCGCCTATCCCTGGCACAGGAGGAGAAACAATCGCCGGAAACAAAGCTGTCGCCTGAGGAGCGGGCTGTTCTGATCCAGTATACGTCACCAGCCCGTTTCAGTGGGGAACTGAAACCTGGGGCCTGGGTGAAATATCAAATTACAGACCCGGAAACTCAGGAGAAAACCCAGGAGATCGAGCTCAGGGTGACCGGGGAAGAGGATGGAGCTTACTGGATCGTGGAAACAGTCACCGGCCTTAAGACAGGCACAAAATCCGCCACCCGTGTTCTGGTGAACCCGGGGGAGCAGAAAGTTTTAAAAATCCTTCTTACGGATGAAAACGGGGAACAAGAATCACTGCCTGTGCTGGAAATCGTACAGTTATATACGGTTTTCGGGGAGATGGTAACCAGGTTTTCGGAGCAGGGGGCGATGCCGCCTTTCACCTGGAGGAAGGGCGAGGGGCGACAAGAGGTCGAGGCGGCCGGGGCGTCTTTTACCTGCGGGTATCTGGAGCCTGATATCGATGAAGAGGAGGAGGCTGAATTAGGGGAAGCGCTGAAGGACAAGGCGGCTTCCTCGTTAGGTCTCAAGAGCCTGCGCAGCCTGGTCGAAAAGCCGGAGGATATTGGCGATGTAATGTCCCTGAAGGATAAGGTCGAGTCCGTGACCAGTGTCGAGGGGCTCAAAGGAATGCTTGAAACCCCGGATCTAGATGACCTGGATGAGATATTGGACCTGATTGCCAACCGTCCTTCAAAGACCGACAAGCAGGGGGACTCGCCCTTGTTTTTCAGCGAAAACGTACCCAGGATGATCCCTTACAGTGTGGCGATCCGCTTTTTCATGTTTATCGATACTTTGAAAGAGATACAGGGCGGCCTGGTTAAGGCAGGCTCGCTCGAGCTTTCCTCTTACGCAATGAGTGAATGAGCTTAATCGATAATGCAGGAATGATTTTTTAATATTAAAGAACCTTTTAAAATGACAAAATATTACCGACAAGCACTACTAACTGCTTATAATGCTATAATAATCAATAGGTTATTGCAGGGGCGGTTTGCTAACCGACCCTGCTGAACTAATATTATTTTTTACCTGTTATTTTTTAAAATGTCCCAATTTAGTTTATTATAAACTATTAAGTAAAAGGTAATATTATGGATACAAAATATTTAAACAAATTAAATAAATTAATAAAACAAACAATAGAATTGAAAAATAAAGGCAAATATCAAGAAACTTTAAGAATAGATGAAAAACTAAAAAAGTTTAAACCTCACCCTATAATTTCTTTATTGAGAAGTTGTATTTTAATTGATGCTGGAGATTATTTAAAAGATGAAGAAATTGTTAAAGAAGGTATTAATTTATTAAAGGAAGACATAGAAGAACTTGTTAAAGATTATAAATATGCTCAAAAAACTTTTTATTATCTTGGTAATGGCTACTACTCACTTTACAATTTTAAAAGACAGAAAGAACCTACAATAGGTTGTTTGAAAGAAACAGAATTAAATAAAGCAAAAGAATTTTTTAAAAAGGCTACTAAATTAAAAATAAAAGACAACTTTTTAGGATCCCAAATATTTACAAATTTAGCTAATTGCTATGACAGCCTTGGTCGAGTATTTGATGCATTAGAATGCTATGATGAAGCAATAAAATTAAAACCTGATCATGGGATGGCTTTAGCTAATAAAGGTATCGCTTTAGATTATTTAGCATCAATACAAGGAATACATAAGTCTTGCATTCTACTAGAGGCCTACTTTCTTTTAAAAAAAGCTTTTGAATATGGTGTTTATCCTGAATCTAAACCTGGTTTTTTAACATACTCTGAAAGAATTGAAAACTTCTTTAAAGGTTCAAATTTATTAGAAAAATCTCCTGAATACCCAAAGTATGAAATAAAAAGAAGTTCGAAATTTGAAAAGTTTCACATAGAATTCTGTTTAAAGAATAAACTATATTTGAATATTTTGAATTACTTACCCTTACGTAAAGAATCAGTCGGTGATCCAGTTTTTATAGAAAAAATGATTGTTCAAACTGATAAAATAAAAGGAGAAAAATATTTGAAAGACGATCCTTTTTTGTGTTTATCCAGATATTTAAATCAAATTAAGGAAGATTATATATCAGCCAGGTTTTTGCTTATTCTCTCAAGATACAAAGGAATTAATTTGGGTTTTATATATAAAAAATTACGATTAATAAACACATTAGATTATAGCGAACACAATATATATATACAATTACTAAAGACATCTTTTAAAAATTTATTTGATATTTTGGATAAAATATCAATCTTTTTAAATGATTATTTAAATCTCGGAATAAATAAGAGAGAATTATATTTTTTAGGATTTTGGTATTCTGATAAAAAACAAAGAAATGTTAGAAAAAATTTATTGGAACTAAAAAACTACTCTTTGAATGCTCTTTTTGATATTGCAAATGATTTGGATTATGGTGAATACAATAATTTAAAATTAGTACGTAATGCCTTAACACACAGATTTATTTATATAGAACCTTTGGATGATTCTGAAGAAAACGAAGAAAGAATGAGAGAAGATACATTATTAAAACAAACTTTGCAACTTGCCAAACTAGTTAGAAATGCAATAATTTATATGCTATCTTTTGTTTATATAGAGGAATGTAAAAAAGAAAAAAATATCTCTGGAACGTTCATCCCTCAAGTGTTTTTGGATGATATAATTTGTGATTATTAGGAATGTCTAAAGATCTCAAGCCTTTCAGCCTGCTCGTCAAGCCTGTAGGGAGCCGCTGCAATCTGGACTGCAGCTACTGTTTCTATCTGGGCACGGATGAAAACCTGGAGGGCAGCCGTCCGGCAGTGATGCCGCAGGAGGTCCTGACCCGCATGCT
The DNA here is from genome assembly GCA_035528795.1 of archaeon. Taxonomy (GTDB): domain Bacteria; phylum Gemmatimonadota; class Glassbacteria; order GWA2-58-10; family GWA2-58-10; genus DATKXY01. The sequence goes on along the minus strand of DATKXY010000222.1, from coordinate 32,982 downwards.
CGAGGATTACCTGGGACTGGGCTTTCCCACCAGTATTTTTACCTGGCAGGGCGGGGAGCCCACGCTTGCCGGACTCGATTTCTACCGCCGGGTGGTGGAGGGCCAGATGCATCTCGGCCAGAGGGGGCCAAGGTGGAGTAGGGCAGGGCTCGTGAGCGAATGCGAAACGAGTGGTGTGAAGCCAGGGGCGAGCTTTTCCCCCGGGTGGGTTTCATAGTGACCAATATGAGCGCCGTAGCTAAGGGCGTGGTTCGTTTCTACAATGGAAGAGGAACTGCCGAGCAATGGATCAAGTAAGGGAAGTACGCTCTGAACTGGACGAGATTGTCATGCAAGCAGTTCGACTCGAATCGGGTGAGGCTTGCTCTTTTCGTACCGGCCTACAGTCTGGGCAATTTCCTTCGGCGATTGGCGCTCCCCCGGGAAATCAAACATTGGTCATTGCGCACTTTGCATACGAAACTGATTAAGATCGGTGCAAAGGTTGTCAGGCATAGTAGATATGTTACTTTTCAGATAGGGCGGGGCTCGGTAGCGAACGCGCAGCGAGAGGAGGGGAGGGAGGTGGCTATCAGCAGGAAGATATTTGCAGAAATCCTGTTTCGAATTGAGCGATTGTGATGTTGCCCTGTATAGAATCCTGTTTTGCAGATTACATTGTGGGAGAAGTGTCTCTTTTTTCCTGCTCAGACCCGGAAAATAATTGATACTCCTGATGAGAACGGATATATTATCGCAGAAACGATAGGAATCTCTCAATTCAAGCCGAAAAGGACGAAAGATTTCGCTCAGGATCGAAAAAGAAGGCTATTTTTAACGGGTTCAATTTTGATATGGTGAATGTTGGATTAATTGTGATATGAGAAATATCGATTATATTAAGAACGGGACGAATCGGCCTTGTCACACTTTCTGAAAAATGTGGAAATGAAAATTTTATTGGTCTACCCCAAATATCCGGATACCTTCTGGAGCTTTAACCATGCCCTTCGTTTCATCGGGAAAAAGGCGGCGTTTCCGCCAATGGGTTTGTTGACCGTTGCCGCCATGCTCCCGAAACAATGGAATCTGAAGCTTGTCGACTTGAATGTTTCTGCTTTAAAGGACGAGGATATTTTATGGGCTGATTATGTTTTTGTCAGCGGGATGACGGTACAAAAGGAGTCCGCCAAAAAGATTATCGCCCGGTGTCTCCAGCTCGGCCGTAAAGTGGTTGCCGGTGGTCCTCTTTTTACAGCCGAACCCCATGATTTTCCGGAAGTGCATCACCTGGTCTTAAACGAGGCGGAAATTACTCTGCCAAAATTTTTATGCGACTTGGACCTTGGATGCCCAAAACCCGTATATCGATCGACGGAATGGGCCGATATCAATACCTCTCCGGTACCACGATGGGACCTGATCGATTTTAAAAACTACGCCACGATGTGTCTTCAGTACTCACGCGGATGCCCCTTTAATTGTGAATTCTGCGATATCACGGTGCATTACGGTCGTGTGCAGCGAGCCAAGTCGGTTGAAAATATTCTTATTGAATTAGACGCCCTATATCAACGCAGGTGGCGAAGAGGTGTGTTCTTTGTTGACGATAATTTTATCGGTAATAAAAAGCGAATTAAAAATGAGTTGTTGCCGGCAATAATCCAATGGAGGAAAAGGAAAAAACATCCTTTCATCTTCTCGACGCAGGCATCGATCAACCTTGCCGATGACGACACACTCATACACTTAATGGTGGAAGCCGGATTCGATATGGTCTTTGTCGGCATCGAAACGCCTGATAAAGAGAACCTGATTGCATGTGGGAAGTTGCATAATGTGAGGAACGACTTACTCGCCGATGTAAAAAAACTTCATTCTGCAGGATTGCAGGTTCAGGCGGGGTTTATTGTAGGATTCGACAGTGATAAAAGAGATATCTTTATACGCATGAGCCAATTTATTAACGAGAGCGGCATAGTTACCTCCATGGTTGGACTCCTTAATGCTCCTCCTGGTACGAGACTCTATAACCGGCTGATCAAAGAAAACCGCATTATTAAAGGGATAACCGGTGATAATACCGATTTTTCGATGAACTTCCTGCCGAAAATAGACTATAAGGTGCTTGTCAATGGATATAAAAAGATTATCAGCGATATTTACCAGCCTAAAGCATACTATGATCGGATCCGGACATTCTTACGTAGCTATCGACTCAAAAATAAATACAATAATGGTCTTTCCATCACGTCTCTTCGTGCAGCGGTGATGTCCATATATAAATTGGGCATTAGAAAGGGAGTCAGGAGGCATTTCTGGAAACTGTTGATGTGGACGCTAATTCGACGGCCGCGCCTGATTCCTCACGCAATGATGATGACAATTTACGGCGCCCATTTCATGGAGCATTTTGGAATTGATCCTCTCAGCGGACAATGCGTGTATCCAAACCACTCAAAGGGTACTAAAAGTTAGACTTTTTGTCACCTCGCTTTATTTCCTTCCCTGATCGGCAGCTTATATATGAGTTCATTTTAGCAAAGCCTGAACAACTGCGGTTGAATCAACATATATTTGCTTTATATTATTGCATTTTTCTTTTTAGGGGACTCAGATTTTCCACGGCCTTTTTGGGATTTATCTTCAAAAGTCTTAATTGCATAGAATCTCAGGAATGAAAACCCGCTTGAAAACGCCGAGGCATCTCAAGCCTTTCAGCCTGCTCGTTAAGCCTGTGGGCAGCCGCTGCAATCTGGACTGCAGCTACTGTTTCTACCTGGGCACGGATGAAGCCCTCGAGGGTGATCGTCCGGCAGTGATGCAGCAGGAGGTCCTGACCCGCATGCTCGAGGATTACCTGGGACTGGGCTTTCCCACCAGTATTTTTACCTGGCAGGGCGGGGAGCCCACTCTGGCCGGGCTCGATTTCTACCGCCGCGTGGTGGAGGGCCAGATGAATCTCGGCCAGGGGGGGCAGGCCGTGGCCAATGCCCTGCAGACCAACGGCATTCTGATCGATGACGAATGGGCGGAGTTCCTGGCCGAGTACCGCTTTCTGTTGGGGGTAAGCCTAGACGGCCCGCCTGAGGTGCACGACCACTTTCGCAGGGACAGGCGCGGGAGACCGACTTTCGATGCCGTGATGCAGGCTATCGGGATTCTGCGGGACCACCGGGTGGAATTCAATATCCTCTGCATGATCACCAGCCTGAGCGAGCAGCGCGGCAAGGAAATCTACCGCTTCCTGGTCTCCAATGGCTTCATGCACCTTCAGTTCATCCCCTGCGTGGAGTACGATCAGGCAACCGGCCGGCCGTGGCCGCAGAATGTTAGCCCGGCCGGCTACGGCAGATTCATGTGCGATATTTTCGATGAGTGGTACTACACTGGCGATGTGGATCGGGTCTCTGTGCGCACATTTGACGGGGTGGTGGGCCGTCTGGCCGGAATAGGCGGCCTCAGTATCTGCAACATGGGGGAGATCTGCGACCACTATCTGGTGGTGGAAAAAGACGGTGGAGTGTACCCCTGCGATTTCTTTGTGGAAAACAAATATTGTCTCGGAAACCTCATGGAAAAATCACTCGCCGGGCTCTACCTCTCGGACCGGGAAAGGTCATTCTCCCAGCTTAAAAAGAATTATCCGGAAAGCTGTCTCCCCTGCCCGTACCTTGCGATCTGCTACGGCGGCTGCACCAAGGACAGGCTGACCACAGGTGGCGGTAAGTTCGGCCGGGAGACTTATTTGTGCGAGGGGCTGAAGATGTTTTTCGATCACACCCGGGAGGCTTTCACCAGGCTCGCTCGCGAAGTACGCCAGAGGCATGCGCCTGCTGCGCAGCCGGACCAGGAGGCGGTGCAGCATACGTGGGACGAGCGGCCTGTGAGCAGGAACGATCCCTGCCCCTGCGGCTCAGGTAAAAAGTACAAGCACTGCTGCCTGCGCCGACAAAATTTGTTAACATTTTAAATATTTTCTATTATATTCATTTCTATTAAGTTAGAAAAGAATCGAGATCTTTTTTCAAACCGCGGTCTAAACCTTTAATCCGATAGGCAAAATGCGACACGGATCTATTACTCTGCCGGAGATTGTAGCTGCTGTTTTCATGCTCGTGGCCGCCTGCGTATCTTTGCAGGCTGAAACCGTGCATAAGACGTATTTCGAAAACACCGACCACGAGCTTCATGTTTATGAAATCCTGGGTTACGAACAAGGCCCAACGATGATGATTATCGGCGGGATCCAGGGCAACGAGCCGGGGGGCTACCTTTCGGCAGACCTCTATGCGGATATCTCGCTCAGGAAGGGCAACCTGATCGTAGTGCCGCGGGCCAACTTCTACGCTATCCTGCTCAACCAGCGCGGACCCAATGGCGACATGAACCGCAAGTTCGCCAACCAGAGAGCTTTCGATATCGAGACCAGGATTGTGGAAATCCTCAAGGAGCTGATCAGCCGCAGCGATGTGCTGTTGAACCTGCACGACGGTACCGGTTTTTTCAGGGAAGAGGATCTAGATGATCTCCACAACTCGATGCGCTTCGGCCAGTCGATTATCGCCGACGCCGATATTTACACCTGCCCAGACAGCGCAAAAAAGCTCTATCTGGGCGAAATTGCACGGAAGATCTGTGCGGAGGTCAACCAATATATCCCGGAACCGGAATACAAGTTCCACTTCAATAACCATAATACAGTGAGCAAGCAGACAAAACATCCTGAGCAGCGCCTGAGCGCCACCTATTATTCGCTTATCCACCACCAGATCCACGCTTTCGGTATCGAAAGCTCCAAGGAGATCCCCTCGGATGAAGTCAAGGTCCGCCAAAAGTCGATGGTAATCAACGCTTTTATGAATGAGTTCGGCCTGGTGCCTGAGAACCCCAAAATACTGGTGGAAAAGCCCAAGCTGAACCATCTGATAGTCCTGATCAACGGGAGCGAGCGGGTGGCGGTAAAAGACGGAGAGACAGTGCTCCTTGATCCAGGGGATGAAATAATTATCGAACATATCGACATGAGTAATTACAAAAGGGGCCTGGTTGCTGACATTCTTGGCAAGGGAGGGATAAATGATCTGGGAAAATCTTTTGAGATCGATTACCCCACGCGGATCATTATCCGCAAAGACTCATTTAAATGCGCAGCGGTGAATCTTGCCATGCACAAGGAACGTCAGCTTGCTGGAATTCCACGCGTGGCCGAACTCGCAAACCAGACTCCCCACCTTGAATTCTTGACTATTCTTGTAGATAGTGCAAGGGTCGAGGTTTCAGAAGGGGATACCCTGGAGGTGGCAAAGGGAGCAGTGCTGGAAATTACCGAAGCGGTTATCGACAAACCTGCTTACGGGAAGTCTCTGGTAGTCAATTTCAAAGGTTTTTACGGGGATAAAAACAACAATACAGGGGAAGACCGGGGTTGCAAGATTGCCATGGACCGGGGATTTTGGATGCTCAATTACAGTCTGGATGGAGACGGCCTCTTGTGGGAGATAGTGGTCTCCTGTCTGGACAAAAAAATCGGCCGGGTGGTGGTGAAATTAATCGAGCCGCAGGCCTCGATTGTAAAATAAAACATAAGAGCTGAATACTATCTATAGTCAGACTTATTCCGCCTTAACACTGAGAGCACGTAAACTGGCGCCATACCCTGGAAATTATCATTCTCCGATTATCTTAATTATCACTCTCTTCCGCCTTCGGCCATCGAACTCAGCATAATAAATCTGCTGCCAGGGACCAAAATCCAGCCTGCCCCCGGTCACAGGAACAACGACCTGGTGGTGCACCAGGATGCTTTTTAGGTGAGCGTCCCCGTTGTCTTCCCCAGTAAGGTGGTGGCGGTAATCCGGACCGTAAGGCGCGATTTTTTCGAGCATCTGGTCGATGTCGGAAATAATGCCCTCCTCAGCATCATTGACATAAACTCCGGCGGTGATATGCATCGCACTCACCAGGATCATTCCTTCAGATACGCCGCTTTCTGCAAGGGCAGCTTCCACTTCGCCGGTTATATTGATGTATTGCTTTCTCTTAGGGGTACTAAACCACAGGTATTTGGTGTGTGATTTCATTAAGAGTTCTCCTGGAGTTGATTTCAGGTGACAACTGCAATCTTTTTCAAATCCGAGCCCCCGGAAAAATTTTTGCCAACCGGCTCTGAAAGTGGAGGCTTGCCTCCAGTATAGGAAACTTATCCTTTCAGGGCACAGTGGGCGAGAGTCTCATAAATGGGGCCGCTCGGAGTGAGCGTGCTTTTGATTATCTGGACCTCATCCACAGGCCAGGCCGGCCAGTTTTCCGGCAGGGTTCCCCGGGTGCGCTCCCAGTCCGGCGGATGGGCTAATTTATCTTTTATGCGGGCCAGGGTCAGATGGGCCTTGAAAGGCTTATCGGCCTTGCCGAACCCGGTTTCAACAGCCGCATTCTCCACTGCTTTGGCGAGAGCGGCTAGCTCATCCGAGCCTTCAAGTCCCAGCCAGACGATCCGGGGCCATATCCTGCTGCCGAAAAAACCGATATCCTCCACTGTCAGGCTGAATGGAGCAAGGGGAGAGACCGCTCCTTCCACCCCTTTCTTTAAGGTTTCAAGCAGCGCTGGATCGATCTCTCCCAGGAAGCGCAGGGTCAGATGAATGTTCTTGGGTTTGCTCCAGCGCAGACCGGGCAAATGGTCCTTGAGGCGGCCTGTCAGCCGGCCGATTTCATCCCGCACGCTGTCTGGAGGCTCAACTGCAATAAATGTCCGCATTCTTTCTCCTTGAATGTTGGTCTAGAAAACCGGCCCGGATAAAGCTACCGGGTTTAGTAAATTATGCAAACGGCCCTTTTAATATGCCAGAAAAACCAGAGATAAACCAGGGAGATAAAACATTTCCCCCCCCCGGGAACCCCTAACGGCTTCCATTCGAAAATGGCTCCTTCAGCACGCTGTAATATTAAACGCTCCTCGGGCCGGCTGTCAATTTTTCATTCCACGCAGCACAGCCTGAAGCGGCAAAGGACTTCTTCACCGGGGAGGGTGAGAAAGCGTCCTCAATAAAGATTCAAGCCTGTTTATGAAGGCCTGCTGCCTGATGGACAATTGACATCCGGCATAATATAGACATACAATTTATTAGCTGGCCCGAATTTTTGCTTTCTGTAGCGGTGCCTTACTTTTTGCCCCCTCACAAAATAGCAGGGACCGGTCAGGAGCTAAAAGTCAGAATAAAGGGAGGTGAAAGAATGTCCGATCACTGGGGAGATCAATCGACGGTTGAGACTCAGGCCAGGCCGGGGCGGGTAGACCCTGGACTGTACCTGGTTATTAAGCCCGATAAAAAGACTTTCAGCATCCTGAACCGGGTGTCGCTTGTTTCAACCGATGAGAAAACAGGCAAGGACTTTGTGGATTTATTGGCTAATCTGGGTGTGCTCTGCACTCTGGGGCCAGCTACAGAGGAGCAGATGGCGGATGATGATTGCTGGAGGGAGCTTATCCCTGGTAAATATGTCTCTTGCGAGGGGGTAAGGGAAATTTACTCAAGCGGCAGGGCCGGGCAGGAATTTGTGATAGTTTATTTACTGAATAAGGAAAACCGGGCGGATTTCCCCAAGTGGAAGAAACTGGTTTCCAGGGTGGTAGGCAAGTTTTTTTGAGGTGGATGGGAAATAAAAAATTGCTCTGGTTTTTCTTGCATTCAAAATCACTCTCCCTTAGTCAATGTGGAGGCAGGCTGTCAATTCTAATCTTGATAACTCCGGCAGGAGCCACACTATCAGCCAAAAGAAGAGTATCCACTGCCACAATTTTCTTCCCCGGCTTTGGCTTTTTCTCCTGCTGATAGCGGGCCATTACCCCGAAAGCGCCTAAACAAACAGTCAGTGCTAAGATCCACCTTGTCATTATTGTCGCTCCTGCTTGCTCGAGCTACTGGTCCAGCATAAACAGGCTGTCAGCCACCCGCATACTGTCGGTTATGGCAAGCACCGGATCAATCATATCGCCGCCGATCACAGCCTTGAGATACCGGAGCGGATAATCAGGCAGATCCCGCTCGAGAGTTACAATCTGGCATTTTGAAGTATCCGCGATAACCGAAACAGTACTGACCGGCCAATTTCCGAGAGTATCCGGCTCCGTGATTCCGGAACCTTGCAAGGCCCATTTATCAATCAACAGCACCCAGGATGGATTCTCGTTGAACAGGGCCAGGATTAACCCCGGAGCCGATTCAGCATCAATCTTATTTCTCAAAACCCACAACGAATCTCCGGCATAAGCGTTACAGATGGTTAATAAGATTCCAATTTTTACTAATACACTCAGTTTGAAACGCATAAGAACCCCCGACTTAACTATTCAAAATCGTCATTCAAGCTTTGTTCGAACGTTGCGCCGCCGTCAACAATGAAGGTTGTCTCTGTCCCGTAGCTATTGTTTCGGATAAAAATTTTGTTTTTACCACTGGCCAGATCGATACAAGTTGTGCATGATTTGAAGTGGTTTGCTTTTATCGAGACATTGCTATTATTGACATCCAGGGCCAGAACGGCATTCCGAAACAAGTTGGCATAAATACAATTATAGTAGTAGTTTAACACTAAACCGCCATAATTGAACCGGCAGCCAAAAACCTCGGCCCTTTCTGAAGCTGATACATTCCTCCCTGAGCCCTCTGATTGGAACAGAAATTGGGATCCGAACGCTCTTAACTCTGAGGTCGAAAGACTATTATTTCCAGCTATTTGGGTTACTGTAGTAGCCTGAAATGTTGTTATTGTTCCGCCCGCCCAGGTTACATAATCAATTTTGCATGCACGAAAGGTAAGTATACAACCAGCCGCGTTAATTATGTTATAGATGCTACCATGACAGTTTTCAAAATCAAGACTACTACCACTACCAGGATATATACACAAAGAATCTAAAGTACAGTTGGTTGCTACTGCCACTCCTTCACCTTGTTGCCCTGAGATACACCCGTATTGCAACCAGCAATTATCATAATATACCTTACCATATTTCAGCCTAAGCGCGTAAATAGTACAACTGGCCGGCGGCCCTCCCAACATGTGTAAATCATGGAAGTAAATACCCCCAAGGCAAGCATAACCTTCATCAAAATTCCAATAAGCTCCATTTCTGATCCTAATAACGCTCATCCGTTTATAGCCAAATATATGTATCGGCATTGCTACACTGTCGCCCAGGTTCACACCTGCCCTCTCTACCCAAAGAGTGTCTCCTGGCTTGATAAATATATTTCCACCAGTGGATATTAACTGTTTCATGCACCAGAAAAGAGTATCTCCGGATGTAGTATCAACCCCTGTTTTTTTCGTTAGAGTTATTGTCTCTTCTGCGCTCCCATCCCAACCAATTATATAATCAAATTGTTTTGGAAAACCTGAAAACAGGCTATCGCTGGAGATGCCCCCGCCACTAGCCGTTGAGCTTATTGTCAGGCTGTCTAGACTCCCGTTTGAAGCATGTCTGGTTATTTCTATATTATCCCCGGCCTTGATTGCGTTGCTGTCGATTTTAGCTTCGCTTCTTTGTCTTAGAGCCGCCAGGCTGTCCGCCACCTTTGCGCTGTCAGATTCAAATCGCGCCTTCAGGGAGTTCAGCGCGGATGTATCCGGCTTTGCCGCCAGGCTGTCCGCAATTCTCTCTCCAGGCCAGGTCCGCGCCGTGCCTATATACTGAGTCCTGGCAAGAGGGGGCGGAATCAGTATAAGGAGCGGCAGAATGTAACTGAAAATCCGTTTCATTTTTTCCTCGCTTGGTAGGGGCGACCGGCCGGTCGCCCGTACAAATGAAAAAGCCTTAATTCGTGAAAGAATCTTCTTCCCGGATCGTGAACGAGGTCTGATGGTCAATATTCAGCCCGGCTGCCTCGATTATAAAACGGGTATTATGATCGATCTGCTCGATATTCACGATCACGAACCGGCTGTCGCTCAAGCTGGCTGCCTGGATCTCGAAAGCCGTGTCATGATCGATTTCCGGGGTCGCAAAAATGATAAACCGGCTATCGTGATCCATCTCTACCGAATTCTGGATTGCAAACCGGCCAGCGCTATCTATTTCGACTGAATTCCCGACTGCGAACCGGCTGTCGTGATCGATCTCGAGCCAGACAATCGGGTAATCCACCTGAAAAAAGAACTCGAAGCAGTGCTGCATCAAAGCATAAAACATCTTCTCCCTTTCTCCGCTTCTCCGTTTCAGGGCGACCGCCGGTCGCCCCTACAATAATTATATCCCCATTTCTCTGCTTCTCTCTGTCATGATTGATACTGGGCCCAGAAAACCGCCTCGGCAGCCCAGGTCCAGACCAGGACCTTGATCACCGTGTTGTTTGCAGGCTTATACCTGGCCATGGGGAACAGCACCTCGAGCTGGTACGGGGTACTGATGGCGATATACTTGATTGTGCTGTCGATCTCGAGGCCGAAGAGAGCCTCGATCTCGCCGCCGCAGCGGACAGCCGAGAGGTAGGTCGAACCGTCAAAAGAATGCGAAAGAAGCGTTGTGCCAGCAGAGAGCCGGACGTTCTGACCGTTCGCGTGATTTGTGTCCTGGGTATTGTTCTGTCCCCGCACCACGGTTGAAGGAGTTCCGTGCGAGGTGATTAATATGTCTTCCTCACCGATTGTCACTAGATCATTGTCCGCAAATATGTCCTCCGCGATATGCATGGTGGTTGCGCCTTGCGCGAGCGCCTGGGTAAGCGTGGCAGAGTTCTGCGAGACCACCTTGCCGCGGGGACCTGTCTGTGCCGCTAATTGCATTTCTCCCTCCTATCAAGTGGTCTCGTTGACAGTTGCCGCGATTCTATGGATAAGGTCCTGCTTGTAGCTTGCCGGAGTGGAAGCCGGTACGACCACCTTGCGCCAGATCGCGGCGTTCTGGTTGTAGTTGAGGTTCGAGATCGAGTGCGGGGCCTCCCAGGAACCGTCCGGGCTGCCTTCCGAGTCATCGCAGTAGGTGACCCAGCCGGACTCGTCCGTGCCGGTATTGTCCGCGCAATCGATCGTGATCGAGGTGCAGTCGTAGGCCAGATACACTGCCGTGCCGTTGGAGTGGGTGGCCGGAGTAGTACCGTTGTAGCCCCTGGTGACAGTGAGCGTGGTCGTGCCGTGGCCTGAGGTGATCAGCATTTTCTCTGAATCCACGATAATCACGCTGTAATCGGTGTCTGCAAACCTGGCCGCCGAGAGGGTCACAGTCTGCGTTTCGGTATCAGTGATTGCCGCGCCGAGAGTGGTCTGCTCGACCGCCACCCAGAGGGCTTTCTGTTTCGTTTCACCATTGGTACCGTCAATCGAGCTCTCATCATCCGGGTTGGTAAAGTCTCCATCCTTTGAGACAATCTGTGTCAGCTCCGAGTCCTCATACAGCCTCAAGACACTCATTTTCCACCCCCGTTCTCTTCAGCGAGCAGCGCCTTGAGATCGTTGATCGACTGCTGGCATTTGGCGGCCTCAAGGGCAAACATGCTGCGTTCTGATTTTAGTTTGCGGATCATTTCACTCATTTGCTGGGTGGCCGCGCTGATTTCAGCTTCTTTGTCATTGTAGCCCTCAAGAGCCCGCTCTTTCTGTTTCTCGAGCTCAGTTATCCGGGCCTCGATTTTTTCTTTCATGGCTGTTCCTCCCCGGTTAAACACTACCGTCGGCATTCCAATATTTGCCGGCCCATTCAAACCTGTTACTGCCGGCATTATAGGTTATGCGCAAGATATCGTAAGTACTGCTGCCTTTGCGGATTACGAGCTTGTTATTCTCTGTATCAAAATAGACCGGCGCGAAACGGTAAAGGTTCGATCCTTCCAAAATCTTCATCTCTCTATCGGTGTTATGCCAGCCGAGCTCCCCTTTTCCGGACAAGGAAAACCAGCTTCCGGATTTGGAGGCGTCCGGCAGGACCAGGGCCGACGCGCCGACAGGAATCATGTACCAGGCAGTTAAATCCCACCTGTATGATTCACCGGTTCCCAGTTCATCAGGACCGTAAAGGTTGATTACTCCTAATGTCGACTCGGATATTTCTATCGTTCCCAGTCTTGCGCCCAGAGCATCATTGCCATACAGCCTGATTTCCTCCTCGCCATTGAATGATCCGATCTCGATTCGCTCGGTGTTATCGCTTGTCTTTACCAGCTTGAGCAAGCCGTATACCTCGCAGTCTGCACTGAAAACCGTATCTCCATTCAGGGTGATTCTGTCACCCTGGATATCTATCCCCTCAGTGCTGATATTGATCGAGCTGATCACTCCGCTTTTGTCTACTTTTAGCTCAATATTGGACTCGTTCACCGAAACCTGGGCCAGGGTGTCGTTCACTACACTGGAGAGAGCCGCTGTCCCGGCCTTTTTCTGCGATTTGTAACCGCTCTCGGAGCTCACTGTCGAGGCATTTCCGCTGTGGTCGTATGCAGTGACACGGTATTTCCAGTTTTCACCGAGATCGCTGTCATTGATCTGGTGCATGAAAACTGTCCCTTTATAGTGTTCGGAGAGTGTGATCCAGATTGCGGCACTCTGCTCGTAGCCCTCGATCTTGAAATGGCTGAAATCCGGGCAGGGGGTGACCCCACCGAGGGCCGGCTCGCTGATTTTTATCTTGTTTGCGTATTGAAAATTCTCTACAGTGATTGCAGGCTGGTCCGGGGGCGTGGTGTCCTCTGTCAACTGGAGTGTGACCGACTCGCTCCAGGAGCCGGGAACGTTGTTTTTACCGACAGCACGCACGCGGTACTGGTAGTAATAGGTCGGCTTGAGCTTCCTGTCCGTGTTGTCGTAATAAATTGCCGAGGGGGCCGGGATGCTCGAATCTTCCTGTCTGACCTTGTAATCGGGGATCCGCTCCCAGCCTGACCAGCTCGCCTGGCCGGTTCCGCAGTCGTCCCTGCGCTCGAGCTCATAGCGGTCTATCTTGTCTTCCTCGCCGCAGGGAGCGACAATCTTGAGCGTGATCGAAAAAGCGAAGCCCGATTCGATGCTCACCCGGCTGATCAGCGGATAAGCGCCTCCGCCGGTGCTGAAACCCGGCGCCGGGAGAACCTCGGTGGGACTCATCAGCGGCCGGTAACACATCAGTTTCTGCGCCGACCGGCTGCTCTCTTTACCCCAATTGTCGACCGAGGACAGGGCGAAGAGCGAAAACCTGTAGGAATCCGAGACATACGGGTTCGGCGGGGTCCAGATAAAAGAGCCCCTGCGGCCGGCTTCCCTGGGGATCGTCCCCACAAGCTGCCAGCCGGTGTTCGTGTCAGGCCGCACGTAGACATTGTAATGGTGCGCCCCGCTCATCTCGTTTATCAGGTAAACCTCGACTGCGCCGGGCAGCGGAAGCACGCTCCAATCGCCCTCTCCTGGAGGGCCGGGATCGGAATCGATCACCAGGACATTCTCACAGCTAATGATCTGTGAGGCCCGCCCGCTGGCATTGACATACCGGACCCCGAAATCGTAGGAGATCAGCTCAGTGAAATCCGGATCAATGTATTCATAGTTTGCCGACCCATCCGCGTTGACCCTGGTTTTGGCGGAGCCCCAGGTTTCGAGGTGGCTCGGGCGCTGGAGGAGCTCATATCTATTGTTGCCTGTGGCGGCTGTATCATCTGCACTCCTGGCCCAGTTCCAGGAAACCGTGCCGTCGCCCCCTGCGGTGACTGACACATTTTGCGGCGGATTGACTGTTGGCACCTGGGTGGCGCATTGCCCGGCATCCAGAAGTACGAGCGCGGCCCAGTGGATCGCGTCCAGATTGCGGTCGATGTTCTTGCGGGTGAGCATCCCGAGCAGAGGATTGGGGTTCGCCTCTCCAGGCCGGCTGTAGAGGGTCGAGGTGAGGTTGATATGATCGCCGATCTGGAGACAGGCGAACTCGAGCCTGGTCGAGAACTCGAGCATGCGCACACCGTCTTTCTGGAGGTTAAGCCTGTTGCGGGCCACTTTCAGCGGAATTCCGTTATTATTACCCGCATCCTCGCCTGCCGGGATGAACTCGCTCAGGATCTTATCCGAGGCGTACTCCTTGTGGGCCTTCTCGCTGTTCTCGTCATAGTCAATGGCAATGCCCCTGTATTCCCGCTGGTCGCTTCCCTTCCCGCCGAACAGGATCACAGCCACGTTGCGGACGTATTTTCTCCCCGGGTAAAAACGCTCACTGCCCGCAATGAGGTCATCACCCCTGAGCCAGGGCAGCGCCTTGCTGTTTTGCAGCCAGAGCCCAAGCTCCGGGTCATACGCTGTATTGCCGTAATCGACATACCGCGTGGCCCACTTGCCGGTTTCATCCACCACCTGGAAAGCGAGCAGGTGCCTGTTCAGCTCCCGGTCGACTTTTTGCAGATTGGTGGTTTGTTTAATCTCGTGGGTCAGGCCCCAGTCGAAAGCGCTCTCCAGTCTGCTGAAGCTTTGCGGATCGATCTTGCTCGGGCGGATCCTGGCCCGCTTGAGAAGGTCTCTTTTTATGTCCGCCGGGTTCTGGAGGTCGTAGTGGATTTCCTCGGCCATGTCCGGCGGGTTGCAGGGCCCCGGCGACTCGGCCTCTTTGAACCGCACCTGCTGGTCGTAGCCATGGACAACAATCCGACCGTCTAGGATTTCCCAATCCTCGATCCAGATTGTTTTGAAATCGAGCCAGTCCCCGTTGCCGTTGTTATAGCCGCTCTGGCTGGTATCCAGAAAGCTGGGGCAGTCAAAACCCAAATAAACCTTTATCTCATCGTTTTTCATATTACAGCGGGAGAAGATGCGGCTCGGCATGCCTCCGCCGTCGATCAGCACGATCCGGCTCGTATCCGTGGCCGATGCTTCGCCGGAGAGCGGCTCGCCCTCTGCGGAATAGTCCGGGGCTTCGGCCACGCAGTTCGGGTAGCCGAAAAGAGGCCTGGAGGCCAGCACGAACCTGTGGCTCTCTTTGAAAGCCACGCGCATGGAGTAGACCCGCGGTGTATCGAGCGCTGAACCGTTCGGGCCTGTGCCTGAGCTGAAAGTCACCTTGACCTGCACCCAGCGTTTTGTGATCCTGGACCCGTCTGTCACAGTTTTCCAGGGCTTCGAGCTCAACCCGGACTGGGCAGCGGCCTCTCGCATCTGGAAATAGAGGCTCGTGTCCGCTGGCTCGGAGTAGCAGAGTTCCAGCTCTCCGTCAAGGCCTGCGGAAGGCGTTTCGCCGACATCGAAAGTCCAGATGCCTGAGCCTGTCGGCTGATACCCATCCACAATAAATTTGAAAGCGAGGTCGCCTGATTTCTCGATAAACCTGCCGGTTTCAGGGTCGTATTTATAGAGCTGGCCCTTTGGATAGGTGTACGATTGGCCGCCGGTAACGAGCTTAAGAGTCTCCAGGCCCACCTGGCTTTCCGGTTCCAGCAAAATAGCGCACGGCTCGCTTCCGCCAGGCAGCCAGATATTTTGATCGCTGAAATCCAGGACATGCCAGAACCCGCTGCTGTCAGTGAGAGTCTCGCAGCCCTCCGAGGAGGAGAAATCTATCTCCCCGGCGAATACTCTCTCGGCACTGTCGAGCAGTGCCCCGAGGTGGCTGTTACCCTCTGCGCCGGCTGTGTCGATCTCGAGCAGGTTTCTGTATATGGTGACAAAAAGCCTGCCTTTGTACAGGGTATTGGGATCAGGGGACTCATTTCTCAGGCCCAGATAGAGCTTTTTCAGGCGGAACGCCCGGCTGGATTTGAATGTCTGGAGGAACCCGCCGCGCGCACTTTGCCCTCTGGTCTGCCTGCCGTAAGCTGCGAAGCTGTAATAGGTGACAGACTGGGCGAAAAGGAGGGTCTCGACCTGATGGGTTTGCTTTTCGGGATGTTCGACCTCCCAGGAGGCTAGCCTGAGCTCATCCGATGGATGGTTCGGGTTCAGGGTGTAATAATTCTGGTACTGGCCTGTTCCGGTGGCGATTGCGCTCGGCGGGTCCACGCGGTTCCAGTCCCCGCGGAAATTCCTCTCGTCATAGAGCACAGTGGGTCTGAGCTCGAAAAGCAGGACCGGCTCCGTAGTGCCGGCCCGGCTGGCGTCCTTCCAGGTCTGTGTCGGAGAAAGAGCCATTATTTTACCTCCCAGGCCTCGATAGTGCCGTAGCGCACGGTCTGCGAAAAGGCGAAGCGCCTGGCGGTTCCCTCACAGTTGAGATACAGGGGATCAGCGGCTTCCGAGGAGGGATAGGTGAGCCACCACCAGTTTTTTCCCTCGCGGCCGGCCTGGGTCCACCAGTCCTCGAGAGAGGAGTACTGGGAGTCGGTCAGGTTCTGGAAAGCGGCCCTCAGGACACGCCTGCGGAAGCGCTGTGTCCACTGGAACCCCCCGCTTGCCCCATGCACCGGCTCGCCCACGATTTCCTCCTCATAGGGGTCGAAATCCCCGTAAGGCCCGAAACCGAGCTCAATCCGCTTGCCCAGCCAGAGGTTGAAAATCGAGACCGGCCTGGTGAGTCCGGTGAGACGGATTCGCCAGTAGGCTTTTGTTTGCGCCGGGAAGGTGCGCCAGTAGATCGAATCGCTGTCCAGGGGGCCCGGGATGGTATCCACGGTGGCATAGCTGTTCCCGTCAGCCGAGCTTTGCAACTGGACAGCCGCAGAGGGCCCCGTGATGTTGAAATTCCTGTCCAATACCCATGTATCTGCTGCAACGCTTTCAGGGAAAGCGAAAGTCACCCGGATCCCGCTCGCATAGTCGTTCTCGTACCATTTCGACAGCCGGGACCTGTCCGCCATGTAAGCCAGGCGGTATACCGGATCCTCGGCCAGCGGGTTCCCGGAATCATCGGACAGCGAGACAGTGGCCTGCTCCAGATAGTTCCTGGCCAGTATATGGGGATACTCAGCCATCTTTCACTCCTTAAGCCTGAAATACCGTTCAGGTGTTAAATCCAATGCAACCGAAAGCATGCTGAAATTATTAACAGATCCTTTCCCCGTTTCTCCGTTTCCCCGTTTCTCCGCTTCCCCGTTTCTCCGTTTCCCCGTTTCCCCGTTTCCCCGTTTCTCATTACTCACGGATCGGGTTCGAGCCTGTCCGCACGAGCTCCCTGATTCTCTGCCTGAGCTCCCGGTCCACTCCTGCCCGGTTCAAGGTCCGGTCGACCTCGTAGGGGTTTGCGGACTTAAGGCCGTTGATATAGACATTGACCACCTGGGGCCCGGTCCAGGTGTTTCCGGCTCCGGAATCCTGATTAGCGCCTGTTGAGCCGTAGGCGCCGGCTGTCGAGTAGCCGCCTGAGTAGGTGCTGCCGCTCGATCCGGAGAACGAGGCCAGGCTTTTGAGGGCTTTGCCAAGGGCGAGAAGGGCCACCGAGGCTGCCGAGGCTGCGAACGGGTTCATGGAGCTCAGGGCTGCGAAAGCCTTGGAAGCAAGCCCGGTGAGCGAGCCGAGCCTGGCAGCGTAATCGCCCATGCCGCCGAAAATGTCCCCTTGCAGCCGGGCAAACCGGCTCCCGGTCGAATCAGCGGCTGCCCAGCCGCGGGCCTCAAGCTGCTGGAAAAGCCCGCTGATACTCGAGAGGGCGCTCTGGTTGCCTGAGATTATCATGTCCACCATTTCCCCGTAGCGTGCCTGGATTCTCCCGATGCTCTGGAGGGCCTTATCGCCGGAATCACCGCTCAGGAGATCGAATGAGACACCGTTATCCAGGCCCGGAATTGACGAATTGGCCAGGTTGCCGGGAAACTGGGAATACCCGCTGCTTAAGGAGCCCCCGGCAGGGCCCTTAGCCAATGTCTCGAGCAGGCTGCCCAGGATATTGTAGAGATTGTTTTTCGCTCCCCTGCGCCCGGAACCGGGGAAAGGCATGCCGGGGAGCGTGAGTTTCTGCTGCCGCCCGGCCAGCAGGTCCGGCAGCTCGACTCCTATTGCGTCTGGAAGCTCCAGGGTGACTGGCGGAATTATTTTGTCCTTGTCAGGAGATATCCCGGATATCTTTTCTATTGTTAAATCCAGGAATTTCTCGTAAAGCCCTTTAGCTTTCTCGACCCAGCGATCTATTTTCATTATTGCTCCAGAGGATTTTTAGAATTTTTTATCCGACTCGACATATTTTTCATAAATACTCATTCCCGCTTTGTGGACATAAAGGAACATGAAAATCAAGACGATACACCCGGTCCACTTCGCGGGCATCCCTCTCAATAGGAGGTTTTCATGTAAAGGGTAAAATCTCAATCCTTTTATATCAATCCGAGTTTCACATAACGCTGAAAGCTAAATTTTATTAAACTAAATTAATTATATACCGCGCAAACCCAAACTATTGACAAACACCATTTAATAACTTAAAGTAAATAGATAATTTTTCTATGGATTATTGACTTAGCTCACCCAATTGACTCGATCATTAATTATACTTGTATTCATTAATGGATTATGATAAAATTAAAACAATCTGTACATCGTTTATAATCTCAAAGGGAATTTAAAATCGATTATAATAGAATGGGGCATATCTTCAATTTGTTTTCATGCGTCACCTGAAAGGTGGTCGAGTTATGCAAGTTTCTCCTTTTCATTCTAAGAAGCCAGGAACGGCAGTATACCATAACAATAACAAATGCACAGAGGGCAATAACATCGAGGCATACAATAAAGTTCCCGGTACTGGCGGATTGCCACTGTGCCATCATTGCAAAGAACTAAACGCACAGGGGAAATAGCATTTATTCCTCAAGTTTTTTGCAATGATCAGCAATCAACTCGCCCAGGAAGTTTACACTTATGCCCCATTTCTGGGCGAGTTCTTTAAAGGTTAATCCCGTCATATAACCGTCGGTATAGGTTTTGTACATCATGCGAGGGTTGATTGGTTGAGTGTGAATCTCATAACAAAGAATTTCTCCAAAACTTCCCCCGTTTCCAGTGGGGCATTTTGAGTATCTATCTTCAATCTTTTTTCTAAACTTCTTGATTTTATTTGGTATAATCTGAATATTCATCCCGAATAATTTCATAATTTTACTAACTTTATCTGGGACATTCCGTAATGTTTTCTATCAATGAGTATAATAGAACAATAAATAATCACAGTAAAGCTTTGCACCTAACAGGGTGCGCTAAGTAAATAAGCCATTTTTCTATTTTTTAAAACATTCATAGGAGGATATATGGCTCGCAATGAGAAAACTTCAAAGAGTGTTGCTTCTAAAGCAAGCAAGATTCTTCGTGGTGTTAAAGTGTCTAAGAAAGACATGAAATCAGTTGCTGCCTCTGCTTTAACTCAGACCGCAGACAAGAAAAAGAAAAAGTAATTTTTTATTCAATTGTTTTCATTTTCAAGATAGCAACATTGGGAATTACCATATCGCCGGTAACTTGGACGTCGCCGTCCTCATCTTCAATTATATGTGGTGCAATTCTTTTTGCGTCTTTTCCTTCATGGACTAGGTACCCGACAGTGTGGCATTTTATCAATTGTGGTTCATCGTCATCAATATATTGCCAATTGGGGGATGCGCCTCGCGAATCAAGCCACAAAATATGTACAAGTTTAAAGTGTTTATTTAGCTTTAATTTGTCTTGTGCCACCTCTGCGATTCTTGTCATTTCCAAACTCCGAAAAACACATAAGCCAAAGGGAGTTCTCTATGGCCGATAAAAAAACATCAAAAATATACAATATTGTTAATTCAGCCGAAAAAGAGAGCCTCGGCCAGCCCGTTGCAAAAATCCCAATAATCAAATCAAAACCGAAAGCTCTCCCAAAAACTCATCCAAAACCTGTATCCAAAAAGAACACCTAGAACGGCTAACGATCTTTTAACTCCGCATATAGCCATTTTAAGTCCGAAAAGGCTTCTGGATCATGTTGATAATGCTCTTTTAATGCTTCCGGCTGTCCGAAAAGAACATCATCGCACCAAGCTAATATTGTTGCTCTATATGTTTCAGCCAATTTAAACGATATATGATTTCTTCTAACTAAGCTTGCCAAATATTCTAAATGAGCCAAAAACATGACACACCAAGCGCCAATCCCGTTTTTGTCTTGATGATCATCAGAAGCTGGTCGTTGCGATAATATCTCAGATGCACTTTTGTAAAAATCAGAAAATAGAGTTGTTTGTATCGCATCTCGTTGTAACTTAGTAGCCCTTGCGCTTATGAACAGCGCCCAACCTGCAAATCCCATTGCTAATACTGTAGCAATTTGAGCAAGCATATCAAAAAGCTCCTTATAACTTGAAAAACAAATCGTCACTTGCGGCATTACCTCCTCCTTGCTAAGGTTATTAAGAAAATTTTTGCAAAGAGAATTTAATTTCCGCAAGAGCATATATCAAAGGTATTAGAAACTACCTTTTAACTATTATTTATTCATTCATTTTTTACTGTAATTAATCTTCTCAACTCCAGCATCCCGAACGCTCTTTTACCCTGTGTTTCAATAAAGCGCCATCTATCGCCTAAGGTCACAGCTCCGAAACCTTCCGAAAAATTGGCCGCATCCTCGAATATCAGCCCGTCAAGGTTCATCTCTATTTTATGTCTCCTGCGGAGGAACACTATAGAATGGCCAATAGAATATTCAGTACTTTCATAGCCCACCGGATAAGGGTTTAAAAGGGGTTTAATCAATCCGGGTTCCACACGACGCTGAGAGCTGAGCGTTAACGAACTAATTTTGTTTATTAATCGAATTTCGCATTTTCCAGATTTTTTTCGCCTGCTCGTCCTGGTGTTCCGCCCGGGCAGTGAGAAAGGCCTGGTAGATCTCAAAATCGCTCCAGCTCACCTGCTCGGGCCGGGGCCTGAAAGCCTCGATATAGTCAGCGAGCATGGCTGCGTAGACCGTTGAAAAGTACCTGGGACGCCACTGGATAAAAACCTTCACCTTGCAGCCTGCGCAGGGGTCAGACCCCTCCTGCAGGCTGAAACATTTTTCGAGGCCCGGGCAGAACGTGTCTCTCTCAGGGACATCCGCACGGTCAAAGAGGGCGCGGATGTCCCGGATCAGTTTTTTGAAGCTTCCTCGCTCAGCGTGCCGGCGCGCTCCAGAAGGTTTTCCACAGCCCACAGCTTGTGCTCAAGCGGGATCAGCTTCTTCCAGCCGGCTTGCAGTTGGCCGCTTTCCAGGTCCCCGGAGCCGGGTGCACAGTCGTAGCCCTCTACGCGGAGAATGCAGCGGTCATAGAGCAGCTCGTTTGCGCCCAGATAATCCATGCTTCCCTCCCGGCCTTCTCCGTCGAAAATCTCGGGCCGGGTGATATGCCCCCAGTAGGCCTTTTTATCCGCTGCGCTCGGCTCACGGAAAAAGTGAACCAGCTCATAGGTCTCGCCCTGCGCCCGGACACGCAGGACAATCTTGATCTCCCCTCCGGCCGGGAGGGGGAAAAGCTTTTGCTTTGTCATCTGGGAATCCCTCCTCAACTTGCAAAGTACTCTTCCACTGTGCCCTCGGTGGTTTTGACCGAGATGGGACCTCCGGTCGAGCTGTCGTAGCGGCCCTCGACCGTGAGCTCGAGATGCAGAAGGCCGCTGTCGTAGCTGTATTCCAGGGCCTTGTAAACCGCCTTGGGAATGCTGATTTCAACCTCATCGTAATCCGTGGGGCTGGTGCCGGGGATCGCCTCGCCCAGGCAGGAGACCACAAGCGCATCCTCGGAGCCGCCCTGCTGTGCCGAGCGGAAAGCGGCAAGGTCCGAGCTTTCGGCCAGAACAGTGAGGGACAGGCTCATGCTGCGCTCAGGGGTGTAAGGCCAGAGCGAGGGGTAAATCCGGTTTGCTTCCGCGGCCACTTTCTGCCAGGCAAGGTCCAGATTGATGCCGGATTCAAGGGAGAGCTCGAAGCTGTGAAGCTGGGCTTTCTTGTTGGCCGCATCAATCGTGAAAGTGCCTGCATAGTTATACACGTAGCGGGAAGCGGCGCTGGAGGGCCAGGTGTAGCTCGAGAGCGTTCCCCCGATCTTCGAGGCTGCAAACGAGCCTCCCATCTCGAGCCTGTTCGAGCCCTGGCCGCGCAGGGTGAGTTTCCTGCAGGCCAGATCCTGGATATAATAGTCGCTGCCGTCCTCATGCACGGCGAATGTGGTTGTATAGGCGCTGGGACGCGTGTCCAGGGCGACAAACTTTGCCGTGTGCTTGAAAGCTCCGCTCGCTGCTGTTTGAGCGCTCTCCTGGCTGAAAAAGAGGGCCAGAAGGTAGCCGGCGAAATCCACCGGGACAGGCTGGACCGGGATCTCGAACTCGATAAACTGCTTGAGCCTGCCGGCCTGGGTCTCCCAGTCGTGGCCCAGGCCGATCATGCCCCGGTCAGTCCAGTGCTCGGCTGACTCGTTGATAATAAGCGGATCGGCAAGCTTGAGGAATTTTGTCAGATCGGTCTTGACTAGCGCAGTGCCGAAAGCCGACTGCTTCTTTATTGACCAGGCGACCTTGCTCGCTGATCTCTGTACAGTTGCCATTTTTTACCTCACCTGAACTTTGAGTTGACAAAATGTCCGCGGAGAGCGCTGAGACCGCCTCCGGATTTTCTATTTTTATCTTTTGCCAGCCAGGGGATTTCAGCTCTGCTGACATACCTGCCAGGTCCGGATCTCGATCCTGTAGACCGCCAGCCCCTCTTTTTCAGCCTCCCCGTCTTTTTCGGCCTTGAGAATGCTTATCGGAGCGAGGCCAGAGATCCCGAGTGTCTGTCCCATCAGGGTGTTGCGGATACTGTCGAGCAGGCCGTAGGTGTTTTCCACGCTGAAATGCCTGCCCCGGAAATCCTCGGCCACTGCGGTGAGACAGAAGGTCAGGTGCTCCTCGGCCAGGCTCCCCTGGGCATTGAGCTCCTCGTACCTGATATTCTCCAGTGCCACCCCGACAAAAGGCAGGTTGCGCCCCAGCTCGACAAACTCCTCGAGCGAGCCCGCGAAAGTAGCCACCGTTTTCGTGTTCAAGCCGTCGACACCCGAAGCGAGCCTGGCGATAATTGCATCCGAAATATCTTTTACCAATGCGGCCAAGGAAAACTCCTCTCTGTCAGGGGATTGTTTGTCGAGCGAAAACTCTTTGCTGATAATTCATCCACGGCTGGCACCAGGCTGTTACACTGGTTTGACCATGGAAATAGAGCCATTGTAAAATCTGGAGAAGATTATCGAATCCCCCTCAGTCCCCCTTTTCCAAAGGGGGAGGATCACTTCTACCCATTGCAAAAAGGGAAGGATCGCCACCCCCCTTTCATAAAGGGGGGCAGGGGGGATTTCATCAGAATAATGCCTGTCGAATCCTCAATGGCTGTCGTAAAAAGCATATTAAACCCGACCGGCGGGGTGTTTCTGGTTTAGCGGCCGGCGGCAGCCCCCAGGCTTCCTTTTGCCCCGTCCATCCCCTCTTGCACCGGGGAATCGCGTATGAAAACCTTCTTCCAGGCTCTGAAGACACCAACTCTCTCAATCATCCCGGCCAGGCCGCCGCCGGCGGCTTAAAACTTACGGCAGCACGGAGTCAGAGTTTTTCCAGCCTCTCATCCGTGTAGATCCGGTCGTCCTGTTCGGCATCAGTGCGAAAGGCAGGTTCAGCGCTTCCAGCCACATTGCCCTCCTGGTCGAGACCCAGAGTATACTCTCCTTGAGCGGCGGCCTCGAGCTTGGCCTTGCAATCCTCATAGCTCCGCCTCCAGTCCTCGCTCACCGCCCGCCGTCTGAGATAGAGGTTATAGACAGCGATCACCGCGCTCAGGCGGTTAATTTCATCGGGTACCGGGTCATAGGAGCGCAGGGAGGGCCAGCGTGTTAGAAGGTAGCTGTCTATCTCAGCATCGGCGCTCTGGATTGCCTCGCCGGTCACTGTAACCACATCTGCGCTTTGAATGGTGGCCTCCGGGTCATCCGTGGAGAGACGGATCAGCTCGCTTTCGTCTATCCAGCGCGTCAAGTCTGTAATCGTTGAATACGCCATCTGCTACCTCGGTCTGGTTCTCAGGGTCTGCTGGACTCGCACCGTATCAGCGGCTGATTTGCCCCGGCGGATAACCCTTAACAATTCGGCATCGAGCAGCTCCCCGACATCCCTGAATCTCCAGGAGCCGGCCTGGGTCTCCGCGGTCCAGGCGCTGTCTGCCAGGGTGTCGCTGGGGCCTGCAAGCCCCCAGCCGAACCCGGAATTGTAAAGCAGCTCATAAACAGCAGCGGTAGTGCCGTCTGGCTTGTAGCCGAAAACCGCCTCTTTGGCCCCGCGCCCGAGGTTGATAACCTCCGAGGTATCGTTCCCAGTGCCCTTGAGAGTATCGTTGGCAAAGGGGATAAGCTGCACGAATCCCTCGTCTTCGCCCACAGGCTCGACCCAGATTCTGAAAGCCTCGCTCTTCTCCGGAGGCTTGCTGTTGCGCAAGATCAGGCTGAAAGTGCTGTCAGGCACGCGGCCTGTCCCTCCGGGTCCTTTGCAGGGCAGCCAGAGCTGGGTGTGGATCAGGACAGTATCTGTCTCATGGGCTGCCCGGTTGGCGGTCCAGCTTGAGACAGAGAGAATCACCTGCGAGGAGTCGCCCAGGGTGTCCAGCACCACCGCCCGGATACGCATCTCAGGCAGCGTGTCGAGCCGGTTGTTCTGGAGGGTCGCGGAGACCAGCAGATTTCCGCTTTCATTCCAGTAATGGAACTTGTTATGCCTGAACTCCCTGGTAAGAGGGGCGGTAACCTGCGCGCCGGCAAGGTTGAATGCAGCGCACAGGGTTATCATGGCCCAGATCAACGGGCTTCTAACCACTTTCTTTGCCTCCTGTTTCGCTTTGAGCCGGGCCTGGGGCGATAAGAGTCCGCCTTGACCCGTATTCCTCGGTTTACGGTTTTTTCGCGCCCTGGCTTTGTGTCCTGGTTGAGGAGGCGTCTTTACGCCCGGACTTAATCCGGCGGCAGAGGCCCTTCTCGATCCCGCTTCTGGCGAGATCTTCCGGCAGCTCGATCACTGCGCCCACCTCAGGACACCGCCCGGCGCAAATCCAGTGTTTCAGAACTTTAACCTTCACACTTCCCTCCCGGAAATGTGCCGTTCAATCAGCATTTTCGAGGGGCGGTTCACGAACCGCCCCTCTTTGAAATGTTCTATGCGTTGTCAAGCCGTGCGCTTGTTAGCTGTAAGCGCCTGTGATCAAGTAGCCGCAGGAGGGAGCCACCACCTCTTCGGTCTGCTCGATCAGGCCCTCGATCACTGTGGCGTGCTTGCCTTCATCACGGTAGCGGTAGGCTGCGATATCGAGCGTTCCGGCAACAGGCCGGCGGAACTGGTAAGCCAGCGAGATCGAGCGTTTGCTGGGAGTCGTGCGCTCGACATAGCAGACCAGGACACTGTTATTGTCCCAGGCGAAATCCACGCTCGGGGCGGAAATCCCGGCTGCGGCCTCGTCATAGAGGGCCAGGGGGATCACCACCTCGAGGCCGAACAGCCTGGGCGGCAGCTCACCGTTGACCAGCAGGGTGGGATCGGTATACCTGACCAGGTCCCTGATCTTGCTGTCCTTTTTGGCCACTACTGCAATGTGTGGCGGAACGACAACGGTGTTCGGCTCCACTCCGCCCACTTTTCGCACGTTGAGCTTGGCGGCATCGATATCAGCTTCGATCTCCACTCCGCTCTCGGCGTTCCAGGCAGCGGTGGCCGCGCCGTTTTCGGTCATGTAGTTGGTGGACATGAGTCTGGCGATCACCCGCCGCTCCACGGAAAGCTGGAGCTTACGGGTGATCAGGTTGATCGCGTCCCGCTCAGGGTCGATCACCGCGCGGTCCGCATTGTCCATCTCCTCATCCGCGATCAGCTCGCGCAGTCCGTACTGCTGGCAGGTATAAGTGGCCGAGCTGTAGGAGCGCTTGATCTCGTTGGATTCTGTTTTGGGGGCGCGCAGGGCGTCGTAGTCGTCCCGCAGCGCCTCGGTGTTCGAGAATTTGTAGTACTTGCCTGTGGTTGTCGGCACGCGCACGACAGGAGCCAGCCGGTCGGCCACAAAAGGCCCTCCCAGGCCAATATTTTCAAGGGCGAACTGGGTCAGGGTGCGGTTGAGATTCTGGGTGGAATATCTATCTGCCATTTCTTTTTCTCCAGTTTATCAATATCGATTTTGGTTCAACTCGTGGGGCACGGCGCGCCGTGCGGTAACAAAAGACTGTTCGCTAAGGGCCGCCTGTGGATCAGGGTGACGGGTTGTCCACGCGCACCGGCCAGACCACCACCGGAATGAGCTGGTCCTCGGCGCTCGAAGCCTTGAGCGCATAGCCCACAAAGTACTGGACTGTGCCCTGGCTTGCGGCTGCAGCGGTAGTCACCTTGCCGTCAGCATCTGAAAGCAGCCAGTCGCCCTCGCTGATCGAGTTGTCAGCGGCCAGGGCCAGCACAGTGCTCCCTCCCTGAGCTATCCTGACATCCTTGCCGGAATAGCCGATCTCTGTGGTAATGCCCACGAACTTGGCGGCATTGGCGCCTGAGGCGTCCACAACGCCGCTGTTGAGCACTGCGCACTTTCCGCGGGCGATATCGCTGGATCCCACGGTAAAAGTATCCGTGTTTTGAAGCCTTTCTCTGAGCTTAATTGCCATTTTACCCAAACTCCGCTTTTGGTGTTAAATTGGATTTCTAGACTTGAGCGTTTTCCCTCGGGGCTTTCATTTTCCGGAGCCTGCTTCCAGGCGCACCTGCTTGATCGCTTCGGCGAATGAAAGCTCCGGGTTTGCGGCCATCAGCCCGAGCGCGGCATCGTGCTCCGAGTCCTCGGGGAAACTCTCGAACCGGGCGCGTTTGCGGGCCAGGCTTCCTGTTCCGGGGGCCTTTTCCGGCGGGGCCGCAAGCTCGCGGAAAATAGCCGAGGGCTGCCTTTGAGCAACCTCTTCGAGGATCACCCGGCGGCCATCCTCATCCAGGCGGGAGCCGAGCTTGAGATAGCCCTTGAGCTCAGCGGGGGTGATCCTGGTCTCTGCGGCTGCCTCCTCCAAGGCTGAGGTGAACTCTGCAAGCTCGG
Organism: archaeon; assembly: GCA_035528795.1. Taxonomy (GTDB): domain Bacteria; phylum Gemmatimonadota; class Glassbacteria; order GWA2-58-10; family GWA2-58-10; genus DATKXY01. The sequence goes on along the minus strand of DATKXY010000222.1, from coordinate 6,062 downwards.
CCTCGCGCTTCACTTCGGCGAGTTTTTTGTCCAGCCCGGCCAGGCGCTCCTCGGCCTCGGTACGGGCGGCTTTCTCGCGCTCGAGAGCCTCTTTCAGCTCGGCCACTTGCCCCTCGAGCTTTTTGGCGCTCTCTGACTGGGCATCCCGGCCTTTCTGCTCCTCCGGTCGCCCGGCGAACATTTCCTTCAGCGAATGGATTACCCGTTCGGCAATCGTTTTTTCATCCATCTGTGCCTCTCTTTCTATGGGGGCTTCTTCCAATACCATTGACTGGGCCTCGACCCGGATCGGATTACAGGCCGTGCCGTGCGTAAAAAGGGAGGGTTCAGGCGAGAGCCCTTTAACCGCCGGTGGAGCTGCGCCCAGGAAACTTACCGCTCCCAGATAGGCCCTGCCTGTAGGCTCGAAAGGCTTGTACATTTCTATCGAGCGGCTGCGGTAGGCTCCGCTTTCAAGCCAGAGGCGAAGTTCCTGCGAAAGATCCTGGAACCTTGCCTGGAGCCTGTCCCCGGCCACCCGCAGGGCCTGAACCCATCCGTGGGCGGGCCCCTGTTTTGTGTGTTCCACGGTAACCGGAGCTTCCTGGATCAGGGGATCGTAGTCTGCGGCCATCTCCACGAGATCCTGAGGGGTGATCTCGATCTCGGCAGGCGCTCCTCCCACAGCGCCCTTCCACCGGCCTGCGCGCGCAACGTCCCACCATCCGTCAATCTGCTTATCTGTAAGTTCAGGCATGTCTTACCAACTCCTTATCCAGCAGTTGTGCAATTTCAATCCAAGAGGACACGGCATGAGGTGTCTCTACAGCCGGGGCGCGGCTTACCGGCTGTCCCCGGGAACCGGCTCGGGGTCCCGGGTTCTCTCTGCGGGCTGTTTTCGGCCCTCGAGCAGCCTGTCATCCGCTCCGGGCGCGGGAAAACCGGCCCGCTCACGCAGCCAGGACTGCGCCAGCGGCAGCCCCAGCTCGTTCACTGCCACCGAGACCGCTTTGAGGTAGGACTCGAGGTCCGTTTCCTCTTCGTACGGAATGCGAAAGCGGGGGTAGCTCCTGGCGGGTACTGGGCCGAAATTCAGATCGATCAGGGTCCGGATCACTCTGTTCATCTCTTCCTGCTGCCAGAGGGAGTCGTCCTCGATAATGTTCTGCTGGTTTTCCCTCTGGAACCTGGCCAGGGCGTAAGTGCCGCTCTCGCTTTCAGTGGAGAGGGTCTGGCCGAGGATCGCTTTGGCGTACTGACGGTCGGTGTATTCTTCGATAATGAAGCGGAAAACCTCGATCACTCCCTGGCGCCCCACCTCGGTGATCTTGATTTCGGTGCCCTCGGGACCGATACCGACTGAGTTGGACTGCATGAGTTTGAGCACCTCAAGAAGCGCATCCTGCTCGGGGTTCGAGAGTCCCCGCGGGTAGTTGGCCCAGAGATAGGGGGCGCCGAACTTTTCCACGAAGCGCACCAGCTCTTTCAAGGCATTGTTCTTGAAATACCAGAGCGGGTAAATCTCGCGCAGGAGGCCCTGACCATAAGGAGTTTCATCCGAGCCCCAGGTATTGAGGACAAACTTCTCGCGCGGCATCACTTCCTCGCATTCGCCGTGCGAGCCGACAAGAACGAGGGTTTCGTCCCTGTCAAAGCGGAACCTTTCCGGGTCACGGTTTTTGAACGAGTCGATCCCGATCAGGCTGTCCGGCCTGGGTTTGAATATTATCTCAACCGGGGCGTAACCGTGGGAGATTCCCCGGAAAAACCGGCTCCGGCTGAGGTGAAAATTCCTGATATCGCTGAAAACCTCCTCGACCCAGGCGCAGCGCTCGAGATCCTCGCGTGTCTGGCCGCCCGGGACAATCCGCCAGCCCTGGGCCATCACATTCAGTGTGCGCTGCCTGAAACACATGGCAAGCTGGGTGTCCTTGCGCAGCATTTCGCTGTAGAACTTGAGCCCTTCGTTCGAATGGTCTTCCAGGGTGCGGTCCGGGTTGGCCAGCAGGCGCCCGAAAAGGTTTGAGAGCTTGTCCTTGAGCGGGCTTGAAAGCTCCCGGCCCACATGCACCGAGAGCCGCTTCCTGTCAGACCGTCCCCTTCTTCTTTTTCTCCCGTTGGTAGCCATCAACCGAAAACCTTTTTTAGATGTTCAGTCCTTGTGCGCGGTCGGTCAAAGCGGAACTGCTCCGGCCCGGCGATTAGTTCAGCGAGTTGGACCGCCATTTCCAGGGCGTCTGGCCCGTCATCGTGGTCCGCCTTAGGGAAAAAGCGCAGTTGTTCATAAAGCGCTTTGTGTTTTTTCTGGAACCGCAGGGTGCCGTTTTTCACCAGCGGCTGCAGGCGCTGGATGCGTATTTTTTTGTCTCTGGTGCTGGTTATTTCTCTTACCGGCGGATAGATCCCGCGCCCTGCGGCCTCTTTCTCCAGGGTGGTCTTGAAGAATTCCTGGAACTGCACTGTTTCGACTCCGATCACCGAGGGTTTTCTCCTCAGGTAGAGCTCAAGCGTATCCTCGATTATCCTGTCCGGCGCCCGCTTGTCGATATCGGCATCGAGCACGAAGAGCGCGCCTTTTTCATCCCGGCCAAGAGCTACAATCGCCGAGGGATCGCTGTGCTTGCCCTCTTTGCCCAGGGATGGATCAACCGCTGCGACAACCGTAAGCTGCGAGAGGTCGAGTTTTTCCTCCTCGAACCAGCAGAACCACTCCTCCTGGAAAAGACATTCCCTGGGATTTACCGGCTCGTTCTGGATCTCGGAGTCGAAGCTCGCCGGGCCCTCGGCCACCCGCAGCTTCATCAGGTCGCAGTAGCTGCGGTGCGCGGGCCAGATTACCTCTGTCCCCGCGGTCATCCACGCCCGGTGCGTATCGAAAAAGTCATCCGCCCGGGCGGCCCTTTCTTTTCCTGGTTTAGACATGTCGGTGTAAAGCCTTTCCCATGCTTCCCAAAGCGCGGTCTCCTGGCTCCAGCGCACCACGCCCCTGTATTTGCGCCCCTCATAGGCCGGGTTTTTGAGCAGTCTCGAAAGCAGGCTGTCATAATGCAGGATCGTGCCGATCACGATCGTGTCGGCGCGTTTCCCTCCGGTCTTCGAGAAGGCCTTGAAAAACCAGTCGGTGATCTTGTCCCGCTGAGCGGGAGTCTGGCTGTTGCGGTCGTTTTCCAGGTCGTCGCCGATCAGGAGATCCGGCCTGAACTGGCGGTGGCGCAGGCCCCTTATGTTGCCTCCGGTGCCGCGGGCGGTCACCTTGACCCCGCTGTTGGTGATAATCTCGCCCTTGGTCCACAGCGGGCCTGCCCCGGTGTATTGAGGGAAGCTTTCTCTGAGCTTCCCGTTGTCTTCCAGCTCGATCTTGATATCGCCGATATGCCGCTCGGCCTGGGTCGCTGTATCCGAGGCGATAATTATGTAGCGCTTGCGGGCGAGATCCGGATAACAGATGCACCAGAGCGGCAGAAAAAGAGTGACGATAGTGCTTTTTGCGCTCTCCCGCGGGGCGGCGACTGCGATTCTGGATCCATCATCCTCAAGAACACTTTCGGTAATCAGATTGTAAAGTTCCCGGTGGAACCCGCTTTCCTCTGTCCGGCAGTAGTGAGGGAAAAAGGCCTTTGCGAAAATCCCGATCCCAAGCCTTCCCAGCGCCCGGTCACGCGGGGCAGGGGGCAGGGCATCTATACGCTGCCGTAAGTCTTCTTCGCTCTTCAAGCGGGAGGGAATTGATCTCTCTTTCGATTTCGGCGTAATCTCTGCTCTGCTCATATTTTTTCTGGACTGTTTTTCCTTTATCTCTGTCTTTATCCTGACCGTAGACCCTTCTCAGGCGGAACAGCAGGGATTGTCGGTCGTCCTTACACACTTTGGAATGGAGTCTCCTTTCATCCCGTGCCAGAGATCGGGATTCCCACTTTTCAACCGCCTCGGCAAACCTCGAATCCAAATAAATTCTCAACTCAAGTTCATAGTATGTAATACCCGCCCAACCGCAGGCGCCTTTTCTCGTACCTCCTTTCCGGAGATGCCTGAGCAGGCGTAGAAGCTGTTTAAAAGTGAATTCCGGTTTCTGCAGGCTCATAAAACCTCTGGTCAGTTTTCTCTCTCATGTAGATATCACTGGATTTTCAAAACAAGTCCGCCGGATCTCCTAAAGGCGGCTGGCGAAAGCCACGGCAATCACAGCCAGGGCCGCCAGGACTCCTCCCACGGCGCCCCAGATTCCAGCCTTGACTTCGAGCCGGGCCACTGCCGGAATCAGCTCATCGATTTTTTTCAACAACCGGGCCTGGGACTGAAACATTGCCTCAAGCCGCTCGTCGAACGAATCCTGGCGCGTTTCCAGACGGGCCAGGTCTGCCTCTTTAGGGCAGCTTGAGCATCTTTCTTTTCGATGCCTCTCACTCATATTTTTTCTGGCGGTCGGGCCGGGCGCTGTTGTCACCTGTTCTCTGATCATTCGTTTCGATTTTATCAGCCTTTGGCCGGAACATGGTGTTTCCTGACCCCGGCCCGATCCGCTCCTGAATACAGGTTTAGCTGGCTACACTATGCCGCAGCTTAAAAACGCCAGTTGATCCCCACTTTCCAACAGGGGTGTTTTTCTTTTTCCTCCAGCCGGCCGTAAATGCCAAATCTTCCGGTCTGCAACCCCCCGGTGAGCCCTCCCTGTCCCAACTCCAGACTTAAGGTGCGGAGGCTTCGGGGGCCGAGGAGTTTTTTTGGAGCTGTGAAGCCATGATCTTGGCTCCCTGGCTCGAGGTAAGCCCCCGGCTCAGGCCGTCGGCAAACCCCTGCCCCAGCAATCCTCCCAGACCGGTGGATGAGATACCGCCCACCACCCACTGGATCACATCGGAAGGAATTTCCGGCCACAGGTGGTAGAGAACCAGCACCAGACAATTGCCCAGGATAGTGCCGACCAGCATCAAGACCTTTTTCGACATGCTTTTCTCCCTTCAGGTTAGGGTGCTCTGAATGAAAGTTTCTATTACAGGGGGGTGCGCTTCGAGAGGGCCCACCTGCAGGTGCAGGTGCTGTCCCCTGTTCCCGATCTGATGCAGGAGCGCCGTTAGGGCCCCTTCTTTACCGTGATAAGGGAATGTATTATTGATCCAGGCTTCCCATTCGCCTGCCATTTCCGGAGCGAGGTCCCTGGTCCGCAGGTCCGCACCGCGGCCGAACTCGTGCGGTGAGCGGCGGTCCGGACTGCCGGGGTAAATCGAGCGCTGCTCATTGCCTGTACGCAGGATGTGAGTCACCACCGCAGGCTGCCCCACACGGAGGTAGTGCCAGTGGGCCGCGGCGAGTACCAGGACATAAAGCGCAGGGTGGAGAAGGTCCCGGCCGCTATCTCCGCGGGTCCCCTCGAACCACTCCCGCTCCTGACGCGTGCTTTTGAATCGGATATAGGGTGAGGGATACATCAGGTCTCCGTAAATTTACCGTTCCTCATAATTACGGCTTAATCTTAAGGATGATTGATCCGGCTGTCCAGCGAGGATAGCTCAAATAGTTCGCAATATTTATATATTGCAAAATATTTTTTCGTTTTTTTTGTATTTGTCTGCGCATTGGATTCAGCTTTCAGCAATCTGGAGTTATTACCGGTTTGGATATCTTTCACGCACTTTTGCCTGCCTGTATGCTTACCAGGCGGGACTTAAAACCGGAGAGAAAAAGTATCGTTTGAAGTAGGAGAAATCTTTTGCCTGGAAAGGAAGAACTATTAGGGGCAGGAAGCCGAAAGAAAGCCAACCAGGGCGGAAAGTGGTTGCTGACAGGGGAGATTTTCAGGAAGGTTACGCATTAACAGGGGGGTATCAGGCTTTTAAGCCGGTACTCCGGCGGGCTTTTTAGCTGATATCCCTGTTTTTGATGGCTGACAACGTAATTACTACTCAGGTCATAAAATTGTTTACATCTACCCGTAAAGGAAATTCTTTTTCTTCTTTTGGTGGCAAAAGAAGCAAAACCATTTCTTTTTAAACAAAAAGAAACAAAAGTTAATCCTGGCACTTTAGTCTTTTACTCCGCTTCGCCAAGCTCGCCTACGCGCAGGAAGCCTGCGCAAAGGCCTGCCT